>NZ_CP080025.1:1865000-2157500 GCF_020463795.1 Echinicola marina | reverse complement strand
AATTATTTCACTCATGACAATAATGGATTTTTCTTTGATTTCACAACCCTAAATTCCTTCAAGTAGTTCGGTTCAAAGTAAGCTACATCAACAAATTCTTCTCTTTCAAATTTTTCATGCGCTATCTCCCCTACAGAAACAGCTGAATTAGTAATATTGTAAAAACGGGCATTAGGATGCATTATGACTTCTGACACCTTTTGGGCACCATCTCCTAAAAAATAAACCAAGCCATTTTTCAAATACTCCTGATAAGAGGATTCATCAATAATCTCTGGTTTTATATCTTCAATTATGGCAAGCAAACTATTGAACACTTTACTATAAACCTCCATTCTTCTCGCATCGATCATAGGTACAATCACAGTACCATCTTCCGCAAAACCTTTAACCTGGTAAGCAAGCGCGTCCAAACTTCCCACCCCAATCAATGGAATGCTATGCGCAAAAGCTATCCCCTTAGCAGTAGAGACCCCTATTCTTAATCCCGTGTATGAGCCAGGCCCTTCTGAAACTGCCACCGCATCTAATTGGGAAGATTGCACCCCCGTTTGCTCCATCAACTCTTTGATAGCAGGCATTAACTTTTGGGCATGCACATTTTCTTGGTGCAACTCCAACAAAGCTAATAATTGACCATCCTGATGCAGAGCCACAGAACAAACAGAAACAGCTGTATCTATTGATAATATTAATCCCATTTTTTTCTTTTTTCCGTCCCTTAGTAAAAGAGTTAGCAAAGATAACAAAATCTTATTTCATGCTTCCCTAAGACAAATTCACCTAAGCTCCCTTTAAATAAAGCCTCAAGAACAAAAAACTCCTTCCCATTCACGATTTTCATCGAAACTGAGAAGGAGCTCAAAATCTTTTTGAGACCTTACTTTTTGGCTATCACAGGCCGTAAGATCTCTTCGTATCTACTTTGGTCAGCTAAGACTTCAAGCGCTTTCTCTATCTCTTCATCTTTATCAATAGAAGCCTCTACTACACCTCCCTGATAATAATACCTAGAAACAATCTCATCTTTTAAAGCCTCATTTATTTCATCTTTATAAGTAATCAAGTCTTGCTCTTTATTATGGCTTAAACTTTTCTTCAATGAATCTATCTCACTTTTGATATCATCAAAGTATTTTTCCTCCTTGGCATAAGCTTCCAAATCTTCGATGGATTTTTCCACTCTAGTAACATAATCGTAATCCTTACCTTCTAACCATGAAACGAATTCATCGTAAATCTCATCGCTCACCTCAAATTCCCTAGGAGCCTCAATACTATCATGCTCGTAATAATATTGGTTAACAAATTCAAAGACCAAGCTACGTGCTACCAAACTATATGTAATGGGGGCATATTTTCTCGGCTCAACATCCTCATCTGGTTCAATTCCAGCCCCGTCCCATACAGTCCTGCCATTCTTAGTCTTAAATTCTCGCCTTAAAGAATCCGCTACAATCCCAACATTTCCATTTTCATCTCTATGACTGTAATCCACTTCTTGAATGCAACGTCCACTCGGAATGTAATACTTTGCAGTCGTCACTTTGACCTGCGCATTATAAGATAAGGGTATGGTACTTTGCACGAGTCCCTTCCCAAAAGTCTTTCTCCCTACCAATACAGCGCGGTCATAATCCTGTAATGCACCAGCAACAATCTCTGAAGCCGAGGCAGATCTTTCATTGACCAAAACAGCTAAAGGCATTTTCTTATCTACAGGTGACCTAGAGGTTTTATATTCAGCATTTACATTATCCAATTTACCAATAGTACTTACTACTTCCCTTCCTTTTGGCACAAACAAACTCACAATATCTACAGCCTCTTTAAGGATGCCTCCGGGATTATCTCGTAAATCCAAAATCAATTCTTCCGCTCCTTGCTCCTTTAAATCGACCAAGGCTTTACGAACATCATCACCAGCATTTGTGGTAAAATCCGTCAACTTAATATATCCAACACGATCATTGACCATCCCGTAATAAGGAACATTGGTAATAACAATTTTCTTTCTGGTCAAATCAAACGCTAAGGTATCATTATTCCGTTTTACCACTACCCTCACCGGTGTATTGGCAGGCCCCTTCAGCATTTTGGAAATATCGCTCGTCGGCAATTCAACTACATTTGCAGAATCAACCTCTAATAACTCATCTCCGATCCTCAATCCAGCATTCTGGGCAGGAAAACCTTTGTAAGGCATCAATACCATATTGACACCTATCCTATTACCGATTAGCGCACCAATCCCCCCATACTCTCCGGTGGTCATGGTCCTAAAATCATCCGATTCTTCTTCAGGAATATACGTTGTATAGGGATCAAGCTCTTCTAACATGGCATTAATCCCCACAGTCACTAATTCTTCAGGATTGATTTCATCCACATAATAAGAATCTAACTCCCTGATCAGAGAGGCAAAAATATCCAAATTCTTGGCTATCAGAAAAAGCTTATCATTTTTGCCTTTGAATGAAAACAAAAGTCCTCCCCCAACGATGAGGACCATAGCGAAGGCAATAACTCTATTTCTTTTCTTCATCTTGACTAGATTTGTTCCCTTGCTGGGCTGCAAGGCGGTTTAATATTTTAATCACCTTAGGTTGGATGGCCTGAAAGGTTTCCAATTTTGATGAAACGTAGACGAAAGCTATCATTTTTTTCTCGCTTTCACCATCTAAAAGAATGGATTTATTCAGCCGATAGGCTTCTTTCACTCTCCTTTTGATGAAATTACGATCAACAGCTTTCTTTATTTTCCTTTTGGAAACAGAAAAAAGTACCTGATTGGTTTCCTCAGCTTGATCTAAGGGCAAATAAATTACTTTGAAGGGATATAAAAAAAAAGAGGAACCTTTATCAAAAAGTTCCTTTATTAACTTTTTAGAATGTAATCGTTCATTCTTGGGAAGCCTATAATTCATAGCAATAAGGCATCAAAACAAAGAAATGAATCTTTCAACAATTACTTCTTAAGCGTTTTTTCTGAAGACACTGTTAATTTATGTCTACCTTTTGCTCTTCTTGACTTAACAACCCTTCTTCCGTTAGGTGTCGCCATTCTTTCCCTAAAACCGTGCTTATTTCTTCTTTTTCTGCGAGAAGGTTGGAATGTTCTTTTCATGATCGTTTAATTTTCTACCGATAAAGCGGAAGTTTAAAGTGATAATTCTACCAGCTCCTCACTTCATTATCGATTTATGTTTTAATTTTTATTGCTTTTCTTTGACTCCCCTTCCCAGTTGACCCTGAAAAGGATTGCAAAGATAGATAGTATTTTTTTATTTACAAACCAGTGGGTTACTTTTGTTTATTGTCAAAGCACAAATGTAAATGGAATACCTGATAAAACGAAACAATCCACTTAGTCAATTTATTGAAGTTAAGCTAAACCTTCATTGTAAGCAAGGAGAAAAAGTAAATTTACAACTCCCCTCTTGGAGGCCTGGAAGATATGAAATCACCAATTATGCCCAGAATATCCGGGATTTTTCAGTACAATTAGACCAATCAGCTGTTGATTGGGAAAAGCAAAACAAAGACCTTTGGTGTTTTAAGGCCTCAAATAAAGGTATATATACTGTATCCTATAAATTTCATGCCAACCAAATGGATGCTGGCGGAAGCTGGTCTGATGATGAACAGCTCTATCTTAATTTTATCAATTTCATTTTTGAAATTAAAGGCAGGGAAAACGAATCCATACAAGTGTCCGTTTCAATCCCTGATGACTACAAAGCTGCAACTGCACTACCTAAAATAGACAGAAACCTATTTCAAGCGGACAATTTCCAACACTTAGTGGACAGCCCTTTTCTTAGCAGTGCCACTTTAAATCATTATAGCTATCAAGCGGAGCAATCAACTTTCCATCTTTGGTTCCATGGGGAAATTCATTTTGATATAGAGAAGCTATTGGAAAGCTTTAAAGGCTTTACCCAAAAGCAAATTAGCGCATTTGGAGATTTCCCTGCTCAGAATTATCACTTTCTCTATCAACTTCTACCATATAAGCATTATCACGGTGTAGAACATCAATTTTCTACCGTTATCACCTTTGGACCTGCTGAAAGTCTTTCGGAAAAGAAAAATCTGGAAGAGCTTTTCGGCGTAAGTGCTCATGAGCTCTACCACTTTTGGAATGTTTGCCGGATCAGACCCAAGGAATTATTGCCTTATGATTTTTCTAAAGAAGCCTATATACAAACCGGGGTGGTCGCTGAAGGAGTCACCACCTATATGGGAGATATCTTTTTGTTAAAATCCGGCTATTTCAATTTGGAAGAATATTTAAGCAAAATTCTAGAAAAGCTATTCCAAAGAGAATTTGAATCATTTGGTTGGCAAAACCAGTCCATTGCAGCCTCCAGTTTTGACCTCTGGCTGGATGGATATAAACCTGGAATCCCGGATAAAAAAGTCAGCATTTATAACAGAGGAGCCTTGATCTCACTTTGCCTTGATCTGATATTATTGGATGAAGGCAGTTCCCTACATGAGGTAATGAAAGACATGTGGAACAATTTTGGCAAAAAACATAAGGGCTATGACATGGAGGACTTTCAAAACATCGTAACGCTGCATCATTCAAGCCCTAAAATTATAGATAACTTTTTCAAAGATTATGTTACAGGCAAAAAAGACCTTTTTCCTGTTTTAAAAGCCCAATTAGAAAGTATCAATATCAAGATAAACGGAGAGAAAAACAGCGACTATTATATGTCGCAATTTGGAATCAAATTACATACGGATGGCACGATATCAAAAATTCACCCTGAGAGCGCTGCATTCAATTTACTCATGCTTGGAGATAAAATTGAACAGGTAGATGGATTAGCTTTTGAAAATAATCCAGCTAAAGGGGTACAAAAAATCCATTTATCCATCAATAGATTTGGCAGACCTATTCAATTAGTACTAGAAGATAAAAAAGGCCACTATTATCCTTCTTTCAGATTCGAAGTAATGGAAGAAAATAACAAAAGAGTCAAGTGGATGGAATAATACGGAGCCATACAACGATTTAAATCAATGATTTCCAACACAGTACGCCGATATTTTCGTATATTATATGATAACAAAACCCAAAAATATCATGGCAACTATTTCAGAAATCGAATCTTGGGCTGACACCCACCATCCTAAATGGATTGATTTTATCCGAGTAGCCCTTGGGCTATTCATATTTTATAAAGGCGTCATGTTTATAGCAAATACCAATGCCTTAATGGAAATGATGAGCAATAGTGATCTCCGATTTTTCAATTTGGCCTTGGCGCATTATGTAGCCTTTGCGCATTTGGTTGGGGGAGGATTGATAGCTTTCGGTCTATTGACCAGATTTGCCATCATTTTCCAGATCCCTATATTAATTGGTGCGGTCTTCTTTGTGAACATCAACCAAGGATTCTTATCTGTATCCAATAACCTCGAATTTGAAATTTCTTTAGCCGTACTGATTTTACTTATCGTCTTTTTATTTTATGGTTCTGGAAAATTCTCTCTTGATTATTGGATGAAAAATCATCCAAACTGGTAATATAAAAAAGGGATCATTTCAGATCCCTTTTTTCACTTAAATCCTTATTGATCAATCAAATAGTTGATCATCGAGTTCCTGATTCATCTTCATCGAAATCACTTTCACCTCCATAGGCACGGGCATCATACTATTGGACATCGTAATCTTAGATGGGAAAGTTATCCCCTCCCAATCTTTGTAATCTTCATAAACGACCTTTCCTGCCACTTCCGACTCTGTCATCAATTTCAATCCAGACTCAATGCTATAATACTCTCTCGTTTCCACACCATTGGCATCTTTCAACAATACCCTATGGGCCTTTTCCCCTTCAACTTCCCCTGTACCATCATAACTGATTTCATAACCCAAATCGGTATAATACATTTCTGGGACAATATAAGTTTGACTCTTCATTGAATTCAAGCGCTCTCCGGTAATTTCTTGCTCCTTGCCCATACTTACCACAGTTCCTTTGCCATCCTTAATCAAAGTTTTGGCGACCTGATTGCCGTTCATTTCCGTCAGGTTCAATGCCCGATGATTTTCTTGGTCTGTTATCACCGTGATATTCAAAGTCATTCCTTGAATCTCCGTCTCCATAACCATTTCCATATTTCTAAGACCGTCGACCATCGCTTGCCCACCTACTGCAGCAATATATTTTTGTACCACTTCTTCAGCAGTCACTTCCTGCTTCACCAACTCCATGTTGGCTGTACCTTCAGTGAAAGCTGTACTTTCAAAATTTGCCCCAGCAAGAATTACCGCCAGGGCTAAGGCTGTCTTTTTCATTTATCGCTATTTAAAGTCTTCGTCAGTTAGTGCTGGATTAAATTCCAAACTTTCCACAGTAGTATTTAAAGGCACTGGAATCATCGGGGATTTCACTATATTTTTCATCGGATACATCACCCCATTCTTCTCTTCGTAATCTAAAAACATCATCTCTCCTGACTTTTCGTTCTCACTCTTTATTTTCAATCCTGAATCTACACTGTAATAATTGACCGTTTTTGCGCCTGTTGGATTTGACACAACCACTTTATAGGCATTCTCTCCTTCCACATCTTTGATTCCATCTAAACTTAAGCTATACATCAAATCTACATAGTGCAATTCTGGTATCAGAAACATGCTCATTTTAGCTTCTTCATACTGTTCATCACTCAACTCCTGCGTATTGCCCATGGCCACTACAGCTCCTTTCCCATCTGCCAGAGTAGTACTGGAAACTGTATTCCCCATCATGGCTACTTTCTGGTTAAAGCGCATACCTGGATCATCATAAAGGACTGTCATTTCTATCTCCTGTCCTTGAACCTCTGCCTTCATCACTATCTTGGCTGTTTCCAAAACACTTAACGCATCTTTCCCTCCTATGGCATCAATGTATTTATCAATCACTTTTTCTGCGGTAATATTAGCATCTGTCATCTCGATTTCCTTGGCAGGGTTTCCTTGGTTATCAAACAAGCTCACTTCCCCAAATTGCTCAAGCTTTCCCTTAAGGTCAGAACCATTGCCCACAATAGTGATGTACATATTTTCAGGTTTGATATACTTATTTGCTGCTGTATTGATATCCTCAACAGTCAATGCGCTAAGCCGCTGCAAATAAGTGGTATAAAAATCCTTTGGAAGATCATAGCGGTCAATATTAATAGCAAAATTGGCCAAAGTGGATGGACTTTCTAAAGCCCTACCAAAACTCCCGGTCAAACTTGCCTTGGCTGCATCCAGTTCTTCCTTCTTCACCCCTTCTTCTACTATTCTATGGATTTCATAGATAAATTCATGAATAGCGGAATCTGTCACTGCTGTCCTCACAGAAGCTCCTGCCGAAAAGCTGGTAACCAACTTATCAGAACCAATAGACGAATATGCTCCATAGGTATATCCCTTATCTTCCCTTAAATTCATAAACAAACGGGAAGTAGAACCACCTCCCAAAATATAATTCAATACCCTCGTATCGAGATACTCATCGTTATTTAAACTCATTTCCAATGGATAGGTGATATCAATAACAGATTGAACTGATGCGGATCTATCCACCAAAGCTACTTTATTATTTTCTGGCAATTCGGGTTGCTCATAATCAAATTCTGGCACCTCTCCTTTTTCCCATTCAGAAAAGTGTTCTTCTACTACCTTTTTCGCTTCTTTCTCGTCTATATCACCTACTATCGCCAAATAAGCTACATTAGGTTTAAAATAAGTTTGATAATAAGCTTTAATATCCTCAACAGTAACATTTCCCAAACTTTCCTCAGTTTGCGTTTCTCCATAGGGATGATCCTTACCGAACACCAAAGCAGCTGTTAATCTCCCGCTGATTGAATTGGGATCATCCTTTGATGTAGCCAAAGCTGTGATAGCTTGTTTCTTTAGCTTATCCAATTCCTCTTGAGGAAATATGGGATTATACAGCACATCTGACATCAAGTCTAATATTTTGCCTTGATGCTTTTTCAATGATGAGGCATAAATGGATGTGGAACCAGCACTCAAGGAAGCACCGATAAAATCAACCTCTTCATCCAATTCATCTTTGCTTCTATTACTGGTACCAGCTGTCAACATATCCCCAACAAAACCGGTCATACCAGCCTTGTCCTTTTCCAACAGGGGATCCCTATTGATCACTAATGAAAAGGCTACTCTCGGCAATTTGTGGTTTTCTACCACAAAAACCTTTAGTCCATTGTCCAAGGTAAATGTCGCTGGATCTTCAAGTTCAATCTTAGGAGCTGGACCTGGTTCAGGATATTTACTTCTATCTACTTGCGCATAGCTGATACTTGAAAACACCATGCAAATAAGAATATATATATATGTCTTTTTCATAACTGTCACAAAATTGTCATTCACTATTGTTCTGTTTGTTCAGATTTTGGAAGATAATAAAGTACTACCCTACCTTCTAAGGTCAAGTATTTCTTAGCTACCCGCTGCAAATCTTCTTTGCTCACCTCCCTATACATTTCTAATTCGTTATTGATATGATCAGTATCGCCATAGAATACATGGGATTGGGAAAGGTTTTGAGCTATACCAGACATAGTAGCGTTTTTGCTAACCAGGTCATTCTCGATGATATTTTGTAGCTTTTTAAAGTCTTGCTCTGAAACACCTTCATCCTGAACTTGCTTTACCAAAAGATCTATTTCAGATTCCAAATCTTCTGCCTTAACGCCCATATTGGTAATTCCATACATAATAAAGATCCCTCCATCCTCCAAATCAAGAGGAATAGCGGCTACTGCCAAGGCTTTTTGCTGTTTATCTACAAGCTCTTTGGTCATCAAGGAAGAATTCCCTCCAGTCAAATATGTAGACAACATATCCATGGCATAGGAATCAGGATCATTTTTAGGCGGCAAATTGTATGCTTGAATTACAGCAGGTATTTGGATATTATCATAAATTACATCCCTGATTTCCGTAATCTTTTTAGGTTCTTCTATGGAGGGACGGTAGATATCCTTAGCACCTGCAGGAATTTCAGAAAAATACATCCTCACCCATTCTTCGGTTTGCGCATAATCAATATCTCCAGCAATAGTCAATGTTGCATTATTAGGCACATAGAATGATTTATAAAAGTTCATAAATTCATCCAAAGAAGCTTCATTCAAATGCTCCAGTGAACCTATTGGTGCCCATTGATAGGGGTGTTCTGCATATGCCCTTTTGAGTGTTTCTGGTAAAATAGTCCCATAGGGCTGATTATCATAACGTTGCCTTTTCTCCTCTTTTACTACTTCTCGCTGTGTTTCAACACCCACCTCGTCAATTTTGGCATGCAGCATACGTTCACTCTCCATATACAAAGCCATTTCCAACTTATTGGAAGGTAAAGACTCATAATAATAGGTAATATCATTACTCGTGAATGCATTTAACGTACCACCTTCAGACTGTATTTTCTTTGAATATTCGCCACGGCCGATATTCTCGCTTCCTTCAAACAATAAATGCTCAAAAAAATGGGCAAAGCCAGTCCGCTCTGGATTTTCATTTTTGGACCCAACATGATAGAGTACAGAAGTTACGACAATCGGTGTAGTATTGTCTTTGTGCATGATTACATACAGACCATTATCAAGTGTAAACTCCCTGAATTCAATATCATTCTGCGCAATGATTGGCATGCAAACAGAACAGCCCCATAACATCAAAAGTGAAAACTTTTTCATACTGAATGTTTAAATTTAAATTATAAAGAAGCCCAAGAAATTGAACTTATCAAATAAGTGTAATGAATACTTTAAACCCTAACCAATAAAAATATTACTAATAGCACTCACAAACAAATTTCTAAATACTATTACAGTGAGCCTCTCCTAATAACTATTGGTCATAAAACAAAGAGGGATTTTGGGTCATTGAACAAAATAAAACATCCCTGGATCCATTATAAGTTTCCGCTAGAAGCCAAATAATAGTTCAGACCCAAATTATTCACAAACAAAATCCTCAACCTTAGCATATTATCCAACAATATACTAACTTTACTGAAATTGATATAATTAAAAAAAGGGATACACCACACATGTATCCCTCTGACGTTAATCAACACGAGCACTAAATAAGTCACCAACATCATTAGTGCCAAAAAATTATCTTTAGAATATTTTTATTACACTTACTTCTTCGTGCTGAATCCAGACTTATCTTTTTTATATCCGAACTCACTTAATTCTTGATACTAAGATAAAGGCGGTCCGTGCACTTAACTTGCACGGATAAATTTTCTCAAAAAAATAATTGTCTTTTTTTATAGCCAACTCCAAATGGCTACATATATTGAAAACACAGTTCCTTAAACAGACAAAATAAGATATAACTATAAAAGCTTACTTTAAAGGATATTAACACAAAGGCAATTATCAGATCAAAGTCCAACCAGACCAACTTTTAAATCAAAAAACGGAACAGTTAAACTCACCAAGTCCCTAGCCAATCTAATTCAAACTCTTCATCCTCAACAAAAGGTAAATAAACGCCACCATAAATGCTTTCAATCTCTTCAGGACCTATCACCTTAAGGCTAAAATTCATCTCCAAATGTTTTTCATCCACATAATAAAAACTATTGAGTTTTCTGGAATATGAAACTTCCAGTCCCATATCCTTAAGACTTTCCAAATGATTATAAAGCTGCCTTCTACTAATCCCTAGTCTTGAAGAAAGATCCTCAGGACTACCGGTCTTCTCTTCCTTGATCAATTTATTGATCAATTGAATACGCTCGATATGCTTTATGAAATTCATGCTAAACTAATTTTAAACCCCACCAAAAACACTGATTACCTAAAAATCATTTCATGATACTTCCCTTCCAAACCAACAAGTGAATCATGGGAACCTTGCTCTACCACACTTCCATCATCCATTACAATAATCTGGTCAAAATCTTTGACTGAAGTAAGATGATGGGTAATGAAAATAATAGTTTTACCTCGATTTGACAACAACTTTATTACAGATTGCAAGTTTTTTTGCGACTTTGGATCCAAAGAGGCGCTCGCTTCATCCAAAATCAAAATCTCAGGATCCCTGTACATCGCCCTTGCTATAGAAACCAATTGTCTTTGGCCTCCCGATAAACTGATGCCATATTCTCCCAAATGACTGGAAATACCTCCGGGCAGTGCTTCTATAAATCCTGTCATGCCTAGCAAATGGCAAATTTCAATAATCTTCTTCACATTCGGCCTAAGATCTCCAAAAGCAATATTTTCTATTAAGCTTCCTGAAATCAACTCTACTTGCTGAGGCACAACGGCAATTTGCTTCCGTAAACTATGATGGCTGACATAAGCGATATCATACTGGCCGATTTTAATTTGACCAGACTCCACCGGATAGATATGCTGCAATAGTGCCAACAAAGTGGATTTTCCAGACCCGCTCTCTCCTACTACACCCGTGATCTTACCCTTTGGGATATGTAGATCAAGCCCATCAAACACTTTAGCATGACTACCATATCTAAAAGTAACATTCTGAAATACGATATCTCCTATAGAGGATGGCTCAAGATCAAACTTTTCTGCAGCATCTTCCTCCATTTCCAAATCCATAATTTCAAATAGACGATCAGCAGCTATCATGGCATTATGTACAGACTTGTTCATCCCCACTAAGCTGGCAACAGGACCCGTCAAATACCCCATTATTGCATAAAATGCCACTAACTCTCCAGGACTGATCTCATTACCAATCACATACCCTGCTCCGACCCAAAGCAACACAATAGTGAATAATCGCAATATTAAATCTGTAGCATTTGTAGAAAAAACATTATTGAGACCAGATTTGTAAACAGCATCTAAAACGGATACGAATTTGGATTCTGTTCTCAGCTTCGCATAATCTTCCACCCCAAACTTTTTGATCAAACCAACAGACCTTACAGACTCCACCATTTGAGTCTCCAAACTGGCTGATTTTTCCATTAAATTCCGCTCTGCCTTTTTGTTAACCTTATTGGTCAGAACATAAATCAAAAAATAAAATGGCATGATCAAGATCATAACCAATGCCAGCTTCCAATACAAAGCAAACATTAAAGCAAAGGAAAACAATACAACAAAACCATTGACCATTAAGCCCACGGAAACCTCATTGATAAATGCCCGAATCTTTACGGCATCATTTATCCTAGAAATAATTTCTCCCACCCTCATGGTATCAAAAAAACGCTGAGGCAAGGTCATCAAATGTTTATAATACCCCAAAATCAAACGGGCATCAATTTTTTGTCCCACTTTCAAGGTGAAAAACCTATTATAGCTACCTATAAAAATCTGGAACAACAATAACACAACCATCGCCACACTCATCAGGTTGAGAAGGTTGGCATTCCTATCTATAAAAACATTATCAACAATTTTCTGCAAATAGATAGAAATCGACAAGCCCAAAACAGAATAAATCAATGCTCCGACCATTGTCTGGAGAAGTACACTTTTATGAGGGCTGATCAAAAACCAAAACCTCCTAGCCACAGAGACCCTGTGATCCATCGCCTTAAATTCTTCATTTGGCATCAGTATCACCATCACTCCTGTCCACATTTCCTTAAATTCCTCATGGCTCATTTTTCGCATGATGCCATCCATTGGATCCATGAGTTTAACGAATCTCTTACCTATCTTATATACCACCATATAATGGTGCAGGGCGTTGTTGATCATTAAATGAACAATCGTTGGCTTAGGAGACAGGCCCAAACTCTCGAAATCACCTCTTAGGGCCTTGGCAGAAAAACCAAGTTTTTCTGAAGCTTCCACCAAGCCCAAAACATTGGTCCCTTTTTGCCCAGTGGATGCCAACAATCTGATCTTTGAGAGAGGCAGTTTCAACTTATAATAACCTGCAACTGAAGCCAAACAAGCTGCTCCACAATCTGTAATATCCCTCTGTTTGATTCTAATCCCCATTGATTACCCTTTTCGAATTTTATTGCACAGCAGGATTTAACCAATTGTCCACCTGATCATATAATAACTGATACAAACTCCTACGCGTCACAAGAAAACGGCTCTGAAAAGTCATCCCTCTTCTCACTTCACCCTCAATCCCGTTTTGTAAATCTAAAGTATTGCTGTTCAAGTTACAGACAACCCTAAAAGCAACCTCATTTTCTGAAATCATCTGTAGGTCTTTACTTATTTCATTCACCTCTCCTTCCAGCAGCCCCCACTGATTATAGTCATAGGCATCCACCTGAAAAAGAACTTTTTGCCCAGGCTTCACAAAAGCAATATCCGCAGGAGAAAGATAAGTGACTGCTCTTAAAGTACTGTCAGGAGAAATCTCCGCAATTTTTTGATTGGCGAACACAAAATCACCCGGTCTAATATTTTCGAAGTTCACTATGGTCCCAGAAACACCTGCAATGATCTTAAACTGATGTAGCTTGTCCCTAAGCAACTTTTTATTATTACCTAGTTTGGCCATTTCACGCTGATAACTAGCCAGCTCTTGCTCCCAGATAGAAAGCTTTTTGCTTTGGAAAAGATCTAAGTTAGTCAAAGCCCGCTCGAACTTTGCCCTTATCTCATCATACTCTACCAATGACAATGCCTTGCTATCAAATAATAACTTGGCCCTTTTCACATCCCGCTTTTCCTTTTCCAAAACATTTCTAAGCTGCTGTACCTCCGAATTGTACTCATAATATGCCGCTTTATAATACTTGGATTCTAAATCCCTAGGAGAAAAGTCACTTGTATTATTGGGACTCACTTCCATTAATTTTTTAAGATCAGAAATAAATTCCTGAACCTGTACCCCACGACTGTCAAGTCCATCTATCTCCAAATCCACCTGATCGGACTTAATTTCCGCCAAAACACTTCCCTTTTGTACAGACCCATTTTCAACAATATTGATAGCTGATACCCGTCCCGAAATGGGTGCATAAATTTCATTCCTGCTCAAGGAGGTCTGGAACTTGCCCTCTCCCTTCACCGACACATCCACCTCAATATATGGCAAACTGAAAAAGATCCCCATTACAAGAATCAATATACTAATATAGATAATCCTAGACCTGACAGTAATCTTGTTCTGATAATACTCTGAGGTCTGTTCGACGATAGATGAAGGAAAAACAGTCTTCATGAAGATTAATTTACTGATGAAATATACTCTATTATTCCATCAAATAAAAAATACAACAAACAAGTTATTTACACTTATAGCACGTTTATTTATAAAAACACTAGTTATACAGTCTATCAGAGTAGCCATTCCCTATAGGATTCAAGCCGCTGGGCATGTATCAAACAAGGACCAAACACTCAGTAAAGCGTAGCATTGAGATAAATTCACCCAAAAAAAAAGCTGCTCTTAAGTAAAAGAGCAGCTTCTCAAATATTCTTTTTTGAAACCTTATGCCTCAGCTGGAATTACGCTTACATAAGATTTACCATCATGCTTCTTCTTAAATTCAACCTTACCATCAGCTACAGCGAACAAAGTGTGATCTTTACCCACTTTTACGTTCAATCCAGCGTGATGCTTGGTTCCTCTTTGTCTAACGATGATGTTTCCTGCAATAACGGCTTCTCCACCGAATTTTTTCACACCAAGTCGTTTACTATGGGATTCTCTACCGTTTTTGGAACTACCGACACCTTTCTTGTGAGCCATAATTTTAAATGTTTTGGACTACCCTAAGATAACCTTAAAGAGTAATGTTTTCAATAAGTATTTTAGTGAATTCTTGTCTGTGACCGTTTTTCTTTTTGTAACCTTTTCTTCTCTTCTTTTTGAAGACGATTACTTTGTCACCTTTTACATGATCAAGAATTTTTCCTGTCACCTTGGCGCCTGCCACTGTAGGGGCACCTACCGATACTGTACCGTTGTCATCTGCCAACAATACCTCATCGAATTCAACGGAAGCGTCAACATCGCCTTGCATCTTAGGTGCATAGACAAATTGATCTTTAGTTACTTTGAACTGCTTTCCTGCTATGTTAACTATTGCGTACATACTAAGAACTTTTTATCAAAATTGAGGTGCAAATATACAGAGTATTTTCATAAGTTAAAAACCAATACACAAGATTTCAATAAATTCTTTAATAAACTTCCTATTAGACACTTAGCCTTCATATATAATTCAGGCAATGAAAAGTATTCCATAATAGAAGAAATATTTCGCTCCCCCTTTATCTCTTATACGAGATAGGCCAACTATATTTGCGCCCCTAATTATGAACCATCACAAAAGATCTCGACATCCATATTTTGGTGGGAAATTAAAAAATCTTCTAAAAACACTTGATTTTCTTTAGGATTTGAGAATCAACAAGTTCAATAATTAAAAATCAAACAATACCATAAATAATTATAACACAGCATTTTACATACAAAACAAACACTTGACCAATGGTCAAATTTAGCTTGAATTTTGGTTCGGAATTTTTTTTTAATTTTTTTTCGAGCCTACTCGAATCGCCCTTAGAGAGTGTTTTAATAGAATTAACACTTGAAATGATCACATACTATACATTGAATTACAAATATTTATATCTATTTTGACTAAAAGTCAAAAACTAATGTCACACACTAATGTACCGGTTTTATTTCTGGAATTTGTTGAGCATATTTGTTCTACAGCTCAAAAATAAAACCGCTACAAACTCACTATTTTACAAAGTGAAAAGCATTATAGAGTGGCTGATTTACCTGATTCAGAATATATACAACTTATCATTAATAGAACTAATTAAGTAATGCAAAATCCGGAACCCCTATTAGCGCAAGGAGATAACAGCAGGTTCGTATTATTCCCAATTCAACATGATGATATATGGGAATATTATAAAAAAGCCGAAGCCAGCTTTTGGACTGCAGAAGAGATAGACCTTAGCCAAGATATTAAGGACTGGAAAAACATGACTGATGATGAAAGACATTTCATCTCTCATGTTTTGGCGTTTTTTGCGGCCAGTGACGGTATTGTAAATGAAAATTTAGCTGAGCACTTTGTAGCAGAAGTACAATATACAGAGGCTAAGTTTTTCTACGGTTTTCAGATTGCCATGGAAAACATCCACTCTGAGACCTATAGTTTATTGATCGATACCTATATCAAAGACGCTGCCGAAAGGGACAGACTGTTCAATGCCATTGAACATTTGGATTGCGTCAAGAAAAAAGCTGACTGGGCATTGAGATGGATCGATAAAGGTAGTTTCCATGAAAGATTGATTGCTTTTGCTGCTGTGGAGGGAATTTTCTTCTCAGGTTCATTCTGCTCCATTTTCTGGCTAAAGAAAAGAGGTCTGATGCCTGGACTAACTTTCTCCAACGAATTAATTTCAAGAGATGAGGGGCTGCACTGCGACTTTGCATGTCACTTGTACACCCAGCATATCACTAATCACTTACCAAAAGAAACTGTATCTGAAATTATTCAAGACGCTGTGGCCATTGAAAAAGAATTCGTAACCGACGCCCTTCCGGTAAGGTTGATCGGTATGAATGCAGAATTAATGTGCCAATATATTGAGTTTGTAGCCGATAGGCTGTTGGTAGAATTGGGCTGTGAAAAAGTATGGAACAGCACCAATCCTTTTGACTTTATGGACATGATCTCATTACAAGGTAAGACCAATTTCTTTGAGAAGAGAGTTGGAGATTACCAAAAGGCTGGGGTTATGAAAGGTAAAGACGCATCTGATTCCTCTAAGTTTTCCATTGAAGAGGACTTTTAATTAACTTTTCTTCCCACCCTTAACTCCCTTATAGCATGTTAGTAATAAAAAGAGACGGCAGAAGAGAATCAGTAAGATTCGACAAAATCACCACAAGAATTGAAAACTTATGTTATGGCTTGGATTCACGTTATATCCACCCCATTGAAGTAGCTAAAAAAGTTATCGATGGTCTATATGATGGTGTTACCACTTCAGCGCTGGACAACCTCGCTGCCGAGGTCTGTGCATCCATGACGGTAAAACACCCTGAATACGCCATACTGGCTGCCAGAATCGCCATTTCAAACCTTCATAAAACTACAAGTCAGTCCTTTTCAAATACCATGAAAAGACTGTACACCTATGTAGATCCGAAAACAGGTGAAAATGCCGCCCTGATTGCCCCTGATGTATATGGAATAATCAAAAAACATGCAGCCAAACTTGATGAAGTAATTGATTACAGCAGAGATTTCAATTATGATTTCTTCGGTTTCAAGACTTTGGAAAAAAGCTACTTGATCAAACTGGATGAAAAGGTAGTCGAAAGACCACAACATATGCTGATGAGGGTAGCTATCGGCATCCATAAAGAGGACATCGATGCAGCTATTGAAACATATACCTTATTATCTGAGAAATGGTTCACCCATGCTACCCCAACACTATTCAATGCAGGTACTCCTAAGCCTCAGCTATCTTCATGTTTCTTGCTGACGATGAAAGAAGACAGCATTGACGGTATTTATGATACCTTGAAACAATGCGCCAAGATTTCCCAATCCGCAGGGGGTATCGGACTTTCTATTCACAACGTGAGAGCTAAAGGCTCCTATATCAAAGGAACAAATGGAGTTTCCAACGGCATTGTACCAATGCTTAGAAACTTTGACATGACTGCTAGGTACGTCGATCAAGGTGGTGGAAAGCGAAAGGGAAGTTTCGCCATATACCTAGAGCCATGGCATGCAGATATCAAGGATTTCCTTGAGCTGAAAAAGAACCATGGTAAAGAAGAAATGAGAGCCAGGGACCTATTCTATGCACTTTGGCTTTCTGATCTATTCATGAAGAGAGTAGAAGCCAATGAAGAATGGTCGCTATTCTGCCCTAATGAAGCCCCAGGTCTTTCTGAATGTTATGGAGAGGAATTTGAAAAGCTCTATGAAAAATACGAAAAAGAAGGTAGGGCAAGAGAAACTGTAAAAGCACAAGAACTTTGGTTTGAAATTCTGGAATCACAGATTGAGACAGGTACACCTTATATGCTTTATAAGGATGCCGCCAATGGTAAATCAAACCAGAAAAACCTCGGTACCATCAAGTCGTCCAACTTGTGTACTGAAATCATGGAATACACCTCTCCTGATGAAGTAGCTGTTTGTAACTTGGCTTCCATAGCTTTACCGAAATTCGTTATTACAGATGCTAAAGGCAACAAAACCTTTGACCATCAAAAGCTATATGAAATCACCAAGGTAGCTACTCGCAACCTGAACAAGGTGATCGACATTAATTATTACCCAGTAGAAGAAGCGCGTAAGTCTAATTTCAGACACCGTCCTATCGGTATCGGTGTACAGGGCTTGGCTGATGCTTTTATCCTATTGAGAATGCCTTTTGATTCCGAGGAGGCTGCAGGCCTTAATGAAGATATTTTCGAAACCATCTACTATGCCGCCATGGAAACTTCCATGGAATTGGCAAAAGACCATGGTACTTACGAGACCTATGAGGGTTCTCCTGTTTCCAAAGGCCAATTCCAATTTGACCTTTGGGGAGTAACACCAAAATCTGGCAGATGGAACTGGGCCGAGCTTAAAGAAAGAGTGAGCAAATATGGCGTAAGAAACTCTTTATTGGTTGCTCCAATGCCTACAGCTTCTACTTCACAAATTTTGGGCAATAATGAGTGCTTTGAGCCTTACACTTCCAATATCTACACAAGAAGAACTCTATCTGGTGAATTTGTGGTGGTGAACAAACACCTAATGAAAGATCTCATTCGTCTAGGTCTTTGGAATGATAATATGAAAAACAGGCTGATTGCAGCTAATGGATCAGTTCAAAACATGCCAGAAGTACCTCAAAACATCAAGGACCTTTACAAAACTGTTTGGGAAATCTCCCAAAAGGTAGTCATCAATATGGCTGCGGACAGAGGTGCCTATATCTGTCAATCCCAAAGTATGAACGTTTTCATGCAAGAACCTAACTTTGGGAAATTGACCTCTATGCACTTCTACGCTTGGAAAAAAGGTCTTAAAACAGGCATGTATTACTTGAGATCCAAAGCGGCTACAAGTGCCATACAGTTCACCGTAGACAAGTCCAATCTGGAAAATGCGGATCAAAAAGCAGCGGAAGTTGATCCAAATATTGGCCAACAAAACAAAGATGCCATCGCTTGTTCCTTGGACAATCCTGATGATTGCGAAATGTGTGGTAGTTAAATTTCCACATACTTAATCAATATTGCCAAGTGCCCGGAAATTTTTCGGGCACTTTTTTTGTGCTGAGACTAAACAAGCCCGAATATTAACAGGTTATTATCAAATAGAAGAAGACATCTCTCAAACCAACATGAAAAATAATTATATTTCGGTCTTCATGAGACAAAAACTTATATGATTTGACCATTTATTCCCTCTGATCAATCTATCACCCTTTAAGTATAATGAAAAGGTCACTCTTATTTACAATCATCTTTATCTCCACCCTCCTAGTGACTCTAGGGCAGAATATTATATCCTCCCAAAAATATAAGCCATTTAAAGTAGACCTTGGAATTAACCTAACCTTTCCTACGGAATCAGTACTGACAACTGGAGGCGGTTTATTCATAGAACCACGATACGGTATTAATGATCACTTGCATCTGGGATTGCAGCTTGCCAGTAATATCCTTGGAGAAGGAGAGTCCATTTTCAATCACAAAGAAGCCCTCTTTAAAGCCCAGGCTATAAGCAATGTATCAATAACTTCCGAATACCAATTTGGCATCAATGAAACACGACCATTCATTGGAGTATTAGCGGGAATGTACCGAAGAAGCAATTATGAAATAGTGGACAGTGCTGATGGCACCATCATTACCCGCTATAATGACCGAATAAACTTTGGATTAGCACCGAGAATGGGGTTGATTTCAGGTAAATTCCGACTTAATGCCACTTACCATTTTACAGGAAAAACGGTAAGTGACTTTCTCAGCATTGGTGTAGGAATGCAATTTGGGGGAGGAAAAATCAAAACAAGTCCAAGAACCCACAATTATAACGAAGATTGGTAAATCATATCATATAAAACCTGCATTCTCAACTCAAACTAAATTCCGCTTAGACAGTTTACACAAAGATTCAGCTCTAATCAATCTGCTTTATCCAGTTCTGCACAGACCAAGTATCTACATCAAGCTCATCTTTGTAATCCAAACAATATACATTGACAGCATGGATAAATACACATGCCGTCCTATTCATCCTCCATCGCTTCACTGGTACTGGTCTGTTTTTCATAAAGCTCAGCATAAATGCCCTTTTGTGCCATCAGAATATCATGTGATCCCTCCTCCACTACTTTTCCATCATCCAAAACAATTATCTTATCGGCCAGTTTAGCCGAAGAAACCCTATGCGAAATAATAATGCTCGTCCTATTTTCCATAATCCCCTTTAGGGCATTTAAGATCACATTTTCAGTTTTAGTATCTACAGCTGACAAGCAATCATCCAACAGCAATATGGAAGGATCCTTAGCAATCGCCCTAGCAATCGAGACCCTTTGCTTTTGTCCTCCGCTCAAGGTAATCCCTCGCTCTCCTAACCTAGTTTTGAAACCCGCAGGAAAATCTATTATATTTTGATAAACATCTGCATCTTTTGCGGCCTTTTCTACTACACCCTCAGGAATATTGTCTAACCCAAATCCAATATTATTATATATAGAATCACTGAAAAGGAAAACATCCTGGGGCACATAGCCAATTTGGTTCCTCAAATAGGAAATATCAAAAGCCTTTATATCCTTACCATCCAATTGGATATTACCTTCAGAAGCATCAAACATCCTCATCAATAAATTAGCAATGGTTGATTTCCCAGACCCGGTCGTACCGATAATGGCCAAGGATTGTCCCGGCTGAATATCAAAGCTAACCTTATCCAATGCCTTAATTCCAGAGTCTGGATATACAAAAGAAAGATCATTAAATACTATCTGACCTTTTACAGGAGTAGTCAGTTTTTCTTCACTGATGATATCATTTCTCTCGTCCAAAAATTCATTTATCCTAGTTTGGGAAGCAGCAGCCCTTTGCACGATACTTGTTACCCAACCCAATGAGGTTACTGGCCAAGTTAACATATTTACATAAAGGATAAACTCAGCAATCACACCATATCCAATGGCTCCTTCTATTACCTGATTACCCCCGACATAAACTGTAATGATCGTACTTACCCCTACCAACCCCATGATCAATGGATAAAACAAGGCCTGCACCTTTGTAAGACTAATGGACTTTTCCTTATAATCTTCACTGGCCTCTGTAAAATCTTTACTACTATCATCTTCCCTCACAAAAGCTTTGATGACCCTAATACCCGAAAAGGATTCTTGCACAAACGTACTCAGCCCAGAAAGACTACGTTGAATTTTTTCCGACCTTTCATTGATCATATTATTGACCAAATAGATGCTGATAGAAAGGACTGGCAAAGGCATCAGCGAATATATCGTCAAAGGAACGTTGACACTAAGCATATAACCTATCACCAAAGGAAATAGTACCAAAAGGTTGATACCATACATCAATGCTGGGCCAAAATACATCCGCACCCTACTGACATCCTCAGTAACCCTAGCCATTAAATCCCCCGTACTGTTTTTTCGGTAAAAACTCAACGGTAACTTCTGGTAATGATCAAAAATCTCGTTCTTCAGATCATACTCTATCAACCTGGACATCACAATAATGGTTTGCCTGATCAAGAAAAGGAAAAATCCTCTCAAGAATGCCATAACCAATATCAACACTCCAAAAACAAAAATATAATCCAGAAAAGCGCCCCTAATTACTGCCGTCCCATTTCCTTCTGGAAACATCTGATAAAAACTGAAACTTTCCACGACATAATCGATGGCTACCCGCACCAACTGGGCAGGTATCATCACAAACACATTGGAAATAATAGTAAAGATGATCCCCAATAGGAGATAGCCCTTATACTTAAATAAATATTTGTTTAGACGCCAGAGGGAGTTCACGAAATAAAAATTTTAAAATACCTTATTTTGTTTTACAATAATCTTTTATGTAGCTTTACCTAGCCTCTATTTAGTATTTAATTCTATATAGCATGGCAAACTTAAAGACTTACCCAAATATAACATAATCTAAACATCTAAGTTCACTATGGTAGAGATTAAAACCGAGGAAATGGTCAAAGGAGACTCAATTTATGGACAAATCACATCTTTAGGTCATGAACAATTGGTCATGTGCTATGATGAACCTACAGGACTTAAAGCGATCATTGGCATTCACAATACCGTTTTGGGACCTGCATTAGGAGGAACAAGAATGTGGAACTATGCTTCAGAGCAAGAAGCCATCACTGATGTTCTGCGCCTTTCAAGAGGCATGACCTTCAAAGCTGCAATTTCAGGATTGAATATTGGAGGAGGTAAAGCAGTCATTATAGGTGATCCAAAACTGAAAAATGAGGCGTTTTTAAGAAGGTTTGGAAAATTCGTTCAGAGCCTAGGCGGAAAATATATCACTGCCGAAGACGTGAACATGAAAACTTCCGACATGGAATATATAGCCATGGAAACCGCGCATGTGACCGGTCTTCCGGAAGTAAAAGGAGGCGGCGGAGACCCTTCTCCAGTAACCGCCTATGGTGCTTACCTAGGCATGAAAGCTGCTGCAAAAAAAGCTTACGGCCAAGACAGCTTAGCCGGCAAGAAAATTGCCGTTCAGGGAATCGGACAAGTAGGTCGCCACCTGATTGACCATTTGGTAAAGGAAGGTGCAGAGATTTTCATCACTGATATCTTCGAAGATCGATTAAAAGAAGTCGCCCAAAAGACCGGTGCCACTGTTATTTCTCCGGAGGACATTTATGACGTAAAAATGGACATCTACGCACCATGTGCTTTGGGTGCTACTGTAAATGACGA
Source organism: Echinicola marina (assembly GCF_020463795.1). Taxonomy (NCBI): domain Bacteria; kingdom Pseudomonadati; phylum Bacteroidota; class Cytophagia; order Cytophagales; family Cyclobacteriaceae; genus Echinicola; species Echinicola marina. Next base: position 2,134,562 of record NZ_CP080025.1, on the reverse strand, counting down.
AACATTGAGTAGACTTAACTGTCAGGTCATTGCCGGCGCCGCCAACAACCAATTGAAAGACGAAGAAATCCATGGGCAAGCCTTGATAGAAAGAGGCATCATTTACGCACCCGACTTCCTTATCAATGCAGGTGGACTGATCAATGTTTATGCAGAATACTTGGGTAACTACAATAGAGACCTCGCCTATCAGCAAGCAGAAAAAATCTATGATACTTGCTTAGCTATTCTCAATAAATCTGAAAAAGAAGGCATTCCTGCACAACAAGCTGCCATTGAAATGGCCTGGAATAGAATCAATAGCATCAGTAAGCTAAAATCCACTTACTGATAAACTTACCCTTTTTTATCAAACCAAATGCAATGGAAAATAAAATCCGTGCATTTGGTTTTTTTATTTTTTAACTTTGCAGCAACATTAAGTGAACGGAGCAAATTCGTTTCACTACAATTCATCTAAATTTTACGTTCTTTATATTCAGGTAATGTTAAACAGAAGAATACTTAGAGTTAAGGCTTTCCAGAACCTTTACGCCTATGAGCAGTGTAAAGCTTCCAACCTCAATTTAGCCAAAGACTACATCAGGGAAGCCTTCCTTCCGGACCTTAACAGCATGGAAGTGCAAGACAAAGCCCAACTTAAAAAAGACGCGGAAACGACCGTTGAGCTTTTCTCTAAAAACCTGAACAATAAAGCCCTTATAGCATCAGGTGACTACGGCACCAAAATCAAATCCATTGCTATAAAAGCGGTAAATCTATTCCACCAATACAATCAAAAAGACTTAGAGTTCTTGGAAAAGAACATGGTCAATGCCGCCGAGAGCATTCCACAACTATACCTCAAAGTCATCCATATCCTGATTGGCTTCAGTAAACACGTTCAAGGAGAATACGAAAGGAAGCGCAAACTAAACCAAGAGGCTTTGGTTTCCCTTTCAGGCGACCTAAATTTGGCCAACAATCAGATCATCAAATACCTTAAAGAAGCTCCAGCTTTCAATTCGGAATCCACTCGCCAACAGGCCGATGTAGAAGAGTTGGAATTAGAGATCCAAGAATGGTTCCGTGAGTACATTAAGCCTTGGGAAAAATACCAAGATTACATCAAATTAAGCGAACCAAATGAAGAGGAAGACCTGAACATTCTATTGGAAATGATCAAAAAGATCATTTTCAAAAATGAAGCCATCATGAGCTATTTTGCTGAGCAAGACCTCAACTGGACGGAAAACAAAGCTGTCGTAAGAAGTTTAGCGGTCAAAGTCCTCAAAAACATCAGTGAAACCCCGGACAGCCAAGATTATGTCCTTCCAGAAATCGCCATAAACTGGGAAGAGGACAAGGAATTTTTCCAAAATATATTTAACTTGACTATCGAAAATGACTTTAAAAACAGGGCATTGATAGCGGAAAAAACAAAAAACTGGGACATAGAACGTGTCGCCTCTACGGACAAAATCATCCTCTCTATGGCCATTACGGAAATGTCATTTTTTCCGAGCATCCCTGTAAAAGTAAGCATCAATGAGTATATTGACATTTCGAAAACATACAGTACACCAAAAAGCAAGCAATTTGTAAATGGATTATTGGATGTTTTGGCTAAAGAGCTAACCGATCAAGGAAAAATCCGTAAGAGTGGAAGAGGCCTTTTAGATAACAAGTAAACATTATTTAATTATGAGCAAACAAAGTAATTCTATTTTAGCTTTTGTATTGGGTGCTGGAGTAGGTGCCGCATTAGGGGTACTATTCGCACCTGACTCTGGCAACAATACCAGAGACAGACTTTCTTACCAACTTTCTAAATACAAGGCTGAACTTGAGGATTTGATCAATGACCTTATCGAAGGCAAAGATCTCCCCATAAACGAGGCCAAAACTGAAGGCAAAAAAGTAATTTCTGAAGCCAAGAGCAAAGCAGAAAATTTGCTGGATGATGTCAACAAACTTATTGACCAAATCAACAAGGACAAAAATTAATAATCATCATCATTATGAAATATTTAGGACTGCCTGCAATATTACTTGCAGGTTCTCTTTTTGTATCAAGCTGTGATACCAACAACAAAGAGAAAATTGAAGAATTGGAACAAAAAATAGCCAAGCTTGAAGCCGGACAAGGTACTAAAACCACTCCTTCTAACGTACAAAACGTAGCTGAGGTTGATCCATCAAGTTTGGGCAAGTTCAAATTCCCCGAAATGGAATATGATTTTGGAGCCATCAGCCAAGGAGAAAAAATAGAACATATTTTCAAATTTACCAATGACGGCGAATCCCCTTTGGTGATTTCCAATATTCAGGCCTCTTGCGGTTGTACCACCCCTGATTGGTCCAAAACGCCTGTTAAGCCGGGTGAAGAAGGTTATGTAAAAGTAAGTTTTAACTCCGCAGGCAAATCAGGAGCACAAAGTCCAACTGTGACCATCACTGCTAACACTTCACCAAGCGTGACCAGGCTAAAATTAAAAGGAACTGTAAACACAAGTAATACCTCGACCACCAAAACTGTTGGTCCTGTTAAAAAGTAAAGATGATAAGTACAATATTATTACAAGCACCAGCTGCCGGCGGTAGCGGCATCATGGGACAGGTTTTTCTATTTGGAGCGATCATTTTGATCATGTATTTCTTTATGATCAGACCCCAACAGAAAAAGCAAAAAGATGCCAAAAACTTTGTCGATTCCATCAAGAAAGGAGATCTAGTAGTAACTATCGGTGGAATTCACGGAAAAGTGTATAGCATCGAAGGAGAAACTGTCGTTCTTGACCTTGACAAAGGATTAAAAATTAAAGTAGAAAAATCAGCCGTTTCAGCAGAATTCTCAAAGAAGGCTAATGGCACTAAATAACAAGAGGTATTGAACAAATTTGAAAAATACTTCGGGAAGCTTAAAAAAAAGAAAGCCTCCGACATCAAAGTGGTGGTCCTATGTGTAATAGCGGCCACCACTTTTTGGGTTTTGAATGCACTCAATAAAGACAATTACCTTACTGTGGTCAATTATCCTATTTCCTTTGAATACAACCGGGAAGAATATATGGCTGTAGAAAAACTCCCTAGCAATATCAAGATTGAAATCACGGGTAATGGTTGGGACCTTTTCAGGAAATATTTTAATGTCAATGTACCTCCCTTTTCTATAGAACTTCCCAACCCGGACAAACAGAAGTACCTGCTTTCTTCAGCATATAGAAGAAGCCTAAGTGAAATTTTGGAACCTACCAACCTCTCGGCTATTCTGACAGACACATTAAAGTTCAATATTGACAAAATTATCACAAAGGAATTCCAAATCCGATTGGACACTAGCACACTCAACCTTGCCCCTCACTTTCAATTTGCAGATTCTATTTTCGTGGAACCAATCCTGGTGCAAGCAAAAGGCCCCGAATCCAAAATTCAAGCCTTAAACGACAGTCTTTATATCAAAATCGATGAAAATGGTCTAAAAGAAAGCTATGACCAAGTCATTCCATTGGAAATACCCGAAGAACTCACCCCATTTATCCACTTAGACCCCAATAGTGCTCAAGTCAAATTTGATTTGATAGAATTTATTGAGGGAAACAAAAGAATTCCTATCCAACAGAAAAATTTCCCAAACAATGTCAGCATTGATAGTGAAATCAAATCAATCCTTTTAAACTATCGAGTAGACGAAAGAAGGGTGAAAGACTTACAGGAATTGGAATTAATCGGAATCATCGACTACTACCATAGAAACAAAGACGATAGCACGGTGCAAATAGAAATCCCAAACCTGCCTGATTATATCGAGTCCATAGTGTTCGAACCAAATTCATTTCAATTAAAATATGAATAATCCCAAACCACTATTAGTGGGCATAACCGGAGGAATAGGGGCTGGAAAGTCCACTGCTGCTAAAATATTCAACATCCTTGGTATACCAGTTTATTCAGCAGATGATAGAGCAAAATGGCTCATGGCTAACGACCAACACTTAATTGCTGCTATCACCAAGTCTTTTGGGACAAGCGCATATAATGCGGACAGAAGCCTGAACAAAACTTTTTTAGCTAAAGAAGTTTTTTCCGATCAAGAAAAAACCAAAACTATCAATCAATTGGTACACCCAGTCGTAAAAACTGATTTTGAAGACTGGGCAAGCAAGCAGTCCAGTCCTTATGTACTAAAGGAAGCTGCATTACTTTTCGAAACAGGCTCTTACAAAGATTTAGACAAAGTCATCAACATCAGCTCCCCGATCAAGGTCAGAATCTTAAGGGTCCTAACAAGAGATCCTCAGCGTTCGGAAGAACAAATCAATGCCATCATTGACCGTCAACTGCCAGATGAGAAAAAAAACAAACTGGCAGATTTCACCATAAAAAACACGGACAATAAAATGTTAATTCCGCAGGTGCTAAAAATCCACCAAATCCTTACAGGAAAATAGCTCAATCCATTTTGAGATTGATCTGGTCCAGATAGAATTTCATCCTACTGTGCCCGTGATTTAAAAAATCAATTTTGTCAATCTTATCTAATTTGTGGTTATAAAAGACTTCCACGTATTCATTGTCCAAAAGATAAAGATTCACCTTATGCCCATAATACCTAATCCCCACTACAAAAGTACCCTCCGTGTAGAGCTTTTGTATTTTCTTTTGCATTGGCAATTTTTTGAATTCTCCCTTTATCATCTTTCTTCCTATAAATAATCCCCCTCTCTCCTTGCCACTAAAGTATAAAACTATTAACCTTCTACTTTAACATCAAGTTTCAGCCCATTAATATTTTTTTATCATTCATTTGATTTAAACAACTACACATACCAGGTTTAGTTTATTGTTTAGCTGACAATACTTATGTATAATTGAATAACGTTTAAATATCAACAAATCATTCAATGCGTACCAAACCAGTTTCTCCACTCCTATTAATCGCACTTTTTTCTTCTCTACTGTTCTTCAGCTCCTGTTCAGCTTCAAAAAAAGCATATAAAAGAAATGTTAATACCGTAGTACAAACAGCAAAGACCTTCAGAGGCACTCCCTACCGATACGGTGGCACTACACGAGCAGGAATGGATTGCTCTGCTTTATTATATTTATCCTTCCAAAGTATTGGCATCAACCTACCTAGAACTTCTGAAGCCCAAAGCAAAGCCGGAAAAAAAATCTCTGTCAATAAACTAGAAAAAGGAGATGTACTATTTTTTGCTACAGGCAAAAAGAAACGAAAAGTCACCCATGCAGGGATAGTCACAGACACTGACAGAAAAAGCATACAATTTATCCATTCCTCATCTTCCCTTGGGGTCACTGAAGATAATTTATATTCTAAATATTGGCATCCCAGATTCATCAGGGCAAGACGCTACTTTTAAAAGCCATCAAGACTAAAACCTTTAAAATCACAAACAGCGCCCCGTACTAACAGATTTTTAAGCTATTAAAGTCTGTTTCAAGACCTTAAGAATATAAAAAATTGACCTAAAGTAGATTAATTTTGAAAACATCCTTTGGTATTAATCATTATTAGTTAATTTTGCAGTCGAATAATAGAAATGCATTAATTCCTTTTACATTAATACACAAAAATGGCGAATACTGGTAAGATAACTCAGGTGATTGGCCCCGTAGTAGATATTTCATTCGAAGGGGGAAAATTGCCGAATATCCTGGACGCACTCGAAATCACCAAAGAGAATGGTCAAAAAGTAGTATTGGAAGTTCAACAGCACCTCGGTGAAGACCGCGTAAGAACCATTGCGATGGACTCTTCTGAAGGTTTGACCAGAGGAATGGCTGCTGTAGACTTGGGCGCTCCTATCTCTGTTCCAACTGGAGAGGGAATCAAAGGACGTCTGTTCAACGTAGTTGGTGAGCCAATCGATGGTCTTCCACAAGTGGACTCTTCCAATAAACTTCCTATCCACAGACACGCTCCTAAATTTGAGGACCTGTCTACTTCAACTGAAGTGCTTTATACAGGTATCAAAGTTATCGACTTGATCGAGCCATATGCAAAAGGCGGTAAAATTGGTCTTTTCGGTGGTGCCGGTGTAGGTAAAACCGTATTGATTCAGGAATTGATCAACAACATTGCAAAAGCTTATTCAGGTCTTTCTGTATTTGCCGGTGTTGGTGAGAGAACTCGTGAAGGAAATGACCTTTTGAGAGAAATGATCGAGTCTGGTATCGTAACTTACGGTGATGACTTCGTAGAATCTCTTGAGAATGAAGGCGGATGGGATCTCTCTAAAGTAGACCTTGAAAAACTTAAAGACTCTAAGGCGACGTTTGTGTTCGGTCAGATGAACGAACCTCCTGGTGCCCGTGCTCGTGTGGCCTTGACTGGTCTTACACTTGCTGAATATTACCGTGATGGAGAAGGCGATGGCGCTGGTAAAGATATCCTATTCTTTATTGACAATATCTTCCGATTCACACAAGCTGGTTCTGAAGTATCTGCCCTTTTGGGTCGTATGCCTTCAGCGGTAGGTTACCAGCCGACCCTAGCAACTGAGATGGGGGCCATGCAGGAGAGAATTACCTCTACCAAAAATGGTTCAATTACTTCCGTACAGGCCGTTTACGTACCTGCGGATGACTTGACTGACCCTGCTCCAGCGACTACTTTCGCTCACTTGGATGCTACTACCGTACTTTCTCGTAAAATTGCCGAGTTGGGTATCTACCCTGCTGTGGATCCTTTGGATTCTACTTCTAGAATTCTTGAGCCAGGTATCTTGGGCAATGAGCACTATGACTGTGCTACTCGAGTTAAAGAATTACTACAACGCTACAAAGAACTTCAGGACATCATCGCCATCCTTGGTATGGAAGAACTTTCTGAAGAAGATAAATTGGTTGTTCACAGAGCTAGAAGGGTACAGAGATTCTTGTCTCAGCCTTTCCACGTAGCTGAGCAGTTTACAGGGCTTAAAGGGGTGCTTGTAGACATTAAGGACACCATCAAAGGTTTCACCATGATCATGGACGGTGAATTGGATCACCTTCCTGAGGCAGCATTCAACTTGGTAGGCAACATCGATGATGCTATCGCCAAAGGTGAGAAAATGCTTGCTGAAGTTAAATAATCAAAGCTCTCCAATCCGAATGGAGGACTGAATCACAGGGCAAAAGCTTATTCGTCTGCTTTTCCCTGTGATTTTTTAAAACAAAACTAACGGCATCATGCATTTAGAAATCATAACACCGGACAAAAAGGTATATCATGGAGAAATCTCAGAAGCTACTTTCCCAGGGGCTTCAGGTACTTTCCAAGTATTGAAAAACCACGCTGCTATTGTATCTGCATTGGCAAAAGGAACCGTTTCTTACACTACCAATGACGGCAAGCAGTCTCTAGAAGTGGACGGCGGTGTAGTAGAAGTAAGAGAAAATGAGATTATTCTTTTGGCTGAAAAAATCCTTGATTGATCAGCTAAACTGATAAGATAAATTTAAAGCGAACCAAAATTGGTTCGCTTTTTTTTATGCCTTAGTATTATTGGCGCTATAAAATCAAATATAGCCCAGCCGCCAAACAAGCCCCTGTCAATGGCCCCAAAATAGGCACCCAGCTATAGGCCCAATCACTACTCCCTTTCCCCTTGATAGGCAGAAACTGATGGGCAATCCTCGGCCCTAAATCCCTGGCGGGATTGATAGCATAACCAGTAGTTCCCCCCATAGCCAAACCAATCACCCACACCAAAAATGCCACTGGCAAGGCCCCTAATGCCCCAAGGCCAATGGGCGTATTATTCCCATCCTCCAATTGCGCACCTGTAGAATGCAGGATCACAAAAATCAATATAAAGGTCCCCACTACCTCAGAAATAAAATTGGAGGTATAATTCCTAATCGCTGGGGCTGTCGCAAACGGAGCAAATTTAAGCCCCTTATCCTCCGTAACATCAAAATGATCCTTATATACCACCCAAGCTATAAAAGCCCCAAAACAAGCTCCTAAAACCTGTGACAACACATATCCTGGAACTAGGGCCCAATCAAACAAACCTGCCACAGCCAAACCCACGCTAACCGCAGGATTGATATGGGCACCACTGTATGGACCAGCCACCACCACAGCCACAAACACCGCCAATGCCCAAGCAGTGGTTATCACAATCCAACCACTTTGGTACCCCTTAGTTTCTTTTAAAACCACATTGGCGACCACCCCGGAGCCTAGCGAGATCAAAAGGGCTGTGCCAATAAATTCAGCTACGTATATATTCATCGTTTATCTTATTATTGAGATGTGTTGAAAAATGAAAGCTTTAGGATTCCTCCCAGCTTTTGGACCGCTCTACTGCCTTATGCCAAAAATGCAGTTTTTCCGCCACCTCTTCAGGAGTCTTCTCTGGACGGAAGCAGGCATCTTCCTCCCATAATTGCTGTAAAGTCGCCTCACTCTCCCAATACCCAACAGCTAACCCTGCCAAAAAAGCCGCACCCAAGGCCGTAGTCTCCGTAATCTTAGGTCTCCTAATATCACTTCTCACCAAATCCGATTGAAATTGCATCAAAAAATTATTGGCTGAAGCACCACCATCCACACGCATTTCGGTAGTTTTTCCCCCAGCATCCTTTTCCATCGCATGCAAAACATCGTATACTTGAAAAGCAATGGCCTCTAAGGCCGCCCTTGCAAAATGTGCCTGCGTAGTCCCTCTCGTAATACCAAAAAAGGCTCCTCTAGCATCTTGATCCCAATATGGTGCCCCTAAGCCTGTCAGGGCAGGAACAAAGTAAATCCCCCCATTATCATCAACCTTTTGGGCAAGGAATTCACTTTCTTTGGCATTATGAATAATTTTTAGCCCATCCCTTAACCATTGAATCGCCGCTCCACCAATAAATACACTACCCTCCAAAGCGTACTTCACCTTTCCCTTTATTTCCCAGGCAATGGTCGTTAATAGTTGATTTTGAGAATCAACAGGCTTTTCACCAGTATTCATCACCAAAAAACAACCTGTGCCGTAAGTGGTTTTGGCCATTCCAGACTCTGTGCAAAGTTGACCAAAGAGTGCTGCTTGCTGATCCCCTGCTATGCCAGCAATAGGAATCTTTACAGATAAAACATCTCCTGCTGTTTTACAATACACTTCACTGGATGACTTTACTTCCGGCAAAATAGATTCAGGTATATCAAACAAGGACAGTAGTTCTTTGTCCCATTCCCTTTCATGAATATTGAACAACATTGTCCTACTGGCATTAGTAATATCCGTAATATGTGTTTCACCTTTGGTCAGCTTCCACACCAACCAACTATCTACTGTCCCAAAACACACCTTTCCCTGCCTTGCTTTTTCCCTGGCACCTTCCACATGATCAAGTATCCACTTGATCTTAGTAGCAGAGAAATACGCATCAATGACCAAACCTGTTTTTGCTTTGATCTTCTCACCAAGTCCTTTGCTTTTTAATTCATTACAGTATACAGAAGTTCGCCGGTCTTGCCAAACAATAGCATTATACAAGGGCTTACCCGTTTCCCTATCCCATAAAATGGTCGTTTCACGTTGATTGGTGATCCCCATACCTGCTATTTGCTTGGGAGATATTTCTGTCTCAGCTATAAGTTCCAAAATCACAGAAGATTGGGAAGTCCAAATTTCTGTAGGATAATGTTCTACCCAACCAGATTGGGGAAAATACTGTTTGAAATCCTTTTGGGCCATACCTACTGGCTGACCTGACTGGTTAAAAAGTATTGCCCTAGAGCTGGTCGTTCCTTGATCTAAGGCCAAAATGTACTGTTTACTTTGGGTCATGGTTAAATGGTTATATCATATATTTATTTGCCGTTTTCTTAAATTCCTCCAATTCACCCATTATCCATTCCTCACCTTGCTTCAACTCTCCTGCCATCACTTCCGCTACCAAAGGAGCCATTTCACATGCCGCTTTGGCATCCAAAAACAATATCCTCATCCTTCGAGCCAGCACATCCTCCAATTTCATGGCCATCTCCCTCCTTACTGCCCACACCACTTCTCCAACGGTATATGGGTAATCCCTATGAAGAAGCCGGGCATAGCCAGGTTCATCTTTGATCATCTGGAGGAGTTCCGTTGCATATGAACCGTATTGTCTCCAATGCCCCTCCAAAAGCCCTGTTCCAAATCCATGTATCCGCTCCTTCCAAGACCTACTTCTCCTTACTTCTTTCCCTGTCAGCTTTGAAAAGTAATCCACCGTATCTTCTCCCATCTTCCTGAAGGTAGTCCATTTACCTCCTGTCAAGGTCACCAATCCTGAACCAGAAACAATCACCTTATGATTTCTTGAGATCTCTTTGGTCTTTGTATTCCCTTCTTTTGGTGCTGCCAAGGGTCTCAGTCCTGCAAAAACAGCCAACACATCCTTTCGAGTAGGCTTCTTTAATAAATATAAACTTGCAGTCTGAAGTATAAAATCAATTTCCCTTGACAATGCTTCAGGCTCAAGCTTCGCCTTTTTGCGCAAGGTATCTGTTGTTCCCACTACCAATTTCCCTAACCAAGGCACCGCAAATAATACCCGACCATCACTGGTCTCCGGTATCATCAACGCATCCTCACTCCCCAAAAACTCCAAAGGCAAAACCAAATGAACACCTTGGCTTGGCTGTATCATTTTTGGCGCATTCGGCTCATCTAACTTCAAAACCTTATCCGCAAAAACACCTGTGGCATTAACCACCATCAGGGCCTTTATCTCATAGCTTTTCTTTGCCAAAACATCTTTCACCCTTACACCATTTATCCTCCCATCACCTGATTTCAACAAGGAGGTCACTTTGGCATAATTAAGTACACAACCTCCCAAATCATCGCAAGTCTGAGCCACACTTAAAGCTAATCTGGCATCATCAAATGCCCCGTCATGATAAACCACTCCTCCTAGCAAGCCCTCCTCCTTCACTTCTGGCAAGCGGATTTTCACTTCTCCCCTAGTAATATAAGACGAATCCCCCAAACTTAACCTACCGCTCATCCAATCATATATTTTCAGGCCTAAGGTATATTTCAATTTATCCCAATATGAATAGATCGGAATGATAAAAGGCTGGACACTGGCCAAGTGCGGGGCATTCTGAAGAATCCTCCCCCGCTCACGTAAAGCTTCCCATACCAAGAACACATCTCCCTGAGCCAAATACCTCACTCCTCCATGAACTAACTTAGTACTTCTACTGGAAGTCCCTTTGGCAAAATCATTTCCCTCAAGCAGCAATACATCAAGCCCCCTGGACAAGGCATCCAAAGCCACCCCAAGACCAGACGCTCCACCTCCTATCACCACAATATCCCATACCTTACCAGCTTCCTTTAATTTCCTTATATTTCCTAATCTATCCATAAAAATCAATTAACATCAGAAAAGTAACACAAAAAGAAATAAAAAGAAACAAAAGGATATAAATTAATTAAATCTATCTTAAAAGGAATCTTTAGTAATAATTAACTATTTTCGTCTTATCATGACGATAGCAGAAAGACATAAGTTAATATTGGACAAATTGGACCAAGAAGGGTATGTAAGTGTTTCCGAGCTGAGTAAAAGCATGAAGGTCACCATGGTAACTGTACGAAAAGACCTCAAAATCCTTGAAGACAAAGGACTGCTCTATCGGACCCACGGAAGCGCTACTCCGGTACCTCCATATGTAAACGATCGGTCTGTAAATGAAAAGCAGCTGGAAAAAGTTGACGAAAAGAAAAGAATCGCCCAAAAAGCAGCAGAAATGATACTTCAGGATGATGCTATCATCATTGGGTCTGGAACCACTGTCGTTGCCTTTGCCCAAGTCATCCCCAAAAACTTACGTCTCACCGTACTTACAGCTGCCATGAACGTCACCATGTCATTAATAGACCTTCCAGAAGTAGAAGTGGTCCAATTGGGTGGAGTAGTAAGAAAAAGTAGTTCCTCTGTCGTTGGATATTATGCAGAGAATATGATGAAACAGTTTTCCTGCAGCAAGCTTTTCCTAGGAGCGGATGGCATCAGCATGGACCATGGGCTCAGCACTTCCAATATGATGGAAGCTCATCTAAACGCACAAATGATCAAGTCCGTCCAAAAAACCATCGTATTGGCTGATTCCAGCAAATTTGAAAGAAAGGGTTTTGGAAAAATATGTGATATAGAGGACATCGATGAAGTGATTACCGATAAAGGCACGCCAAGTCACTTCATTAAAAAGTTAGAAGAAAAAGGCATCACTGTCACCATAGTATAAAAAAGGAGCTTTCAAAGCTCCTCTTCTCTTTCCAACATCAGTATAGCATTTTGTGATACGATATAAAACTTCTCTTCCTCATAAATCACCTCGTGTGCACCATTCAATAAAAAAATGGCCAAATCCCCTTCCTTCGCTTGCAAGGGGATATATCTAATACTCTCCTCTTTTTCCTTCCAAGGCTCATCCTCTTCTACATGCATAGGAATAGGATAACCTGGACCTGTTTTAATAATATAACCTTGTTGTACCTGTTCCTTCTCCTTTACACCTGGTGGTAGATATAACCCACTAGAAGTTTTTTCCCCGGCCTTTTTGAGTTTAATCAATACTCGATCACCCACTACTACCAGTTTCTTCAACTTATTATCTTCAGTTATGCGCATAACCCCTAAGCTTTTGTCAATTACTTTTAAAAACAAAAAGCACCCCGAAAAAATCGAGATGCTTTTCTTTATCCTTGATCCCGAAGAAAATTATTTCTTATCCTCTTCGTTTACTTCTTCATAATCTACATCAGAAACACTGTCTCCTGCTTCCGCTCCAGCGTCTGTACTAGCTCCGGCACCTGCTCCCGCAGCACCTTCAGCACCTGCGCCTTGAGTAGCGTTGTACATTTCAGTAGAAGCAGCTTCCCAAGCTTTATTTAACTCTTCAATAGCTGGAGTGATCGCTTCCAAATCCTGGGCTTGGTGAGCTGTTTTCAATTTCTCCAAAGCACCATTGATATTGGTTTTGTTTCCATCGGAAAGCTTATCTCCAAACTCCTTCAATTGCTTTTCTGTCTGGAAGATCAAACTGTCAGCTTGGTTAAGCTTTTCAATTTTTTCTTTTTCCTCTTTATCAGAAGCAGCATTGGCCTCAGCTTCTTTTTTCATTCTTTCGATTTCCTCATCAGAAAGGCCTGAAGAAGCTTCAATCTTAATTTTCTGCTCTTTACCAGTTCCTTTGTCCTTGGCAGACACATGAAGGATACCGTTCGCATCAATATCGAAAGTTACTTCGATTTGAGGAACTCCTCTTGGTGCTGGTGGAATATCGCTCAACTGGAATCTACCGATACTTCTGTTATCCTTAGCCATAGGTCTTTCACCTTGAAGCACATGGATATCTACTGCTGGCTGGTTGTCAGCAGCAGTTGAGAAGGTCTCAGACTTCTTAGATGGAATCGTAGTGTTGGCTTCGATCAATTTGGTGAATACACCACCCATAGTTTCGATCCCCAAAGAAAGTGGAGTCACGTCTAGCAACAATACATCTTTCACTTCACCGGTCAATACACCACCTTGGATGGCAGCACCAATGGCTACTACCTCATCAGGGTTAACACCTTTAGATGGTTTTTTACCAAAGAACTTCTCTACCTCTTCCTGAATCCTAGGAATTCTTGTAGACCCTCCTACCAAGATCACTTCGTCAATTTCAGAAGCAGACATTCCTGCATCCGACAAAGCCTTCTTACAAGGTTCCATTGACCTTTTCACCAAGTCTTCAGACAATTGTTCGAACTTAGCTCTTGAAAGATTTCTAACCAAGTGCTTAGGACCAGTCTGAGTGGCAGTGATATATGGCAAGTTGATTTCAGTAGATGAAGAGCTTGAAAGTTCGATCTTAGCTTTCTCAGCAGCTTCCTTCAATCTTTGAAGGGCCATTGGGTCTTGCTTCAAGTCAATGTCTTCCTCAGCTTTGAATTCATCCGCTAACCAGTTGATGATTACTTGGTCAAAGTCATCCCCACCCAAGTGAACATCACCATTGGTAGATTTTACTTCAAACACTCCATCACCCAACTCAAGAATTGAAATATCGAAGGTACCACCACCAAGGTCATACACAGCGATTTTCATATCTCTGTCTTTCTTGTCCATACCATAGGCTAGGGCAGCTGCAGTAGGCTCATTGATGATTCTTTTCACATCCAAACCTGCAATCTGGCCAGCTTCTTTGGTAGCATGTCGCTCAGCATCGTTAAAGTAAGCCGGAACAGTAATTACTGCTTCTGTGACTTCCTGTCCCAAGAAATCTTCAGCTGTAGACTTCATTTTTTGAAGGATCATAGCTGAAAGCTCTTGAGGAGTATAAGATCTGTCGCCAATTTTAACAGCTACAGTATCATTAGAACCTTTTTCTACTTTATATGAAGCATGCTTTTTCTCATCAGAAACTTCTGAGAACTTTTTACCCATAAACCTTTTCACAGATGAAATGGTATTGGCAGGGTTAGTGATAGCCTGTCTTTTGGCAGGATCCCCTACTTTTCTTTCTCCGTTTCCATTGTCCAAAAATGCAACAATAGAAGGGGTTGTTCTTCTTCCCTCACTGTTTTGGATAACCACTGGTTCGTTACCTTCCATTACGGCAACGCAAGAGTTAGTGGTTCCCAAATCTATACCGATAATTTTTCCCATAACTTTTTATATTTCTTTATTGCTGTTTTCTATATCATTACTCGAAAACATATTTAACAAGTCATGTGCCAAGCCCTATTTCTTTCTTTTCTGTGTCAGATTGTCAGCAATTATGACAAAGGGCGGGATTTTCGGTATAAAAATCTGTCAAGCCTATCTAATATAACAGACACTGGAATGTTATTTTGTCAACCCTACTTTTTCTAGTCGGAATTATAAACCAGTATCCATCACTTAAATCACCCAATTAGTCACATTTTTTATTAATCATCTCATTTAATGAAGTACTTGGTGCAACCATTTGGTGCTCATTGGTATCTATAAGGTGAAAGCCTTAAAAAGAATGGCAATTGGCCTAGGAGCCATTGGCACTGATATTTTTAAACAATGAACTTAATAAACAGTTCCCTTATGTCCACAATAACAATTTGACCAATGAATGCTTCACTAAAAAAAGAACGGATAAGATGGGCAATTGTCATTTTGATCGGCTTAATAGCTTCTTTGATCATTTCTGAATGGGAAAAGAAGTCCAAAACTCCCAGTAACTTGAGCCAAACCAATGATACGTCATCCATAGGAGAATTGAGACAACCCATAGAGCAAATCTTCCTTCCAATCTATTAATCTAAAAGACAAATCAGCCCCCTTTTTACTAATTTCCCTGATTATCATCTAACTTAGCTGGCAAAAGCCGCTTATGAAAATCCAAGACATTTATATCTACCCCATCAAATCACTGGGAGGAATTAGATTACAAGAAGCTGAAGTTAAAACCAAAGGTTTTAAATGGGATCGCAGATGGATGCTGGTAGATGATACAGGTGGTTTTCTTAGCCAACGTAGCCTGCACCACATGGCTTTATTACAAGTTGAAATCCATGAAAATGGATTAAAGGTTTTCCATAAGACCAAACAAGATCAATACATTAATATCCCTTTTACTCCAGAAACAGACGATTTTATCCAAGTTCAAGTCTGGGACGATAGCCTTTCGGGCCAAATTGTCAGTACAAAAGCCAACCAATGGTTTTCTGAGACATTAAATATTAATTGTCAACTTATCTTTATGCCTGAAGACAGCTTTCGGCCAGTAGAAGAAAAATATACAGTTAATAATGAAACGGTCAGTTTTGCGGATGCGATGCCTTATCTTTTAATCGGACAAGGCTCCTTAGATGACCTAAACTCAAGGTTGGATACGCCTGTTCCTATGGAACGGTTCAGACCTAACCTGGTATTCAGCGGTGGCAAAGCTTTCCAAGAAGATGATTGGTCGAATATTCAAATTGGAGATTGCACCTTTAAGATCACGAAACCATGCGCCAGATGTGTATTGACCACTGTAGATCAAAACACTGGTCTTAAAGGGAAAGAACCGCTAAAAACTTTATCTCGTTTTAGGCTTAAGGACAAAAAAGTACTATTTGGACAAAATCTTATCTCCTTAAAAAACGGAACAGTCAAGGTGGGCGATGAGCTAATTGTCAAAAAAGCCTCCACCCTATAGGTGAAGGCTTTGCATACTATGGTTTTCTAAATTTCTTAGACCTTTTCTGCTCTTAATTGAGCACTGTATTCCTTTACGGTATTGATAAACACTTTTACTTTTTCAGGGTCAATATCCGGATAAACACCGTGGCCCAAGTTGGCAATATGTCTACCAGTTCCAAACTGATCCAACATTCTTTTGGTAGCTGCCTCCACCTCAGCATCTGAACCATACAAAGCTGCAGGATCCAAATTACCCTGAAGGGTTTTATCTGGACCGATCAACCTCCTTGACTCTTCAATTCCCATATTCCAATCAAGGCCTATAGTCTCGCAGTTTAACTTAGCCATTTCTTCACGGGCAAAGAATGCACCCTTTGCAAATACTGTCACAGGAACCTCTGTGATGGCATCACAAATAGCCGAAATATATTTTAGAGAATATTTCTGATAATGGTCAGGAGGAAGAATTCCCGCCCAACTATCAAAAATCTGTACAATATCAGCGCCAGCAGCAATCTGGGCCTTAAGGTAATTGATAGTGGACTTGGTGATCATATCCAATAGCATTTCTGCCAAATCTGGTTCTTGATAAAGCATGGCCCTGGACTTAGAAAAAGTCTTGCTGCCTGAACCCTCTACCATATAGGCGAAAATGGTCCATGGCGCACCTGCAAATCCAATCAATGGCACACGGCCATTCAAGGCTTTTTTGGTGATTTTTATGGCTTCAATAACATAACTAAGATCATCCACCCCATCTGCAATTCGCAGCTTTTTCAGATCAGCAGCAGAAGAAACTGTATTAGGAAATTTAGGACCACGCTTTTCAATCATCTCATATGGCAGTCCCATTGCTTCAGGAATCACCAAAATGTCCGAAAAAATAATGGCCGCATCCACCCCCAGCAAATCCACAGGTTGAATGGTCACTTCAGCTGCCAATTCCGGTGTCTGAGCCAATTCAATAAAACCACTCACACTACTTCTCACTTCACGGTATTCCGGCAAAATCCTCCCTGCCTGTCTCATCAACCAAACTGGCGTTCTCTCTACTTGCTCCCCACGGGCAGCTCTTAATAACAAGTCATTTTTAAATTGCATGGCACAAAGATAGTTGATGAAAAGAAATTATACGAACCCTTCTTGGCAATTGGATGGACAGAAATAAAAAAAGCCGTTAAGATTTTAATCTCAACGGCTTTAACCATTTCTTTATTTGATGCTATTTCTTTTTGAAATCTTCTTCAGTAATTCCAAAATGCTTCATTGTCGCTTCATAATCCGAGAAATCCATTCTAGCGTCTACCAAATCAGCAGGAATGATCACTCCTCTAAAGGTCAAACCATCTGTCCAGTAAGGATCCAACTGGGTAAAATCAATTGCTCCATCCATAAAGATGCTGAAATCAACTGGCGTATAATCAAAATTATATACCAAAATCCCCTCTTCAAAATAGAAAGTCTGAGGAAGTAATCTCCAAGCATAACTATCTTCATAAACTGGAGATGCCTCTTCCATATAAATCAGCAATGCATCACCATCCACTAAAGGCTCTGTAAATTCAAATAATTCAGCAAAAGCATTCTCGTCATTGAAATCAATCGTCATCTCAAATGCCTCTCCAACAATCAATCCTCCATCTACACCCGGAGGTCCTTGAGGTCCTTCTGGTCCTTCACAGCCTTGAAAAATCATGGCTGAAGCTACGAACAATACTAACAATAATCTTTTCATAGTTGAGATAGTTTACACTTCTAATCAATTCCTATCAGGACCCAAAGGAAGGATAATTTTCCAAATATCCAAAATGCCCCAACATTTTAACAATAACTAAAACCGTACCAGTTTTATTGTATTCTTTAGTCTGCTTTTCTTATTGGGGCTATTACCTGGACATGATCTTCTGTTAATAGCCTATCAATAAACAAGCCTTGAAGCTCCCATCCATTATCAGCAGCAACCCCCCTCAACTCATCCTTGACCGTTTCAGGCCTAGGCATCACCAGTTTATTCACTTTAATATCTGCTACCAATGCTTGTTCCGCAAGAATCATTTTTTCCTCCCAATCCTTTCCAAGCTGATCATCCAAGCGATCCAAGCCCACAAACACTTCCATGGTATCCAGTTTCCCCGCAGGCTCTACATAATAAATGGTATGCAATACCGCCTCGGGATTAGCTTCCTTGAGGCTTTCTACTTGCTCAAAAGTTTGCTTGAGGCCTTCATCTTGCGGGGTTCCCCTATAGGTCAAACCATATAATTTGAATTCCCCCAATGATTTGCTCTCTATCGGTATGGCCTCAAATCCACCCAAATAAGCAAAGGCTCCAAGCCCAAGCAAACCTATTATCGCCACGACAATCGCCGCCTTTTTCATAATTGAATTATTAATTTATAAGGTCACCAATCGCAGGGACTTTAACTTTATTCTTTTCTCTTTACTCCTAAAAAAGGTACCTGACACCCAAACCGCCCTGCAACTTGATATGACCTGGCCTGTCCACAATCTCCATCATCAAACCTATTTCTGCAAATACGGTAATCGGCAATTCTTCTAAATAATATTCTCCTCCGCCAAACACTTCAGGACCAAAATCAACATTATTTCTGCTTTCATACCTCAAAATGTCAGCATCTGGTGTTTCATAGTAGGCATATTCCACCCCAACACTTCTCAACTGAAGGCCTGCGCCTCCATAAGCCAAAAGCTTGCCCTCAGTAATATCAAACTCTGAAGTAACGTCCTCATGATAAGCCACACGGCCATTTAAGGAAAGGCCTCCTCCTGAGCTGTGGTTAACATAAAATGATCCTGGAGCAGGCTTGTTATTATCAAATACTCTTCTGTAATAGGATGAACTATTGGAACTCCCCCTACCGATCATCGCTTCTAGGGAAATTTTTTCTTCAATAAAAGTTTTGTAAGTAATACTTAAAGGCTCACCCAATCTCAAACCAATAGATTGTTCTTGAGCAAAGGCCATAACAGGCAAGCTAAAGATGACCAATAGCAATAATCTTTTCATAATAGTGTAAGTGTATTTTAATTCAAACGGTGCAAAATTAATTCCTATTCATCAATAACTGATCAACAGGCCCCCATATTTTAGCTGACCATGGATTTTAATTGCATCTGGTGCAACTGTGCATAATAGCCTTCCTTCTCAAGCAGGGACTCGTGGGTTCCCATTTCCTTGATTTCCCCTTTATGCAAAACAATGATATTATTCGCTTTTTGTATGGTCGATAGCCTATGGGCAATGACGATGGAGGTCCTACCTTTCATCATCTTGTCTATGGCATTTTGGATCAGTTCTTCAGTTTCTGTATCTACAGAAGAGGTCGCTTCATCCAGGATTATAATCTCAGGATTGTAAACCATGGCACGAACAAATGAGATCAATTGTCTTTGACCTACAGAAAGGGTGGCACCACGTTCCATGACATTATAATCCAATCCTCCAGGTAAACGCTCAATGAATTTTCTTGCCCCAACCAACTCTGCAGCCTCCATCACCTGTTCTCGTGTAATATCCTCATTGCCCAAAGTAATATTATAGTAAATGGTATCAGAAAACAGGAACACATCCTGTAACACCACGCCTATATGCTTTCTTAATATCCCCAATTCATATTCCTTGATATCCGTCCCGTCCACTTTAATCGTTCCCTTGTTGATATCGTAAAAACGACTTATAAGGTTAATGATAGAAGATTTACCTGCACCAGTAGCCCCTACCAAAGCAACAGTTTCTCCATGTTTCACCTTAAAATTGATATCCTTAAGCACCCATTCTTCATCATTATAGGCAAACCAGACCTTTTCCAATTCAATATTGCCCTTGATCTTTTCCGGAACCAATCTTCCTTCATTTGGAATGTGCTCATCACTCTCCAACAATTTAAATATCCTCGAGGCACTCACTACCCCCATCTGCAGTGTATTAAATCTATCCGCTAACATCCTAATTGGACGGAAAAATAATTGAAGATACATAATGAAAGAAATCAACACTCCCACTTTAAGGTCCAAACCAAAAACCCCTGTAGCCCCATACCATACGACCAAGCCTATTCCTACCGCCTGAATGATCTCTGCTACCGGATAATAAATCGCATAATACAATACAGACTTGACATGCGCTTTTTTGTGCTCCGTATTGATTTCCTTAAACTTCCTGTACTCCTCATCCTCACGGTTGAAAATCTGCACAATATTCATCCCAGTAATATGCTCCTGCAAAAATGAATTTAGGTTGGAAACGGCATTTCGAACTTCATTAAAAGCCACCTTCACTTTTTCTTTGAACACATAAGTGGAGATGATCAATAAAGGCAAGGTACTTAAGCTGACCAAAGTGAGCTTCCAGTCTACCCAGAACATCACACTAAGAATGGTAACCAGCTGTAGCAGGTCCCCAATAATGGCAGCCAGTCCCTCACTGAAAACATTGGAGAGTGTTTCTATATCCGAAATATTTCTGGTCACCAGTCTACCTATAGGGGTATTATCAAAAAACTTCAAGCGCATTTTCAATAAATGCTTATAAAGCTTGATCCTTATATCTTTGATGATCACTTGCCCCAGCCAGCCCGAAAGATAAGTATGGGCAAACTGTACTGCAGCTTGTAGCACCAATAATCCCACCAAAATCATGATGATAAACATCAAGCCCTCTTTATCACCATAGGCCACGTAATTATCTATGGCTTTTTGAATAAAAAGAGGCCTGGTCGGTGCCAAAGCAGCCAATGCAACGGTCAAGAAGATCAAAAAGAAAAACCTCCCCCTATATGGCGATACAAACCTATATAACTTGCGGAGCACCTGGGTATCAATGATATCTCCGCTTTTTACATTTTCTTTGTCTAGACTCAAAATCTATTGCTGTTTATATAAATATTTCTTCGGGATAAATCACACGACTCAAGAACAAACCTCTGGCAGGAGCAGCTGCGCCCGCCTTTGTCCGACTTTTACTTTCTAAAATCGCCCTAAACCCTTCTTTGTCCATCTTTCCGGTACCTACTTCCACTAAGGTACCTACTATTGCCCGTACCATCCCTCTCAAAAAACGGTTTGCCGTTATATGGAAAATCAAATGCTGGTCTTTTTGTTCCCAATAAGCCGTTTTTATTTCGCATTCAAAATGATTGACTTCTGTTTTGACCTTGCTAAAGCACTCAAAATCCCTATACTTGAGCAATAATTTAGCGGCCTCATTCATCGCCTCCACGTCCAGTGAATAATAACATTGCCAGGACAACTCTTCTTCAAACGGATTTTTTCGCAAAGAGATATAGTATTCGTAACTTCTCCAGACAGCATCAAACCGCGCATGGGCTTCAGCCTTCACTTCCCTTAAGTCATAAATACTGATATCCTTGGGCAAAACAGCATTGGCTTTCTTCAGAAAAGTCCGCTTATCCAAAATCTCTTCACTATCAAAATGTAAATATTGCTGCTTACCGTGCACCCCTGTATCTGTCCTACCACTGCCCATGGTATCAATCTTTCTTCGCAAAATAGTAGCAAGCGCCTTATCTATTTCCTCTTGAACAGTAACAGCATTGGGCTGCACCTGCCATCCGTGATAACGAGTTCCCTTATAGGCCACCTCCAGAAAATACCTTTTTTGTGCTTTCATGAATCCACAAAGATACTATTCCCAATGAATATAATTTGGGAAATGAATGATTCCTTGCTAATATTCAAATTACCCCCTTTCTTTGTCAAAAGTTTTAAAATTTAATAATGATACAGCGAGTTCAAACTATCTTCTTATTCCTTGTGGCCGTTGCCATGCTTTTGGTTACTTATTTCCCTATTTGGACACAAGTAAATGTAGATCAAACTGAAAGCCTTAAACTGACGGCTTGGTCAATGACCCATATGAATGTGACCAGCGATTCGGTAATAGAAGAAACTGGTACTTATTATATCGGCGCATTGGCTATTCTTGCAGCCTTAATTGCCCTTTACAGCCTTAGCCAGTTCAAGACCAGAACAAAACAAATGTTCCTAAATATGATCAACTCCTTAGTGATGGTCATCAACCTAGGTATCATCGTATACATTACTTATAGCTATAATTTAGACTTTAACCCTATGGCCAGTGGCGCCTTTATGCTGGGTTTCTATACCATTATTGTCGCAATGATCTTCAATATTGTGGCCAATAGGTTTATCAGAAAAGACGAATTATTGGTAAAGTCAGTAGACAGAATTCGATAAGCGATTACAGCTTTAAAAACACAAAAGGCTAACCGATCGGTTAGCCTTTTGTGTTAGCTGAACGCCCTAATTTACCAAAACCGCACACCTATAGTCGGATAAAACGTTTTCAAATTATCTGTTGCTACCAGCCCAGCCTGAATAAAAAGATGCTTGCTCAATCTATGCCTATAAACGGCCCTTATGGTTGTTCCTTGAAACAGTTTATAACTGCCCTGATTCAATAATATTCCCACTTGAATCGTCTGTTCATTATTGACAATGGCTTGTCCCTTATTCCAAGAAAACTCTCCATTCAAAAACCAATTACTGTTCACTTCCAATTCCCCTGCCTCCCTGTCAGGAAAATAAACAGTATTGGTGATAGAAGCGCCCAAACTGTAACCTGGCAAATTCAGATGTGCCCTAAAGCCTACCTCAGGTGTAAAATAGCCCGCAGTAAAATCTATCCCCACTGGGATCCCCAATTCGATACTCTCTAAATGTCGGACATAGTTCCGGTCAATTTTATTCTTCACATTATCCAAACTCGTTGGGGCGAAATTATTGGCCAACCTAAATGCTTTGGTTTCGAACTCGGGGAATCTAGTAGCCCTTTTCATCAAGGGTTCCAATGCTGCTTTCAGCTCCTCGGTGGAAAATTCCTCTTCATTGTAGTAGAACAAGACCTTTCCTTCATTGGGCAAACTGAACTGCAAAGTATCAGTAATCGGCCAATCCTTATCCAACCAATTTTGTTGGCTATGGGAAAGTGTATTCTCTACCTCTTGGGCCAAAACTGAAGACATAACAATCCCCATTAGCATGACTATTAAACCTGCCTTTTTCATTTTTTCTTATCTTTTTTTATGATTAATTCATTTAGTTGGAAACCAAAAAAAATGTCAATTTCATTGCCCATTGGAAAACCTCAAAACAAGCTTCCCAGGATTGCTTCTCAACTTACTCAGCTCCCTTTCTGTATCAATGCGTTTATTTTTAGCTGAATAAGCTGTATTGATCTTGATCTTCTCATTAATCCCCCATGAAACCCTTACCTCATGAAAGCTTTCCTCCGCGGTTTCATCCTCTTGAACAGGCCTTGGGCGCTCATTCACAGCCAATGGCGCTGCTGTAATAAACACGGGCATGGACAATTCGGGAACTTCTATTTCACCTAATGCTATTTCCTTTTTGATCATGAAATTTTCCTTTGGGGCTTTCTGTACTGCCGTTTCTTTTACTGCCGGAACCGATGTAACTTTCAGCTTATTCATCTTTGGCACTTTTAACGGAATTTCCATCTCGGAATAAGTATTGGTCAAAAGAAATTCCTGATCATTGGAAAAAGAGTCCATTTTTATCGTCATGAAGAGTATATAAGCCACCACCATAACAAGGAAAACCGCAGCTACGCCTATCCAAAAAGGACGGATTGAATGCTGATTATTCAATTCCTCCTCGATTCCTTGCCAAGCCTCCTCCTTGGGAGCGACTAAAGGCAAATGCGGCAATTCTCTGGACAATTGCTTTTCAAAGCTTCTTTCGCTTTCCAGTTTATCCCAAAAATTCTTATTGGGCTGAAATTCCGGTAAATCAAAATTCTCTTTCATGCCTTCAGTACTTGATTTAAACTTTCTCGTAATAACTTTTTAGCATAAAACAGCTGGGACTTGGAAGTACTTTCTGAAATAGACAGCATTTGGGCACATTCTGCATGCTTAAACCCCTCCACTTCTATCATCAAAAAGACACTTCTACATCCCACCGGCAATTTCCTTATGGCTTGATCCAGCATTTCCCCATCTATCCAACCATCAAGAACACCTGCTTCAGAAAAGGCATCCACCTGATCCAATGATGAAAAATATATCCGTTTTTTCGCCATATGAATCGCTTTTCTCACTGCTATTTTTTTCATCCATGCACCCAAAGTACTCTCCCCCCTAAATTTTTTAATCCCCTTGAATATCTCAATAAAGGATTCTTGTAGGGCATCATGTGCCTCAGCCTCATCATCCAAAATTCTATACACTGTGGAATACAAGGCCACCTTATATCGCTCGAAGAGCTCAAACTGGGCTTTTCGATCCTGCCTTATACATGCAGCAATAAGATCTTTTTCAAAAATTGACTTCATTCTAATCGGTTTCCACTATAAAGAGGCTGTTTTATTGGAAATGGTTGGAAAGCCTTGCTATTTTTCTTATTACAATTTAAAAATTCTAATGGATGGGACACTTATTCTTACAATCATAAGACCACTTTTAAACAAATGTCTCCCTAACTCCAAAATACAAATCAGCAGCCCATGGCTCTTAAATCTACTTATTAAAGCTGATCACCTACAATTTTCTTAATTAGCCATGAGCAGATAACTAAATCTTACCCCACTTTGGTCCAAATTCATTAATTTTAAATAAAATTGACAATCATGAAATTCGAGACCATAGCCATTCATGGAGGGAATTTGATAACGGACAGCCACAGACCGGTAGTTCAACCCATTACCCTATCCACCACTTTTGAACACCAAAAAGATTCCCTGATATATTCCCGAGCCAATAATCCCAATAGAATGGCCCTGGAAAATCTATTGGCCAAACTTGAAATGGGAAAATCCGCTGCAGCCTTCTCTTCAGGAAATGCCGCAGGAATGGCTGTTTTTCAAGCTCTCCCTCACGGAAGCCATGTAATCGCCCCATCAGACATGTACCATGGTCTCAAAAAACAGTTGGTTGAAATATTCCATGATAAGCTGGAAGTTACATTCATTGACCTTAGTTATAGCCAAAAACTCAAAAAAAGCCTTCAACCCAATACTAAACTCATTTGGATAGAAAGTCCTTCCAATCCATTACTAAAAATCAGTGACATCAAGGCCCTATGTAAATTGGCTAGGGAAAATGATATTATCTCTATTTGCGACAATACCTTCGCCACTCCTGTATTCCAAAATCCTTTGAAACTAGGAGCCGATATGGTGATGCATAGTACGACCAAATACCTCGGGGGGCACAGTGATATTCTTGGAGGGGCATTGATTACAAAAGAGGAAAATAAGTTTTGGGATCAAATACTAAATGTTCAAAAAACCGGGGGAGCGGTCCCTTCTCCTTTTGACTGCTATTACCTAACCAGAAGCATAAAAACCTTGGCCTATAGAATGAAAGGCCATGCCGAGCATGCTGGGATTATCGCCACCTTCTTGAATCAGCATCCAATGGTCGAAAATGTCTTTTATCCAGGATTAACACAGCATCCCGGTCATCAGATAGCCGCAAATCAAATGACTGGTTTTGGGGGAATCCTTTCTTTTCTAATAAAAGGAGGACCGGAAAATGCGGACAAATTCATCTCCCACCTCAAATTCTTCAGTAATGCTACTAGCTTGGGCGGTGTGGAAAGCCTTATTGAAAGAAGAGCTGCAGTAGAAGGCCCCGATACCAAAACCCCGCAAAATCTTATCCGTGTTTCTGTCGGCCTGGAACATTTGGAAGACCTTCTAGAAGACCTAGAACAGGCTTTCAAAAAAATCAAGAACTAATCGAAATTGAATTATTATGAGAAAGGTAAGCGATTAACAACCTATTTTCAGGCCAGGCTTGATCTGAATATTCTTTCTCTCCATTTTTTGCATTTACCCTATGATTGTACCCAAAAAGAATAATTTCGGGTCAAAACAACAAAGCCATCCGCTTAAGCGGATGGCCCCTTTCTTTAACTGACTTTCTAAAGAAAAAAGTGTGTTGAATTAGTTGGATTGTATATATAAGGGTGACAACAACTTTGTCTGCAAATAAAAGCATTTCATATTTATTTGCAAAACTTAACAATCATTAAAGTACAATAATTTTATAAGAATATTTCAATACTACTTTTTCAAAATACAAATACTGGAAATATAATATCATTTTTCTAATCATATAATTATTCAAATTTAGCTCAAAACTTATTGAAAATTTTGTTTTAACCTGCCCATCCTTCACGATCCAAACTTCTGTACTGAATAGCCTCTGCCAGATGTTCTACTTTAATCTGCTCACTTCCTGACAAATCCGCTATCGTCCTCGCTACTTTCAAGATCCTATCATAAGCTCGGGCAGACAACCCCAATCTTTCCATAGCGGTTTTCAGCAGTTTTTTTCCTCCTTCATTGATCTGACACACTTCTTTAACCAAATGCGATGGCATCATGGCATTGCAGTAGATATCTTTATGCTCTTCAAAACGTTTCACCTGCATTTCCCTTCCCGCAATCACCCTTTCCCTAATAGAGGAACTGTCTTCTGCCTTATTCATGGAAGTCATTTCTTCAAACTTCACGGGGGTTACCTCCACATGCAGATCAATCCTATCCAATAAGGGACCGCTTACCTTGTTCAAATATCGCTGAACTACCCCTGGTGCGCAAACACACTCCTTATCAGGATGATTATAATAGCCACATGGGCATGGGTTCATGCTGGCAATCAACATAAAATTAGCAGGATAGTCCACAGAGACTTTTGCCCGGCTGATGGTTACCTTACGCTCTTCCAGAGGTTGGCGCATTACCTCAAGCACCGTCCTTTTAAACTCCGGCAATTCATCTAAAAATAGCACCCCATTATGCGAAAGGGAGATTTCTCCCGGCTGGGGATTGCCCCCTCCACCGACCAACGCCACATCACTTATGGTATGATGGGGAGAGCGAAAAGGTCTTTGTGCTATAAGTGTTGCTTCATTTCCTAGTCTTCCTGCGACAGAATGAATTTTAGTGGTTTCCAAAGCTTCCTGTAAAGTCAAAGGAGGTAAAATGGAAGGCAGCCTTTTGGCCAACATGGTTTTACCAGCACCTGGAGGGCCAATCATCACCACATTATGGCCTCCTGCTGCGGCTATCTCCATGGCCCTTTTGATATTGTCCTGCCCTTGGACATCCGCAAAGTCAAATTCGTAATCCTCCAGGCTGTGGTAAAATATGTCCCGAGTATCGGTCACCAATGGTTCGATCTCCAATTCCCCATCCAAAAAACCTATTGCCTCTTCCAAGGTCTCTACACCGATCACATCCAAATTATTAACGATAGAGGCTTCCGAAGCATTCATTTTAGGTAAGATCACCCCCTTGAAACCTGACCTTCTTGCTTCTATGGCTATGGGCAATACGCCCTTGATAGGCCTTAGCTGACCATCTAGGGACAATTCGCCCATGATGACATACTGCTCCAATTCCGGAAAGCCGACCTGCTCAGATGCTTTTAATATCCCCATGGCAATGGGAAGATCATAAGCTGAGCCCTCTTTACGGATATCTGCCGGGGCCAAATTGACAACTACTTTTTGCCGGGGCATCCTATAACCAAAATATTTCAAGGCTGATTCCACCCTTTGCTGGCTTTCCTTTACCGCACTGTCCGGTAGGCCTACCATATAAAAACTTGTTCCCTGACCTACATTTACTTCTATTGTAATCAGCTTGGCATCGACTCCGGACACCGTGCTTCCAAAAGTTTTAGCTACCATTTGATAATTTATTCTTGATAATAAAAAAGGAAATCTCTTTTCGAGATTTCCTAATATACTAATTATTATACTAGTGTTTTACTTTCTACTATTTGATGTTTTGACGGGGCTTAATCACTGAGGAATCCTTTTCCTCCTCTGAAGCATTCGTCACCTCTTCACCCACCCTTGATTTCTTTCCTTGTTCGATATCATAAAGTTTGGCTTTTAAGCTATTATTTTCACTTTCCATTTTCATGATCTTTTTATTAAGCCCGCCAGCATACATGCTTTGAAATAACCAAGCCAACAAATAAATCACAAATCCGACCAGCATCCAAACCACCACTTTCCCAGCGGTAAGCTCCTCGATATTGAAGCCGTTTTTCACACTATCAAACGCTAAAAAGAAGACCAATGCAACTCCAAAAAATAGCGCTACCAAAAGCTGAAATATGCTTGTTATTTTTTTCATATGTTTAAAATTGGGTTTTACTAACTAATATACTAAACTGACTGCATTGAGGAAAGCTTCTTGTACAAACCTTCTTTTTCCATCAGGCTCTCATGCGTTCCTCTTTCCACTATTTCACCTTGCTGTATCACCAATATCTCATCAGCATGCTGTATGGTGCTTAAGCGGTGCGCAATCACCAGTGTAGTCCTATGACTCATCAAATTGGTCAATGCTTCCTGCACCAAACGTTCCGACTCGGAGTCCAATGCTGAAGTGGCTTCATCCAGTATCAGGATAGGTGGATTTTTCAAAACTGCCCGTGCAATACTCAACCGCTGCCTTTGCCCGCCAGACAATTTACTGCCACGTTCTCCAATATTGGTCTGATACCCCTCCTCCAATTTCTCTATAAACTCATGCGCATTGGCAATCTTTGCAGCCTTTATCACCGCATCCATGGACACATCTTTCAGCCCAAAAGCAATATTATTAAATACTGTATCATTAAACAGTATTGACTCTTGGGTAACAATCCCTACTAAGTTTCTCAAATCAGCAATTTTGTAATCCTTGATGTTCACTCCATCTAACTTCACGATGCCATCAAGAGGATCATAAAACCTAGGCAATAAATCAGCAATAGTAGATTTCCCTCCCCCGGATGGCCCCACCAAAGCGATGGTTTTCCCCTTCTCTAAGGTAAAATGAATATCCTTTAATACCAACACATGCTCGTATCCAAAATTGACATGATCAAACTCCACCTTACTATTGAATTGAGCAAGAGATCTGGGAGATACTGCATCTTGGATTTCCGAAGGAGTATCTATCACCTTAAAAATTCTTTCTGCAGATGCCAAGCCCCTTTGAATGGTACTCATGGCTCTAGAAATTTCCTTTGCAGGATTAAGTACCTGAGTAAATAAAATAATATAAGCCAAAAATTCACTGGCACTTAAATCTGAAGCATTATTAAGAACCAAACTGCCTCCATACAAAAGGATACCTGCCACAACAAAAACGCCCAAAAACTGAGACATTGGAGAGGCCAGCTCATTCCTGCGTGCCATTGAAACATTAATAGAAGAATACTTTCCTGTCTCCTCGTCAAATTTATCATAAACATAATTCCTTGCACCAAAGGCTTTCACCACACGCATTCCCCCTATGGTTTCATCCAAAATATTTACAATCCTCCCCAATGACTCTTGGCTTTCAATGGCCTTCTTTTTCAGTCGCTTGGTAATCCCTCCAATCAATGCCCCTGAAATCGGAATAATCAAAATAGTAAAAATGGTCAGCTTTACTGACATAAAAAACAAGGCTCCAAAGTATAAAATAATGGTAACAGGTTCTCTAAAAACAACCCTCAGAGATTGAACCACGCTATTTTCTACTTCTTGAATATCATTGGTCATTTTGGACATCAGGTCTCCTTTCCGCTCATTGGAAAAATAACCGATATGCATTCGACTCACCTGATCAAAGACATTCATACGCATCTTTTTGATCACATCAGCACGCACCTTGGCCAGAACCACTCCAGACAAATACGTAAATAGATTGGAGAGGAATACCGAAACCACGATAATAATACAGACATAAACCAAAGTCCCAAACTTCCCATGCATTTCTGCTACCTGAATAAAATAATGGTTAAAAAGGTGCATAAAATAATCTATGGTAAAAGAAAAATCGGGCTGATGGGCATATTTTTCCAGCTCTTCCGGATTCACCTGTTCAAAAATCACATCAAACAAGGGTTTGAGCAAAGTGAAATTTAGCAAACCAAAAATGATTGCCAGAAATGCATATACTATATAAAAAGGAAAATATTGTCTGTATGGTCTGGCATAGGCCAGAATTCTTAAATAGGTCCTCATGTACTTAGGAAAAAACCTCCTCCACTTTTGTTTAATAATTAAAATCTTCTCTGGCTATATTCAGTCTTAAGGATAGCTGCGAATACTGACTTACTTCAGGACTATCCAAATTTTGGGCTGTATGCTTGCGATAACTATGCCCCGCATCCAAAAACAAATTATGTCGCAGCATATAGGAAGCCCTAAAGTTTCCAATAAGCATCCTGCTTTCCACCCCCTGTCCTATGGTATGCCCATAAAGTCCCAAACCATCAGTTCCTTCCAATCTGTTTTTCAACAAATCACCACCCATATTGGTTTCCTCATTGGGATCTGCTCCATAATAATGGTAAACACCTATAAAATTGAATGATAGTTTTGGAAGCGGCTGGTAACGAAGAATACCAATCATTTCCCTGAAATTAGCCCCTCTGGGATGGGTTAGCGGAGTACGGTAATTGGTATAAGCCTGGTATTCCTCCTTTTCCTGATAGGTATAGGGCCTTGCTTGATTATACTCCAACTGCAGATCCAAATTGGGAATATTGAATACATTGATATACTTATATCCTAGCTGTAAACCATGCTTATTTCTGCTAGAGTTTTTTCCATCCTGTCCAAAAAATTCTCCAAAAACAAATTCATCCAAAGCAAATTGTCCATAAAACTGCATGGAATTGGCCATATTCCATTTAAAATCCGTCCCTAACATTACTTGATCGGGAGTTCCTAATTGATGTTCTACCCACCGGTAAAATATAATCGGATTAAAATAAGTCCAATCCGCCTTATTGGCCATTACAGATTCAAAGACGCCGATATTGAATTTTTTACCCAAGTTCAAACCTAAGCGATGCAGACTAAAAAACTTCTTAGGATACCTACCATCGGTAGGTCTACCTATTCTATCCAAAAAAACATCTGCATTTAACTGGGCCCAAGTATTGGTAAACTGGAGTTTCCATACCCTTGTGTTCAGTTTAAAAAACATATAGGGATTGGAAAAATCAGAAAGCACCATGGACCTGTACCCCTCACCAATAAAATTTCTATCATGGCCCATCTGGGCAGAAATATGCTTACTGACCTGAACGGTCACATAGCCCCTTGCAGAAAAATAACTATAACCATGATCCCCATAAGTCTTCCAAAACCCTTCACCTGGCACTGCACCGTTATGCTTTGCGTAGGTATCTATCCAAGAGGGAAAGATCACCTCATTGGTACTTAAATAGGTGAAAAAACCCACTTTTCTATCCACACTCCCCCTGACAGCAATACCCCTAGAGTTTTTGAAATTCATAAAATCCTGTTCACTATCCCTCCCTCCCCGGAAATACAACACTGGATTGACGTGCACATCTACCACCTTATCTCTGTGATAATAAAAATCCGAAGGCTTTTTATATAAGGCTTTCCACAATGGCTTCTTGGAAAAATCCGTTTCCTCCTCTATAAATTCCCAATTATCGTTTTTCAGGAAATTGATATTAAATGCATCCACCTTAGACACATACTGTTCATCGATGGTTTCCAAAAAGTCAGCCACATCATCTCTTCTATACGGTTTATAGCCGGTGTGGAAGGAAGAGTTAAAATTTCCTCCCAAAATTTCATAACGATCTATTAAATGGTAATAATCCCTATTGAAATCAATATAAGCACTCTGGGCAAAACAAAATGGAAACAGGAAAACACTAGCAGTAAGAGATAGTAAAAATCTTTTCATGGGCAATTATTCACATAATTCTTCTATTCAACTACAAAAATTAAAACAATATTAGATGAAAACGAGGCTTTTTCAATAAAAAAGCGTTTTGATCAAGTCTTCTTAGCTGACCATCAAACTCCAAGCTTTCAAATTTTATCACCTCTATTGCTGATATCCGGCATTTTTTTCACAATTTTGCACTGGATTAGTTGGCTGAACCCCTTCTAGTTAAATAATTCATTGATAAACATTTGGAGGCTTTTACAAAAAAGGATAACTTTGTGCCTCCATTTGAAAAAGCGACATTTAATATAAATAGGGATTACCATGAAAAAAGACATTCATCCAAACTACAGAGAGGTTGTTTTTTATGACACTTCCAGTGAATATAAATTCATTACCAAGTCTACTATCGAAACTAACGAGACGATCACTTGGGAAGACGGAAATGAGTATCCAGTTTACAAAATAGAAGTAAGCTCAAACTCTCATCCATTCTACACTGGTAAGAAGATGCTATTGGACACTGCGGGTCGAGTAGAGAAATTCAACAGAAGATACAAGAAGAAGTAATTCATTTCTTTTCTGTAAAAAAGCGTTTTAAAAGTCTCTTGGAAATTGTATTCCAAGAGACTTTTCTATTTTTGTACCATGGAGGCAATTACATTATTTGATGACCCTACATACAGGGGTTCATTATTACCTTTTACTTTTACGCGCCCAGTGGCAGAAATCCGGGTGGGCATATTAAAAATCAGTGAAAAATGGGAAAAACACCTTAATACCAAAGCTGGATTTTTCACACAGGATTATTTAAAAGACAAATTCCCTCAGCAGAAAGAGGCAAAATTATTCATCAATGGTGGGCTCTGCCCAGATCATGGATTGACCACAGCCATCAAATCCCTGCAACAAGGCCAAGCCTTATATAAGGACAATACGCTTTTGGCTACCCTTATTACGCAAGCTTCTGATTTCTCTATAGATGAAATCAAGGAAAAATATCAATCCATCGAACACACGGGAGAAATCACCCTTATCCATAGAAACTGGCACATCTTTCAACACAATGGCCTTGAACTCCGGAAAGACTTTGCCCTGCTCACCAACAACCGCAACTCTGCTGCCATAAACGATCCCCATACGCGCGTTTACAATCCAGAGATGATCTTCGTGGAAGAAGGGACACAGATCCGGGCCGCCATCCTTAATGCAGAAGATGGGCCTATCTATATTGGAAAAAATGCACAGATCCAGGAAGGCGCTATAATCAAAGGCCCCTTTGCACTTTGCGAAGGTGCAGTGGTCAATATGGGTGGAAAAATGCGGGGTGACAATACCATAGGACCATATTCAAAAGTAGGCGGTGAAGTATCCAACACAGTCATCTTTGGCTATAGCAATAAAGGCCATGATGGTTTTATAGGCAACTCTGTCATAGGAGAATGGTGTAATTTTGGTGCCGATACCAATATATCCAACCTAAAAAACAATTATGCTCCAGTGAAAATCTGGGATTATACCAAAGGCGGCTTTGCCAATTCAGGCCTTCAGTTTTGTGGATTGATGATGGGAGACCATTCCAAATGTGGCATCAACACCATGTTTAATACTGGAACAGTGGTAGGTGTGGGAGCAAATATTTTCGGATCGGGATTTCCTAGAAACTTCGTACCTTCCTTTTCTTGGGGCGGAGCAGCTGGTTTCACCACTTTCCAATTCAAAAAGTTTGAGGAAACTGCAAGCAAAGTAATTGAAAGGAGAGGGTTCAGCTTTGATGACACTGAAAAATCTTTGCTTCAACATATATATGACATGACCAAGGCTTATCGCATTTGGGATAAGAAAGTATAAGCGAAAAGAACAAACATGCTATTTTCATCTATTCCAGGCTTACAAGAAACCAAAGACAAGCTCATCAAGGCCATCAAAAACAATCATTTGGCCCATGCTTTGCTATTTCATGGCCCAGAAGGTTCTGCCAACCTAAAAATGGCCCTGGCTTTGGCCACTTATGTCAACTGTGAAAATCCAAGCGAACAAGATGCCTGTGGCGTATGCAGTGCCTGCCAAAAAATGGCAAAACTGGTTCACCCCGACCTGAGCTTTACTTTCCCTGTGCCCGGAAGCCTTGTCAAAGAAGATGATGATGGAAATGGCAAAAAAGTAGACATCCTTGGCCCATGGAGGGAGTTTGTGCTACAGAGGCCCTACGGAAGCCTTCAAGACTGGATATACCATAATGGATTTGAGAAGAAGCAACTGAACATCTCCAAAGCTGCCGCCAAGCAAATTATAAAAACCATTTCCCTTAAATCATTTGAGGGAGGATATAAAGTGATCCTGGTTTGGATCCCAGAACTGATGCATACCGCCTCGGCCAATGCCCTATTGAAAGTTTTGGAAGAGCCACCTGAAAAGACCTTGTTCTTAATGATTGCCCATCAACCGGAGCAGCTGCTGACGACTATTCTTTCCAGGACCCAAAAAGTCTTGGTAAGGGCATTTACTGATGAAGAGATCAAGGATCACCTCATTGCCGAAGGACTCTGCTCCCGAGAGGCAGGAATGCAAATCGCCCCTTTGGCCAATGGAAACATGCGGGAAGCTTATCGACTGGCAGATCAGGTAGTCGACGAAAACACCGCTAAATTCCGGGACTGGATGCGGCTTTGTTTCACACTGGACATCAATAATATTCTTTCTTGGTCGGACAACTTCCAAACCTTGGACAAGGAAGGGCAAAAAGCCCTTTTCCTGACTGGCCTAAACATACTAAGGGAAAGTTTGTTGAAAAGAAGTCAACTGGAAGATCTGATGCGTACCGCTCCAAACGACATGGAATTTATAGAAAACTTCAGTCTAAAAGCGCTGACCGAAAATAAAATCCTCAGTATTTACCAATTACTGAACACCGCTCACTACCACTTAGAAAGAAACGCAAATGCCAAAATCCTTTTTGCTGATCTTTCCTTTAACATGGCCAAAGTCCTAAGAAAAAAAGAGACAGAATGAAAAAGTTCATTATCGGCAGAAGAGAAAAAATCAGCCTTCCTGAATGGGACCTGGACATGATTTCCTCCAAGGTGGATACTGGAGCATATACCAATGCCATACATTGCGAATGGATGGAGGAAAAGGAGATTAATGGCAAAAAAATATTGGAATTCAAACTCCTATCTCCCAAGCATCGCCTTTATAATGGCAAGCTTATACAAACCGAAAAATACAGCCAGAAAAAAGTAAAAAACTCCTTTGGAGGAGCAGAATTAAGGTACAAGGTCTCCACCAAAGTCCTGATGTTTAACCAGGAGTTCGAAACAGAGTTCACCTTATCGGACCGGTCTAAAATGCGCAATGCCATCCTATTAGGCCGAAAAATGCTAAAAGGAAAGTTCATCGTAGATGTAGATGAAACCAACCTATCAAAAAAACATAAAGCTTCACAGCCATGAGAATAGCCGTACTTTCAAGAAACCCAAACCTTTACTCAACAAGGAGACTAAAAGAAGCCATAGAAGATGCAGGGCATGAGGCGCTCATCATCGACCACTCCCTCTGTGACTTGGTCATCGAGCAGGAAGGCCCCTCTATATTTTATAAGGGAGAAAAACTAAGTGACATCCAGGCCATCATCCCAAGGATCGGAGCTTCAGTAACTTTTTACGGCACTGCCGTAGTTCGGCAGTTTGAACTGATGGGAGCATTCTCAGCCGTAGAGTCCCAGGCCATTGTAAGAAGCAGGGACAAATTAAGGAGTTTACAGATACTTTCTAGAGAAGGTTTGGGCATGCCCAAGACAGCCTTTACCAATTTCTCCAAAGGTGGTGAAAAACAATTGATCGACAAAGTGGGAGGAGCTCCCCTGATCATCAAGCTCTTGGAAGGCACCCAAGGTTTGGGCGTGGTGTTGGCAGAAACCAGAAAGGCCGGACAATCCGTAATTGAAGCATTCCATGGTTTAAAGGCCCGGATCATTGTACAGGAATTTATCAAAGAAGCCAAAGGCGCAGATATCAGGGCCTTTGTGGTCAATGGTAAAGTGGTTGGCGCCATGAAAAGACAGGGGGAAGAAGGCGAATTCCGGTCCAATCTTCACCGAGGTGGGCAGGCTTCTGTCATCAAGCTTAGTAGTGCCGAAAGAAGGGCAGCCCTTGCCGCAGCCAAGGCCTTGGGACTGGCTGTGGCTGGAGTAGATATGCTTCAGTCTGCCCGTGGCCCACTGATCCTGGAAGTCAACAGTTCACCTGGACTGGAAGGCATAGAAAAAGCCACCGGAATTAATATTGCAGGAAAAATCATCGAGTATATCGAAGCCTCTGCAAACAAAAAAACTAGTAAAAGCAAAATCAAACAATAATGCAGCCTATCAAAATAGGAACCAGAGGTAGTAAACTTGCACTGTTTCAAGCGTATCATATAGCTGACCTCTTGAAAGCCAAAGGGCTTCAAACGGAAATCGTTACCATAGAAACCAAGGGTGACAAAATTTTGGATGTCTCTATTTCAAAAATAGGCAGTAAAGGCGTATTCACTGAAGAACTAGAGGATCAATTGGCATCTGGTGAAGTGGACATTGCTGTTCACAGTGCCAAGGATATGCCTTCCTCTTTACCTGAAGGATTTGAGCTAATTTCCTTTACAGAGCGAGAAAAGGTCAACGATATCATTTTGAGCCATAAAGGGAACATAGATTATTCCAATCCTGAGAAGCCTTTACTTTTGGGCACCTCTTCCACCCGCAGAGTAGCCACCCTAAAACACTTCTACCCTCATATCAAAACGGTAGAAGTCAGAGGCAACCTTCAGACCAGGATCAAAAAAATGGAGTCTGGTGTTTGTGATGCGCTGCTTTTGGCTTATGCAGGTGCACATAGGATGGGTTATGATGAAATGATCCAACATGAACTTTCCTTGGATGAATTCACCCCTGCTGTTGGGCAGGGAAGTATTGCAGTTGAAGCTTATGATAAATTGGACAGGGAGCTAAGGCAACTCATCATTCAAGCTACACATCATGAAGCAACAGGCTATCGGCTAAGGGCTGAACGCAGCTATCTGAAAGTGCTTGAGGGAGGATGTAGTATTCCTGTATTTTGCCTAGCAGCATATAATAACGGGCAATTAACGCTCAAGGGGGGAATTGTCAGCTTGGACGGAAAGGAAAGAATCCACCATACTCTCACAGGACCTGCCGAAAAAGCAGAGGCACTGGGCAAAGAACTAGCTGAAAAGGTAATCCAATCTGGAGGAGGTCGCATTTTGGCCGAAATAAAAAATACGCTTAACAAATAAGTTATGAAATTAAGATTACTTTGGATAGCATGCCTGCTCTCCATATTGATCTCTTGTTCATCCGAAAATGATTCATTGATCAAGATCCATACGCGACATGGTGATATTTTTGCCGTTCTATATGATCAGACACCCGAGCACAAAGAAAATTTCATCAAATTGGCCAAAGCAGGAAGGTTTGATTCCACCCAATTCCATCGCATTATAGATAATTTCATGATCCAAGCTGGAGATGTATTCACCAAGGAGGGATTGCCTGAAGACGAATGGTACACCCTTCCTGCGGAATTCAATGAGGAGCTAATTCACGAAAAGGGCGCCATTGCCGCAGCCAGACAGGGAGATAATATCAATCCCGAAAAAAGGTCAAGTGGTTGTCAGTTCTATATCGTGGAAGGCAAAGTCTATACAGCGCTGGAGCTGACCACAGACATGAGACGTTTACAAAAGCAGTTCATGAAATATATCAGCCTTGAAAGCAATAAGGAACTGGCAAAGCGCTACGCTGAGCTTTATGCATTTGGGGATTTTTCTGCCATGAATGACTTGATGCTTTCTAAGAAAGTCATCATGGAAGACTTCTATGATATTAATTTGGACAAAAAATTAACTCCCCAACAAATTGAAGCCTACACCAGTGAGGGTGGCACACCACATTTGGACGAAGGAGGATATACCGTCTTTGGCAAAGTCATCAAAGGATTGGATGTGGTAGACAAAATTTCCGCAGAAAAGACCAACCAAATGGACCAAGCTAAAGTCCCCGTATACATCACCGTTGAAGTAGAGGAAATGAGCAAAAAGAAAATCACAAAAGATTACGGTTTTGAATACTAAAAACAATCATCAAGACACCATTTTGGTCACTGGTACCAACGGCCTTTTAGGACAAAAACTGATCAAAAGACTCCTAGAAAAAGGCACTTTCAAAATAATAGCCACAGGAAGAGGGGATTGCAGACTCCCTAAGAGCTGGCAAGGCTTTGATTACGAGCCCATGGATATCACCGATGAAGTATCCATAGAAAAAGTATTTGCCAAATACAGACCGGATATTGTCATCCATGGTGCCGCCATGACCAATGTGGATCAATGTGAAACTGAACAAGAAGCCTGCTACGCACAAAATGTAAGTGCTGTAAAAAATATTATTTCGGCCTCCGAAAAGGTCAGCGCCTATCTCCTCCATGTTTCTACTGACTTTATTTTCGACGGTGAAGCAGGTCCCTATACAGAGGAAGCCGAAGCCAATCCCGTCAATTACTATGGAAAAACCAAATTGGAAGCAGAACAACTGATCCAAGCTTCCCAACTTAAATGGGGGATTGCGCGAACCGTCTTGGTTTATGGTCTTTCCCATGACATGAGCAGGTCCAATATTGTCCTTTGGGTAAAAAATTCCATCGAGGAAGGGAAATCGCTACAGCTCGTAGATGACCAACTCCGGACCCCTACTTTAGCAGAAGATCTGGCAGAAGGCTGCCTGTTAATGGCGGAACAAAAAGCCACCGGGATTTTCAATATTTCTGGCGAGGAACTTTTGACCCCATATGAAATGGCCATGCAGACAGCAGACTACTTCAAATTGGACAAAACCAAGATCAACAAAGCAGACTCCAGCACCTTCCAACAACAGGCAAAAAGACCCCTAAAAACCGGATTTATTATCAAAAAAGCGAAAGAACAGCTTAATTATCAACCAAAAAGTTTTATGAATGGGATTGCTATTCTAGCAAAACAGCTTAATTTAGCCGATTGATAAATTCGGTTAATATTAAAACAATCCAATTTTATCCCTAATAAACATGAATTACATCCTTTATACATACAGTACATATGGCTATAGGGATGGTATTCTTAAACCGAATCCCCCCTTATCATAATCCGGAATTCAAAATCCGGGGGATTGAAAATCAGTATTTAAGGGAGATTGGATTGGGAAATGTAAACAAAAGTAGAATTTATCCAAAAGTTTATAAGGCTCAAATATACAAATCAAACTTAAACACATTATGTATAGAAAACTTCTATCCTTCTTAATTTTTCTACTACCTATTAGCCTGTATGCACAGGAAACCTCGCCCACAGAAGACTTAAGTTTTGGACAAAGAATAGACCAATCCTTTCAACCAGTAGCTGATGCTTGGGAAAGCCTCGTACTATACCCCATCACAATTGGAGACTATAATATCCCGATTGTTTTGATTTTATTGGTTAGTGGCGCTACATTTTTCACCATCTATTTCGCACTTCCAGGGATCACCAAAATGCCTTTGGCCATCAATACCGTAAGGGGCAAATATGATGATATGGAGAAAAACTATAAAGACCCTGAAACTGGGGAAATTATGGTGGATGACTCCAAAGGAGGGGAGGTTAGTCACTTCCAAGCCCTTGCCACAGCCGTATCAGGCACAGTTGGCCTTGGCAATATCGCCGGAGTAGCAGTAGCTATTGCAATCGGCGGGCCTGGTGCCACTTTCTGGATGATCATATGTGGTATTCTAGGAATGAGTACCAAGTTTGTTGAATGTACCCTTGGTGTAAAATACAGGGATG
Organism: Echinicola marina; assembly: GCF_020463795.1. Lineage (NCBI taxonomy): Bacteria > Pseudomonadati > Bacteroidota > Cytophagia > Cytophagales > Cyclobacteriaceae > Echinicola > Echinicola marina. The sequence continues at coordinate 2,094,850 of NZ_CP080025.1, read as the reverse complement.
TAGACAAGGATGGAGTTGTTTATGGAGGACCAATGTACTACCTCTCCCGTGGATTAGGTCATGACCTCAAAAAAGGACGCCTAGGACAATTCCTCGGAGGCCTTTTTGCAGTGCTTTGTGTAGGAGCTTCATTTGGTGGTGGCAATGCATTCCAGTCCAACCAGGCTGCCTCCCAGCTGTCCAACCTCATGGGCATCAACTTCCAAACCAATGGATTCTGGATCGGTATTGTACTTGCCATGCTAGTAGCGGTAGTAATCATTGGTGGGATCAAAAGAATCGCTACCATTACTGAGAAAATTGTTCCTTTTATGGCCGGTGTCTATGTATTGGCCTCCCTGATTATCCTGGGAGCTCACTATGACTATATCGATGATGCTTTTGGCTTGATCATAGAAGGTGCCTTCAGTCCAATGGCTGGACTTGGTGGAATGGTAGGTGTGCTGATCGTTGGGTTCCAGCGAGCAGCTTTCTCCAATGAAGCCGGAGCAGGTTCCGCTGCCATCGCCCACTCTGCAGTTAAAACTAAATTTCCTGCCAGTGAAGGTGTCGTAGCCCTTTTGGAACCATTGATCGATACTGTGATTGTTTGTACCATGACTGCCCTAGTAATCATCTTTTTCAATATTGATGGTGGTCTTGGCAATGTAGAGAGCATCTTCAATTATGGTGGTGACGGAAGCGGAAACGTAATTCTTAAAGACGGAGGTGCATCTGTCGGCGGTGTGGAACTCACTACCATGGCTTATGATACGGTGATTCCTCACTTTTCCTATGTGTTGACAGTAGCCATCATTATGTTTGCTTTCTCCACAATGATCTCTTGGTCATATTACGGACTCCAATCTTGGAAATACCTTTTTGGTAGAAGCAAGGCCGCTGACCTGAGTTACAAAATCATATTTCTGGCATTCATCGTGATTGGAGCTTCTACAACCTTAAATGCTGTAGTAAAATTCTCCGATGCCATGATCCTGGCCTTGGTATTCCCCAATATGATTGGCTTGTTCTTTTTATTTCCCAAAGTAAAAGTGGAACTAAAAAAATATACAAACGCCATCAAAAACATGTGACAGTCTCCTCTCCACTCTTTGAGTGCCTAGCTCTGGCAAGGTATTTGAAGTTTGGCAGAAAGCATATTATAGATTTCAACGGATAAAAATTAAGTGATGAAAAAATTATTGGCCCTTTTTGCATTTTCCTTCTTGGCACTGTGTACCCAAGTAAAGGCCCAGGACTTTTCCATTGGCCCAAAACTAGGCATATCCCAAGGAAACATAAGCGTTAGCAATGGTGAATACGAAAGTGGTAGCAGCAAGTTAGGCTACCATATTGGTGCCTTTGCAAGAATGGGGGGTAATGCCCTATACCTACAACCTGAAGTCCTGTATGTCAACACCGGAGGTGAGATCACCAAGACGGATGGCCCTGACGAGCAAAAGTTCGAGGCCAGCTTTAACCGACTGGACGTGCCTGTCATGTTAGGTTTTAAATTAGGAAATATATTCAGGATACAAGGAGGCCCAGTTGGCAGCTTTTTGCTCAACTCCAAATTTTCGGAAGAGCTCCAATCTGACCCCATGCCAGACTATAAAAAATCCACACTTGGCTACCAGGCAGGTATAGGATTGGATATTGCCAATATGATCATTGATTTGAAGTACGAGGGCTCGCTCAGTAAACAAGCTGAGAGCATTGCTGGCTTGGAAACGGACCAAAGGCAAAACCAACTTATTTTATCACTAGGTCTAAGGCTATTCTAAAACATAAAAAGGAGCGATGGAAAATTTCATCGCTCCTTTTTATTTCACCTGGTCCAAGCTCGCCCGGGGCTTATCTTTTAATCTTTTATAGGCAGAAGGTGTCATGCCTACTACTTTTTTGAACTGGCTTGAGAGGTGCTGTACACTACTGTAACCTAGTCTCCAGGCTATTTCACTCAACTGCAATTCCTGATAACAAAGCAGTTCTTTTGTTTTCTCTATCTTCAAATGGATAAAATATTTCTCGATCGTTATCCCCTCAGTGGTACTGAACAAATGGCTTAACGCACTATAATCTTCCGGAATAACCGTCTTGATATATTCAGAAAGGTTTAATTCCGTACCTAATTCCTCTTGCTGCATCATCGCATGCAAAGCATTCTTGATCCGCTCCACTGTTTGCACTTGCTTTTCCCTCAAGAGCTCAAAACCCATCTCCTGCAATGCCTCTTCAAGTAGCTCTTCGGTTGCCTTATCCACGGACTCCTGAACACTCACCTTGCCCAACTCAACCTTGTCCACTTGAATCCCTTGCTCTTTAAAAATCTTTTCCACTGCCATGATACAGCGAGGACAAACCATATTTTTTATTAAAATTTCCGACATACTCTTTAAACTGATTTGGCCTACTTGAAGTTCTGAAAATTTGCTTCTATCACAACAGCCTCTTTTTTCTTGACCTTATCTCATGCTTTGTTTTCAATATAACTTACAGTAATTTGCTTTGAATAAGTTTCAATATACCATGAATAAAGCCAATTCCTTGATGTTTTTTGATCGCAAAAGCCTGAGCAATGAAACGTTATTGTTTTTTTATCAAGAACTTTTAGTCCCCAGAAAAATCGAAGAAAAAATGTTGATCCTATTACGTCAAGGAAAAATCAGCAAATGGTTTAGCGGCTGGGGTCAGGAAGCTATTTCTACAGCTGCTGTAATGGCCATGGAACCTGACGAATTCTTGCTACCCATGCATAGGAATCTAGGTGTATTTACAGGTAGGAGAATTCCTTTAGATAGGCTCTTTGCCCAATTCCAAGGTAAAACCAATGGCTATACCAAAGGCAGGGACCGCTCATTTCATTTTGGTTCATTGGAGCATCATATTGTAGGAATGATCTCACATTTGGGCCCCCAAATGGCTTTGGCCGATGGCATAGCGCTGTCACACAAACTTAAAAAAGAAAATAAAGCCACCTTAGCGTTCACCGGTGATGGTGCTAGCTCTGAAGGAGACTTTCACGAAGCCCTGAATATTGCTGCAGTATGGCAATTACCGGTGATTTTTCTGATCGAAAATAATGGGTACGGACTTTCTACCCCAAGCCATGAACAGTTCCGGTGCGAACAGTTTATCGATAAGGGTCCCGGTTACGGCATGGAGGCCGTTAAAGTGGATGGGAACAATATCCTAGCGCTTTACCATAGCCTTAATGAAATCGCAAATGACATCAGAGAAAATCCAAGGCCCTTTATAGTTGAAGCCTGTACTTACAGAATGCGCGGGCATGAAGAAGCTTCGGGAACAAAATATGTCCCAAATGATTATTTTGAAGAAGGTGCTAAAAAAGATCCAATCAAAAACTTTGAGGAATTTCTAGTTGCTGAAGGTATTCTGGATGAAAAATCAAAACAGTCCATCCTCCAAGAAATCCAAGATAAGATAGATGCAGGGCTTGACAAAGCTTTTGCAAGTCCTGCACCCAAGGCCAATAGCCAAGAAGAACTAAAAGACACCTATGCGCCTTTCAGCTTTCACCTAAGTAAGGCAACTTCAAACAAAAAAAGTGAAAAAAGGCTGGTTGATGCAATTAAAGACGGCTTAGAACTAAGTATGCAACGCTATCCGGAATTGATCCTAATGGGTCAAGATATAGCCACTTATGGAGGGGTATTTAAAGTTACGGATGGTTTTTTACAGAAATTCGGACCGGAAAGGGTACGGAATACCCCCCTCTGTGAAAGCGGTATTGTCGGTACGGCTCTCGGGTTGTCCATTGGTGGCTTTAAATCGGTAGTCGAAATGCAATTTGCCGATTTTGTCAGCTGTGGATTCAACCAAATTGTCAATAACTTAGCAAAGCTTCATTATCGCTGGGGCCAGCATGCTGACGTGGTCATTCGCCTGCCAACGGGTGCTGGAGTAGGTGCTGGGCCATTTCACTCCCAATCCAACGAGGCCTGGTTCTTCCATACTCCTGGCCTCAAAATCCTTTATCCCTCCTCTCCCTACCAAGCAAAAGGCTTGCTTGCCGCTGCCATTGAAGATCCTAATCCATGCTTGTTTTTTGAGCATAAGGGACTATACAGGTCCATCAGTGAAGAAATACCAGATGACTATTATACACTTGAGATAGGCAAAGCCCATTTGGTAAGCGAAGGTGAACAGCTGAGCATCATCACTTATGGAATGGGAGTTCACTGGGCCAAAACAGCTATTCAGGAAGCAGGTATAGAAGCAGATATTCTTGACCTTTGTACCTTATTGCCTTGGGACAAAAAAGCAGTAGCTGACACCGTCAGTAAAACCAATAAAGTAATCATACTCCATGAAGATTGTTTGACTGGGGGAATAGGAGCTGAAATTGCTGCATGGATCAGTGAATATTGCTTTGAAAAACTCGACGCCCCTGTCATGCGGGAAGCCAGCCTGGATACTCCAGTACCTTTTGCCTCCAATCTTGAAAAGAACTTCCTGCCCCAAGACAGGTTTAAGGAAAAGTTAAAAAAACTGCTTGAATATTAAAAAGGCTGTCCTTAACGGACAGCCTGCAGCCCAAACCTATGCTAAATATGGGATTAGAAATAGATGTATTTCTTTCTCCCTTGGGCATCCTTGATCCTTATATACAAGCCCTCGACCTTCCTGTTGCTTACACGATAATCTCTCTCAAATCCATCCTTTACCTTAACTTTGTCTGTAGCAATTACCTGATTGCTCTCATCAAAAATATCTACCTGAGTCCCTGGCTTTTCAATTCCCAGCACCGTGAGGTTGATGGTATGGTTATCGACAACTTTTCCAAAAGCCACTATGGGTCTTTCAAAAACTTTTTCCTTTTCTTTAGTCTCTACACTATAAATAGCTACTTCTTCCTTAGTTTTGATCTTAACAGAATAATAGCCTTCCGGCAAATCACTCAGGTCATAAGGAATATTCATTGGTGTCTTGGCATTGTACCTATTATGAGCTAAGATTTTATCCTGCTCATTCAAAATAGAAATGGTTACTTTACCTACTGGTACCTTAAAACTAACGCTGACTTTTTCGTCATTTGCTTCAACGCTGGTCACAGCCATTAGACTTTCTTTAGCGGCAGGATCTGGATCAGCCGAAGCTTGTGCGATAAAAATCAATCCTAATACAAAAACGGAGGTTAATAAAGCTTTCATGATGGTATATTTATTAATTGAATGTTTTTATTGTGTTTGTACCACCTCCATTGCTAATTATGTACCATGCCAAAACAACCTTCTAAGATTTGGTATATTGTAAATTTTAAAATTAAAAAAACTGTTAAAAAACAAGTGTTCTACTTTCTTTGGCACAGAGACCATTCATAAGAAACTGTATCATATTGACATAACTTACCGCCATTGTGCTCGTATTTGATACAGTTTTTTGACCATTTCTATTTAATTCCCCGTAATAGTTTTTCCACTCGACATTCTCAGAAAAAAAATATTTTTTTATTATTTCCCCATTAAAAAATTAACGCATTGAATCTCATTTCTATAAAGCTGTTCTATTTCGGACAATCGACTGTACTATTCTGTCACAAAAACCAATAACTCCAAGTCCATTCCTACAGCCCAAATCAGCACTAAAAACCATCGAGGCAAACAGCTCTTTTAAAAAGCATTTTTGACTATAGCTAGTCATTAGCACCTAAATCACCCGCACAATAACTAAAACAACATTTATGGCATAAACATTGGCTAGTTCAGGAAGAATTAAACCAACTATTTATTATGAAAAAGAATACTTTAATCATGGCCCTTTTGGCCTTGGGAACCACAGGATTTTTATCCTCATGCAATAACGACGATTCTGATGAAATGCCTCAAGCCAATATCACGGTAAAAGCGCGGGCAGTAACCGAAAGTAATTCAGAAGAAAACAATGGCCTTATCTCCGGAGCAAGTATCACAAGTGCCGATTTTTCCTTTGGTAATCTTTCCATAATTGGCAATTCCAATAGCTCGGGAAGCGTTCAGTTACCGCTAGAGCAAGCGATGAGTTATTCCCTCAACCTGATCCAAAGCGCTTTGCCACAAAGTGAAACGCTGGGCAGCTTAAGCCTAGATGCTGGAAGCTATACTGGTATTACTTTGCAATTCCAACAAGATGATGCCCTGATGGAAACAGATGTCTTATTTGAAAAAAGTATCAATATACAGGGAAATGTCAATGGTCAGCTTTTGAATATCTATACAGATACTGAAGAAATGCTAACTGCGGCTGCTGATGGTGGGAACCTGCAACTGGAAGGCAACCAAGATATTTACCTTAACTTTGACCTCAATAGATTGTTTGAAAACATAGATCTTGGCTTGGCGGTAGACGGAAACAGTAATGGCATCATAGAAATTGAACCGAACAATTTGGACGGTAACAGGAACATCTACCTCACCATGATGGGCAATCTAGAAAAAGCACTTTATATCTCTAAAAACTAAACCCAGAAGGTGATCATCTACTATAGAAATATAGAAACAAAAAAGGCGCTTTGAGATTTTCAAAGCGCCTTTCTTAATTCAGTATCTTATTTATAGTGCAGAGAAATATTTACCCTGTCCATTTTCATTACTTACTTCAAAAACCAAATTGTCAATTGAAGTTACTTTTTCAAACTTAAAGACCTTTCCGAACTTGCTACCTTCGTAAGAAGATTCAAAGATCACATTTCCGTTATCAAAAATCCTTACTGTTTTTTTAGCATCATCGGTTGATTTAACCAATACAGCTACATTATCATCACCCAATACTTTTACTTTGGTGAAATAATCAACCTGCTCTTTTTTCGCTCCTACAAATACATCCATGTTTTGTAATGTTCCTTGCTCAGGAGTAAACACTTCAATTTTATAATCTCCTTCAGCCAATGCAGTAAGATCATATTTCTTAGCGAAAAACTTCTCACTTGAAATAATGTCTTTATATACTACTGAACTGTTTTCATCTTTGATTCTTACCAAAACTTTGCTGCTTGGTACTGCGAGGAATTTCACCTCCACTTTTTTATCAGCGATTTTTTCGATTTTGACAACTTTATCGTCAAGGTCGGATTTAGCAAATGTACTTACTGAAATACATAGCGCTAATAGGGATGCAATAATTAATCTCATAATTTTAGAAATTTTATTTGATGCTTTACTTTTTCTTAAACTTTCTAGCTTAACCAACCTGCGGTTTTAGCTAATTCTAGTGGCTAACTATTTTGGGCGGGATTGTTGATGATCTCTGATCACCTTACAAAGGTACAAACCAAGAATATTATTGCAAAATATTCAACCAAAACAATATAGTTTTAACGATTTAATAATAATTTAGCCGAAAAATTAATCACACAACATTCCTGAAAAAATCAAAATTGAGAATAGACAAATCGCTTTACCCAAAATTTTCATACGACAAAAACCATAAAAGCAGAATTATATTTATTTACAAAATATCATAACTAATATTATCACAATATTAATTGGAAAAACACCGAAAACGGTTGCGATAATTCCTGCTTATTACAAAACCAATTGGCATCACTATAAATCCAAGTCCAATTCCAATTTTATATAGCGCCTTAACACCTGTCCCGGGGGGGATGAATTGAACCATGAAGACATAAAGAAATAATAGCATGAGGCTTTCTTCCCAGCCCAAATGCAAACCCAACTCTCTTAATGAACCTTAACTACATAATGGTTAATAATTAAAAAAACATAAAGAAATAAAGAGCATGAAGTACCCTTCCCCAACAAACATCTCCAATCCTTAATGGCCCTTAATTCCTTAATAGTTATAAAAGCAAACCACAAAAAAAGGCCACCCAATGGGCAGCCTTATCATATTGGTTTAATTCTATTAAAGAGCAGAAAGGAACTTACCATTACCATCGTCACCTCTTACTTCAAATACAAGATCCTTAAGCGATTCTACTTTCTTAAGCTTAAATAATTTCCCATAGTTTTCGCCCTCAAAAGAATCTTCGAATACCACATGTCCTTGGTCTAGGATGCGGATGGTCTTTTTACTTTCTCCCTTCGTTTTCACCAACAAAGCTACATTTTCGTCATCTATAACTTTAACTTTGGCGAAGTAATTAGAACCAGCTGCTTTTGCTTTACCAAGTGATACTTCAAAATTATCAATGGTACCTTCTTCTCTGGTAAACACTTCAAATTCATAATCACCTTCCGCTAAAGCTGAAAGATCATAACTCTTTTTAAATTCCTTATCGGTTTTAATGATTTCTTTATAAACCAAAGCATTTCTCGCATCTTTGATTCTTACCATTATTTTTCCATTTGGTTCCGTCAAAAACTTTAACTGAACCTTTTTGTCCCCGGTTTTCTCAAGGACCACCGTTGATTTTTTGTCTTTTTCTTTCTCTAGGTCTTTTTGACCTGCTGAATAAGCAAATGCACTTCCTGAAATGCACAATGCTACTAATGATGCAATAATTAATCTCATGGTTTTAAAATTTTAAGGGTTATAACTAACACTTGTCAAACCTCCCGATGATCATTTTGATGTCGGATTTTTCTGAGGCTAATTATTTTGGGCAGGTACTATTAATTACTTAATCACGTGATTGTAAGTCAAACGTAAAAAATAGGATTCATAATTACAAATACCGCAACAAAAAATAATTCCTATTAACAATTTGGCAATATTCGTGATTTCTGGATAATTATTCAATATTGACAAGCCGAAACCGTTTGCAGACAATTCAAACAATAGCCTAGTTCAAAAATCACCAAATAAATTACATTTTTTATAAATATCAGAAAATGAAAAAACTTTCAAAAACAATTAATTTTTTAACCTAAAAATCACAAAAACACATAAATAATGAAAAAACATGACTTGAAACAAACCAATAAAACAACATAAAACACAACATACAAAACAAATAGCTTTAACACTAACCTAGCCACATCACACAAGCATAGAGTCTACTCATCTCTATCTCAATACATCCAAACCTCAATAATAACCCTATCAGCTATCCCCTTTTGAATACCCTGGTTATTAGAAAAATCTTCTGATAATATAAAGAGCTGATTCAGTGAAAGCCATATTTTTTTGTAAGTCTATTATCTAATGTCTTAGGTCTTGACACCAAATACAAGCTACTTATTTTACCTTTAGTCTATAGAAAACATTATAATCCCGCTCCACTTCCGGATCAAGATTGTCATTAACATAGATAAATCCTTCTTCGTCCGAAAAGTTGATGCCACCATGAACTGGCAGCTCATTGATTACCCCTACTTGTTTCCCATCTTTAACCACTATATAATATGGCTTGGCATATTGTTTGGAAGCCTCCTGAAATTCAGGCAGCTGATAATATTGCTCGCTTTTGGCACGTAATTCCTTCAAGATCTCCTTAGGTATCCTGGTATAAAAGCCCAGCAAATACCCATCACCTAAGACCCTCAAGTCCATAAAGAAAGGATAATCATCCAACCAACGCTCAGCATCAAGATCTATATCAGGCGCTAAATCAGGTCGGAAACGATGACTCAGTTTGACACTATCTTTTAAAATCGGTTCCTCTCCTGAATAATCATATATAAAAAGCTGACTTCCTGCAGATGGCAGCAAAGCCATTTCCTTATTCTTCCTGTTAATGGTAACCAGAGGAGAAGCCTCTCCCACATAACGGCCAGATTTCCTGGGCTCCCATTCCTCAGGATAGGTAGTAATTAGCTCACTCTCTACATCTTCAATATTATAGTTAAAAATTGTTTTCGCTTGGCTATAAAAATCTGCGCCTAGTTTTTCGGCATTGATCTCCTTATGGTTATAGGCATTTCTTTCCTCTCCAAGGACATATAACTCACCATTTTTACTGTAGGGATGGAAAGTAGTTCTTGTCGCATTGATGGTAATGGAAAAGATCCCTTCGGTCACTGCTGGCAATTCTTTAATCCTGTTTCCCTGATAGTCAAAGACATAATAACCGGTCATTAGATTTTGGGCTAGCCAAGCAGTATCGTTCAACAACCTATATCCAGCCCCGTAACTTCCAATTCCATTTGGACCATCATTAAGAATATCATATTCTTGAATCACAGTACCATTTTCATCCACTAAAAGAGGCTGGCGGCTTTTATAGTTTCTAAGCATATAATATCCCAGATCAGCCATATGGTCATCCATAAGCAAAGGCTCCAGCTCATCCACCACCAGTGAATCCACTACCTCCAGTTCCAGTTCGGCATTGGGGCCTTTTGCTTTTTGTTGGTCTTTACTGCCTCCACAGCTGACCATAAAAAAGATGATTAAAAGAAAACAGCTGAAGTTGGTCTTAGAATGATTCATATACATTTAATAATTATAGACTAAGCTTTTGATGCAAAACAATTGCCATTGTAGCGAAAACTCTTCGAAAATAACCAAAATAATTTTTAGTTTAAAAACTATTTTATTAGTTTAATAGCTATTAAACTAATTTCCAGAAACATAGAATTCTTTTGAATCAAAAAAAGGAGCTATATTTCTGAGATTTTTTGAAAACAAACTCAATAACCATGAATATTCTATTTCTTTTCCTTTGGTTCTATTTTTTGCCCAATAACGTAAAAAAAGACATTATCATCGAACACCAATACTTACCTAGGATTGATGCCTCAAGTATTTCAGATGAGGTGAAGCTTATCAGTATGGACAGGGATTATCACAATATTCAAAGCATGGTGATTACCGAAAAATCCCTTTTTATCAGCCCAGGAGAATATAATAAAAAGGGCTTTGCCTATTCTATTTGCAAATTAGATAAAGCTGGCAGATTCCTAAAAGAAATCTATCGCAACAATGAACACCTTATAAAAGACTTAGCCTTTGACGAGCTTGAAAACAGGCTATTGATTGCTCATAGTAATTCTATCGTTATATACGATATATCAAATGATAAAATTCTCCAATCCATCTCAATTCAAGAATCCATCAATAACCTAGCCCTTTTCAAAGGAAAAGTCTATACTTCGGGCATATCAAATGAATTTGAAGAAAAAACATACTTTATGGACAGCTATAATGCCAAAGACCTGAAGTTTGAAAAGCGGCATTTGGATTTATCCTATGAATCATCTTCCATCAATATATTCAACCCTTCAACATTGACAATTAATAAAGGGGAACTGTACTCGGCTATTGGCGAGGACAATGTCATCTATTCCTCTTCCGACAGATTTCAGGCTCCCGTCTTCCAATTCAAAAACTTATCCCCTGGCAAAAAAGGCCAGGATATATTTTCAGGTTACCGGGGACTTGTTGGAAAGTACACCACAACCCACTTCAGCCATAAAAATCAGGTCTTTATCCTTTTTTATGATTTGACTGCCAATAAACAATACTTAAGTAAAACCGGAACATCTGCTGGTGTATTTGATGATTTCAATGACTCTGGATACTATCACCTCCAATTCACTAACCTAAGCTCCTATATGTATGCTTTTAAAAGAAAAACCTCAGATCACAATGCAACACTTGCGTTATTTAAAATCAAGTCTTAGCCTTCTTCTATCGGTTTGTCTTGCCTGCTCTAGCTCCGAATCAACTGAACTGGCAAGCATTTACATTCCCAAAAAAGGGGATCCGAATATCTCACTGAAGGATATTGCCCAATCTTTGGAGACTGTTAAACTGGAAACCACTGAAGAGTCCTTTCTGAGCATGGTTCAGGATGTGAAATTTTCCAAGGAGAAATATTTTGTGGTGGATATGGCAGGAAAAATCCTTGTTTTCAACAAAGAAGGAAAATTTCTTTACAGACTTGGCAAATCAGGAAACGGCCCTGGTGAATACAGACATGTTTCGTCCATTGCCATTAATGGAAAAGCTGAAATGGTATACATTGCATCAGGCAGAAAACTATTGGAATATTCTTTTGACAACACATTCGTATCGGAAAAAACAATGCCCTTCTTTATAGATCACCTCGCTATCATTGAACAGCAAGTATACCTAATCGGTGGTAATGATGGCATCAAAAAAGGGGGCAAATATGTCAATCAGCGCACATTTTATAAGCTTGATCCTGATCTAGAAATCAATGATTCTCTTCCTATAAGAAATATGCAATTGGACAAAGAAACAGCAGCCATGTTTCCCTACAAACACTATCTCTCTCAATTCAACGGTGAAAACTATTTCTATTTGCCTGTACTGATCAATGAAAGCATTTTGAGAGACAGTTTATATCAAATAAAGGATGAAAAGCTAATTCCTGTCCTCAAGTTAAATTTCGAACCTCCCTATATAAGCGAAGAGGGTATCAAAAAAATCGCCATCAAAAACGTGGTCAACTCTCCTTCCTTCTTGACCTGTGAGTACGATCGTGAAGGGATGCGCATGCTCTATTTTTATAATAAAAATGAAGATAAAGGCATCAATATCAAAGAAGGTTTTGTGGATGAAGCAGGAGAAAACGTTATCATAAGACCACTTGACCTCGAAAACAACATCTTTTATTATATCAAGGCAGCAGAATACACCTATGCTGACGCCGAAGAACCTAATCCAAGTATTGTATTAGTAAAGCTATAAACAACTGTTATTTAAACTACTTAATCTGTATATCCGCTATTCCACCAGTAAGTATTACCCTTCAAAACATTCTCTCAAAAATGACACATATTTCAAAGACATAATTAATTAAATCAGTGGAAATCCATGGAATCCGTGAGAAATAAAGCTACTGGTGTGAAAACGGATAATCATTCTACTTAAACTTTTAAACCAATAAAACATGATCCAAGTCATCATCAAAATACTTTTCGTCAAAATATGTTTCCTCTTCAGTCTTACTTGTTCTAAACATACATTTGCCCAATATTCTCTAGAAAAAGTGGATGAGTTCCAAATCAATTCACTTTGGCCGGTGGAGATCATAGACCACTCCCCAAAAGAAGGCCTTTATCTTGGTTATATTCATAAACGCAGCGAAGGAACTGAAATCGCTATCCTAAATGAGAAAGGAGAAATTCTCATTAGCAAAAACATGCAAGGCGATGCCCCTGACAAATACACCGCATCCTTAAATTGTCTTGGTTTTTCGGAAAATGGGGATATATGGGCGTTAACGGCTACAGAGCTATTGCTTTATGATCAAAAGTTAGTTTTGCAAAAGCGACAACCCTATAAATCCAGTGTAAAAATACACCTCTATGGCAGCTTGAGACCTTTTGCCCATTTCTACAAAAACAATGACCCTTCCTCCCTTTATTTTATTTCCAATCCTTCAGGAGTAAGCAAATATATGGGGAAAAGAGATTTTAAAAGCACCAACCTTATCGAGATTTCCAATGAACAGGAAAGTAACTCCTATGAAATTGCACCTGTAGCAGAAAGGGCTCTATATAGGTCCCTTGACCCATCCACTAATGGTGTTTACTCTCCCATATACACTTTGCAAGGAAAAAACAATCCTAAGCTGTATTTGACCACTTCTTTGGACAATGAAATCACTGTTTTAGATATCAATACGGGCGAAGTAATATCAAGGGTAAAAATCAACCACGATGAGTTTAAAGTCCTAGAGAGCCAATCTATCTCCCTTGACAATATGCCCTCCAAGGGAAGAATCACCCTGTCAGCCTTCAATCGTAATCTGTTCAAATTGGATGGTGAATTGATGGCACTGGAATATGTAAAGGATATTTCCCTTGGGATTTACGAAAAAAACAAAGCGGAGGATCCTAACTACCACCACTTCAAGGATCCGAACTATCACAAAATCATCCTACTGGACGAACATAAGCAGCTGAGCAAAGACCTATCCATTCCTTATGGAAAAATAGCCATGGCCTTACCGGGAAACCGTCTCTTGATCCGATTGATCAACCCAGATGAGGAAGAGGATTTTATCCAATATGGCATTTATCAAATTACCGAATCAGATAACAACTAATATGAAAAGCGCCTACTTATTTTTAACAGTTACTTTTCTTTCTCTTTCCTGCAGTTCGCCATCCTCAGATAAATACCACAAGCTTTCGCATACCTATTTTTCTTCTAGAAGTATTTTCAAAAGACTTGCATGAAACATAGCAGTTGCTATTTTAATCGAAGGGATCCTTTTGATTCGCTTTTAATCTTTACTGGTAGAATTAAGGATATATATATCATCTAATTCGTTTTCCTGTCCAGCGGTTAAATCCATCAGGCGTATAATCCTTAGGGAGTTCATCTTCAAATTCCTTTTTCCATGTATCCAACTTGGAACGCATCTCTGCCAACACCTTAGCATAAGTATCATCCATAGCCAAGTTATTAAGCTGAAAGGGATCGGAAAGCACATCATATAATTCCTCTTTTGGCCGGGAAAGGACAAAGCAATCCATTTGGATCTTTTCCAGCTCTGCCTCATTATGCAAGCGAATCATTTCCTGATAACTTATGCTGGACACCGCATCTGCCGGAGGGGAAGCATTCAGATAAGGGAATTCATTTCTGATATATAAGAACTTATCCGTCCTCAATGCACGCTCATAAGCTTGGTAATCATGCCAATTATGTTCGCCCACAATATAATCACGCCCTTTATGATCAGCATCTTCCAAAACTGAAGCAAAAGAAATCCCCTGAAAAGCTTTGGGTAAAGCAGCTCCTGCCAGTTCACAAAAGGTAGGAGCTATATCAATCGAACTAATCATCGCTGCCGTTCTTCCTGGCTTAACTTGATTGGGCCATCTGACAATAAAGGGAGTCTTGATGCCACTATCATAAAGCCTGGTTTTGTCCCTTGGAAATGGCCTGCCATTATCCGTCATATAGATCACCATGGTATTTTCATCTACACCCTGTTCCTTCAATGCTTCCATCACCTTTCCCAAATAACTGTCCAAACGGGCAATCTCATCATAGTATAAGGCCAGGTCCTTCCTAACCGAATCGTTATCGGGTAGATAGGGAGGAACTTTCACCTGTTTGGGATCATGTGGATTGGGGATGATATTTTCCTCATAGGATCTATGTGGATCTTTAGAGGCCAACCACATAAAAAATGGCTGATCTTTTGGTCGCTCTTCCAATGCCTGTATCCAATATTCACAACCACTGACTTGATGGCCATATATCTTGTCAAAATCCTTTCGAGGTGGCCCGATATGGTATTTCCCTGCTGCCACCGTATAATAACCTACTTTTTGAAGCTCTCCAGCAAACAAGAGTTGATCCTCGGGCAAGGGCATATGTAACTCGGGCGCACCTGTACTGTGCGGATACCTGCCAGTCAAAATACTGCACCTACTGGGACTGCAAGAACTGGTAGTCAAAAAAGCATTATCAAAAACCAGCCCCTCTTCTCCCAATTTATTGATATTAGGCGTTTGGACCATATCATTGCCATATACCCCGCTATCATCCCATGCGGCATCATCAGCGATAATAATGATAAAATTGGGCTGTTCCTTTTTTTGGCCCAGCACCTCAAAAGTTATTAAACACAGAAAGATAAAAACATTGATTACTCTCATGAATCAAAATGGTTAAGAAAATTAAAAAGAATATTGGCCTGAAAATAACCCAACTATCTACTGGATACAAGTTTAAGGTTCAATTAAATATTATCTTGTATACGCTAAGTTATATTATAAGTCTTTATTCTTTGCTCTTTAATCTTGACATAAAAAACCACAGAGTAACACTAAGTCTTCACAGAGGCCCCTGAGTTTCTCGTAAACCCAACCTTCGCGACCTTTGAGCTTCCTTAGCGACCTTTGTGGTAAAATCTATATACTTTGTACTTCAGTCTTTGTTCTTTTGTCTAGCGTCTGGTGTCTAGCGTATTTTATCTAGATACTTGATACTTTGTACTTGCTACTTCCTACTCTCTTTCCTCCACAAAAACACCGGCAAGGCCACAAATACCCCTAGCATACTGAACACCAGCCCTCCAATAGTACCTATGGCAAGCGAAAACCAGAATATCTCGTTTTGCCCCTCCATAATAAATGGAACCAAACCAAAACAGGTGGAAAGCACCGTCAATAGAATGGGAATGGATTTACCTGCCACTGACTTCAATACATTTCGGTTATACTTTCCATTTTCTCTATTGTTCAGGTCATTGACGATGAAAATGGCGGCATTCACCGCCAAGCCCCCCAGCATTACAAAAGCAGCATAGCCGCCCTGATCGAAATAAAAATCAAATAGCGAAAAGATCAAGAACAAGCCAATAAAGGCAATAGGGATCACCGCAATGATATAAAAAGGCTGTTTGAGATTTTCAAATAAGACTCCGCAGATAAAGAAAATCGCCACCATCAAGACCAGCAACAGTGTATACTGTCTTTGGGTCTTTCCATAGCCCCAGCCATAGGAAGAAGTCTCAGCAGAATACCCAATGGGCATACTTGCCTTCATCTCTTCCAGCACTTCATCCAGGTATTCACGGCCAAACTTCCTTGAGCCCATATACTCAAAGGCCACCCTCCGGATATATTGTCGGTCTTCCTTGTGCAGGGAGTTGGTCGTAGTTTCCTTTACCAGCGTCCCTAAACTGGACACTTTAAGCATTTTGTCCTCCGAACTGATCAAGGTGGTTTCTTCCAAGTCAAAACGGGAGAAATCTTCTGCATGCTTTTCCCTGACGACCACACCATAATTCTTATCCTCTAGGTTCAAATAAAGACTTGCCCCAGTGGGTTTGGACCTATCACTCAGGGCCGTCATCACCTCATATTGATTGGTACCCTGCAGGGCGAGCTTCTTCTGATCAAATCGAAGTACAAACTCCTCAGAACTCCTTTCCCCGTAAGACAGGCGCTCATTGGTATTGACTTCTTGGATCCTTTTGTGCTGCATGAGCTTTTCGGCCAGTACTTCGGACTGCCTTGCCAGTTCATCATAGTTATAGCCCTTCATCATCACGGTAAAGGATGGAATCCCTTCTCCGCCGGGGCCGGCACTAAAACCTTGGCCCACTCCATAGATACTCCATCTTGCACCGCTCCAGTCTGTTGCTTTTACTGACAGTCTTCCTTTCAGCTGATAAGGCAAGGCTGAATTTTCATAAGCTTCCTTAAAGGTAATGGTAATGGAAGCATATTGTCCCGAGGACACATTGCTCACAAACTTGTCTACCCCTTCTACCCCTTTTAAAAACTCCTCAAACTCCCGAATGATAAAGTCCATTTGATCGAGGGTATTCCCAAAGGGCAGGCGCACATTTACATATAGCCTTGTCTGGGCAGCTTCCCTGTAGCCAGACTTCTCAAATACCCCTCGGACAAACATCCTCAAGGAACCACCCAAAGCCTTATCCACATAGGGCCTGATGTCCTCTTGATATACCGTGCTGCCAATGACCTTATTGTACCAATCCTGCCCTTCCCATTTGGCCGGCAGGTAAAATATGGGCAAGCCAAAAAGCAAGACCAAGAATATGACAAAGGTCTTTCGGTAGTGAGCGGCAAATCCAATGAGCTTCCGGTACCTTCCAAACCACCTCACCCGTCTCCTCAACTTGGGGACAGTGATGCTTCTTTTCTGGCCTACTTTTTCCCCAAATAGTAATTGGTACATGGCAGGGGTAAACATGAGTGCCACCAGTAGCGACACTGCCAGCATCACGGCTACCACCACCGCAAAGTCCGTCAGGTTTTTCTGGTCTTCTTCCGGCAATAAAAATACCATAAGCAGGGCGGCAATGGTGGTCAGGGAAGCCGCCAAAAGGGCCAAAAAGACCTTTCTATTTTTGTGTTTGTGCAGGTGATCGATCATGATAATGGCATTGTCCACGATCAATCCAAAAGAGATGGTCAATCCTGCAATCGAATAAAGGTGCAGATGGGTCCCTAAAGTATATAGGATAATGCCCGTAGCACTCAGGTTGACCAGGATGCCCAAAAATAATACGGTCAGGTAACGCCAGTTCCGGTTGATCAAAAAGATAAAGACCACCAAAATCAGGATGGACAGCCCTGATCTTTTATAGATTTTGTTCAGTTCCTTGGACAGGTATTCGGTATCATCCTGCTCCAAGCGCACATCATATCCTGCAGGCAACAGCTCAGAAGCTTCCTCGATGGCCTCCTTTAGCCTTTGTGCCAAAACCACCTTGTTCACCCCTTCTCTACTGGTAATGCTCATGGTCACGGAGTTATTGCCATTGATCCGGTAATAGCGATTGGGTTCCGCTTCCTCCAAGGTCAGTTGGGCAATGTCCCTGAGGTAAATATCCTTTCCATCGCGATTAGTAATCCTAAGCATTTCCAACTGCTCCATTTCGACCAAGGAGCGGTCCACCTGAATAAAAAGGGCTTCCCCTTGATGGTTCAGGGCCATGCCGGGAAAACTTGTTCCAAAAGCACTGCGCAGCACTGAATTGAGCATTCCCCTGCTTATGCCAAAAGCCTGGAGTTTTTGTATATCGTAGGTCACAAAAAGCTGCAGGTCCCTGGCCCCATAAACCTGGATTTCCTCCACCTCATCAAAGCGGTTAAGGACGGACTTCAAGATATCCTCAGTGACCTTTTTGATTTCAAAGGCCGCAAAGGGTGCATTGATGCTGTATTGCAGAATAGGCGGTTCATCATTACGCTGGGCAGACTGGTAAACCAACGGAAAGCTGACCTTGGCATCCAAGGATGGATACACCTGCCTGATCAGGGAGGTCACCTCAAACTTCTTGAATTCCATGTCCGTGTGCTTATCGAAGCGCAGAGTCACAGAGCCGCCATTATAGCGGGAAACCGATTCGATTTTCTTAAGATCGGACAACTGGCTAAAAAGCCCCTCCAAAGGTGCCGTCCCCAGCTTTTCCACCAGCTCTGGGGAAGCATCCCGCACGGAATAGGAAATACTGAGCACCGGCTGCTGTTCTCTGGGATTCAGCTCCACGGTCAGCCTGGGCACCAAGGCAAAGCCTATGATGGCCAGCACAAAAAACGATATGACAATTCTAAATGGACTCAAATTTTGTTTTAGACACTAGATGTTAGACATAAGATTTTAGACTTTAGATTAGTCTTGAGATGTGAGTATTGAGTATTGAGCCTCAAGTCATGTTGTCCATTCAGCTGTGCTGATGGACCAAGCAAACTTGAGCCGTTGGCTCCTTTCAACAATTATTATTTCAATTCAACAATACCAACTATAGGGTTGGATTCTTCGGTTTCTTTATCCATGAATTCTGAAGCTTTCGCATAGTAAAACTTGTCTTTTTCTAAGTCTAGGGGCCTAAGCACGACTGGCTCCCCTTGATCATCCAGTGGTCCCACTTTTAGATTATAACTGATAGAATCCTTCTTATTAAAAACAAAAAACCGATTTTCCCTTTCTTGTACATATTCACATATCACGTAAGAATTTGAATTATTAATATTATAGATATTCACTGCCTTCCTCATTTTTAGTACATCTGAAGACTGTGGCTTTTCAAAATCCAATTTTAAAAAAGGAACTAACCTATCCTCCTTAAACTGATACAGGGTGTCCCTTTTAATATTTTCAGCAACTAGCACGGGGTAATATAGGTAGGTACCCTCTTTAGTTTTTGATATAAAATGCTTGTAATTGTAAACACTCACTATGTGTTTTTTTAAATTAACTGTCTTTAGTGTAATACTGTCCAACAATTCCAATTGAGGGCTAAATTCATGGAGAAATGAATAATTGACATAGCCCTCTTTCACCTCGTTTCCGTGAGAATTATAAAATTCATATAGTTTACCATCAGTAAATTCCAAACCGTATATATAATGGAAAAACTTTTTTTCCATCAATAATTCAGCATCCGCAGAATAAACCAATATCCTATAATTTGAAGCTATGTAAACATTTCCATTATGCGGATCCATGGCAAATGTATTAACTATCATATACTCACCGGGTCCTTCCCCATAGCTTCCGATTTGGTATAAAAACTTTCCTTCCAAATCAAAAACCAAGACTTTATCTCTATCAGCTATATAAAGCTTTTCATTATATTGTTTTACTTTCATTATATAACCCAACAATGCCGCCTTTGTGGTCTCCAATTGAATCCTTTTGACCGATTTTGCAATCTCATTCAATGCAAGGGCTGGATCAGCCTTTTCTGACACTGGAATAGTCGGCAAGATATTTTTAGGTTCCTCCGAACAACCCATTACTACTAAAGCAGCTAAAACAAGGCTAACCCTCCATAAAAAAAACATAGGCTTATCTATTATTTAATACCATTTTCGACACAACGAAAACAATATTTTTAGTCAGAGACTCAATTTAACCAGTACCAAGGCAGAGACTTGATACAACATTTCTAATAGCTCCGTTCTTCATACTCCATATTTCCACCTCGTACATCTCTACCCGTATTTTATTCGACCCCTTCAGGGTCGCTAGGCCTGATGATGCTTCACCATTAAGTATGTTTACCCCCCTTTGGGGTTTGAGTCAAGATAATTCCTGCAATACAGTCAACAGGATTCCTACTTTATACTCCATACTTTGTACTTGATACTAGCTACTAACTACTCCAATCTTTCTTCTTTCCTCTTTATTCTTTTTTCTACTCAACGCCCAATACATCAAAGGCACAAAATACAATGCGGTCAGCGTCCCGATCGTCAAGCCGCCCATCACACTGAACACCAAAGGTCTTTGCAGGTCCGCTCCCAGGCCTGAACTGAATACCACGGGCAGCAAAGCCAAAATAGTGGTCATCGAGGTCATCAAAATGGGTTTCAGCCTGATTTCCCCAGCCTTAAAAAGGGCCTGTTCCAAAATCTCCCTGTCCGTCAAATCCCTTTCCTGCTCCGCATATTTCACCCTCAACCTGTTAATGGTGTCGATCTTCAAAATGGCATCATTGACCATAATCCCCAGCATCACCACCAGACCAATGGCCGACATCACATTTAGGGAAGTCCCGGTCAACCAGAGCACTAGCAAGGCCCCTCCAATACCCAGCGGCAGGGTAAAGATCACAATCAGCGGTTGTACAAAACTTTCAAACTGGGCTGCAAGGATAAAATAAAGCAGCAGTACCGCTACGCCCAAAATCCCAATCAATTGTTGAAGATTTTCCTGATCTTTGAAATATTGTCCGGAAAAAGACACACTGAGATTTCTATCCAATCCCCAGTTTTTAAGCTCCCTCTCCCTGTTTTGTGGATTGGGCGCCGTAATTTCCACAGATTGGTAAATCCCGGTCTTATCCGCCGTCACATACTTATAATGGTCCTCATATCCCACTTGGATAAAATTGGCCAGGGCATAAGGCTGCCCCTCCTTGGAGCGCAGGTAATTGCTTGCTAAAATCCCCCTATAATCGGCAT
This sequence comes from Echinicola marina, assembly GCF_020463795.1. NCBI lineage: Bacteria > Pseudomonadati > Bacteroidota > Cytophagia > Cytophagales > Cyclobacteriaceae > Echinicola > Echinicola marina. The sequence goes on along the minus strand of NZ_CP080025.1, from coordinate 2,073,593 downwards.
CATTTTCCAATAAGCGGATCGGGGTCACCTCGCTGAACTGTTTGATCTCATCAATGGTATAAGCGCCGAAAAGCCTTTCAATCTGCCCCGCTATCTCATTGAGCTCAATTTGGTACAAGGCCAGTTTTTCCAAATCCAAGTGAAAGACCACAGCAGATTCTTCCTGCAAGCCGGGACCTTTCTTCCACTGTTTCACCGGCAAATCCTCCAACCAAGGTTCCATGGTCGCTGCATCAACTGGCTTTTTGTCCTTCAGGTCCTTCCAGCGCATTTCATAGTAGGGCCTATTGGAAGCAAAAAGCTGGTCAAAGGCATTGGGAGCATCCATCAGCTTGATGCTGGCCTGTGGATATTGCGCCCTCAGCTGTTTTTCCAATTGTGCCGTATATTTTTCTTTGCTTGCCTGATCCCTGAAGTCAATATAAATGCTGGCCTCTTGTACCGAGTTTTCCCCATCAAAAAGCAAAAACTGACGGACTCCCACATCTGCCTCCGCATGTTCAAAGCTATTTCCCAGCAATGCCATCATTCCCTTTACCCGCTCAAGGTTCTGCTTTACCGCTATGGGCTCATTCCAATCCAGTTCGATCAAGACATCTTTTTTCCCGATCGGAGGCAATCCTTCTTTGGGCAATGCCAGACCGATCATCAAAAACAGTGGAATAAGGGCCAATAATAAAATCAAACTCAAGCGCCTTTGGGTCATCAGCCTTTGGTAGCCACTTTTATATAAAGCCAAGACCCATTTAAAAAAGCGGCTATCCTCTTGGTTGCTGTCCCATTGCTTTTTGGCAAAGAAAAGTCGGTAAAGTAAAGGCAATAATATAAAGGCCACCAGCAATGAGACAAATAGAATGGCTGCCACCGACACTGCCTGATCAAAGAACAAGGCCCCGGAAATACCACTCAGAAAAACCAAGGGCACAAAGACCGCCAAAGTGGTCAGCACAGAAGAGATCAAAGCCGACATGACTTCATTTACCCCCTTGACGCAGGCATCAAAAAGTGGCAAGCCCTCCTGTCTTTTGCGGGTGATATTGTCCAAAACAATAATGGCATTATCGATCAACATGCCCAAGCCCAAAGCCAGGCCACTTAGGGAAATCACATTGATGGAAATCCCAAAAGCATAAAATACCAGAAAACTGATCAGTAGGGAAGTGGGCAGGCTGACACCAATAATCAAGGGCATCTTATAATTGCCCATAAAGATAAATAATACCCCAAAGGCGAAAATCCCTCCAAAGAGCAAACTGGTCTGCAGGTTATTGATCCCCGCATTGAGCAGGGCGGATTGGTCCTGGCTGAGGGCAAAATCCACCTGCGGATAATCCTTTTTGAACAATTCCACCGACTCGCTGACCTTTTCCATCAGCTCATTCATCTTGGCTGCCGCCTGCTTGTGTATGGTGATCACCAAGCCTTCCTGCTCTCCATATAGGTGGTAGCCCATGGGACTTCCCATTTGGTATTGGACATTGGCTACTTTATTCAACTCCACCATATTCCCCCCAGGTCCCATTACGGGAAGCCCTGCTATATCTTCAGGGGTATCCACCCGGGTCGCCAAGCGCAAAAAATAACGATATTGCCCATCCTTTACGCTTATTCCCGAAGGTTCGCTGTTTCCAGATCGTATCGCATTGATGACATTTTGCTCGGTCATGCCCAAGCCAGCCAAGACCGCCTTATTGGGTTCCACGGTAATGACCCTTTCCTGCTTGCCATTGATATCTACCAGGGATATTCCCTGCAGTTGCTCTATGCGCTTTTTTAGGACATTTTCGGCCAATTTGGTTACTGCGGCATAATCTGTTCCTTCCTTTGGAATCACCTGTAAGCGGACCATGGGAATGTCATTGGTATTGATGCGGATGACCTGGGGGTGGGCAAGCTCTTGGGGCAGGCTATTGGTGAGGCGGTCTATTTTTTCATTCACTTCAATATAGGCCAGCTCCATGGAAGTGCCATAGGCAAATTGGAGCCTCAGCGTACCAGTTTCACTGCCTGCCTTACTGTCCATATCTTCAAGCTCGTTGAGGGTGATCAGTCCTTCCCGCACCCTGCTCAGCACATTCTGCTCAATGGCCTCAGGAGAAGCATTGGGATAATTCACCTTTACCACAATCTGCGGCACATCTATGGGCGGCAATAAGGATATGGGCAGCTTGGTGAAGCCAATTAGGCTAAAGACCATCAGGGCCAGAAAAACCATGGTGACCGCTATGGGCCTTGATAATAAAAACCTGACCATGGGCTATTCTTTTTCTTTGACGATCTGTACTGGTGCTTGGTGAGCCAACTGCAGGTTATTGCTGGTGATGACCGTTTCCCCATCCTTAATCCCATCAAGGACCTCTATCTCCCGGCCATTGTCCTTGCCCACCTCCACATAGTTCCACTTGGATTCCTTCCCATTGAGGGTAAAGACCACCGGACGTCCTGAGCGGTAGACCAGGGCCTGCTTGGGTACGACCACATTATCATTTTGCGGGGCACGGATCACTGCCCGGGCATTCATCCCGGGAAGTAATTTTTCTCCTTTTTTAAGTTTGATATTGACTTCCACCAGGCCATTTTCATCCACCTTGGGATTGATGCTGCTCACCCTGCCTGATAGGCTGCCCGTTCCTGCAGCAACAGGATATACCTCCGTCTCCTGTGCAAGGGAAATAAAGGGAATGTCCGACTCCAGCACCTTGACCCTCAGGTTCAGCTCCTCTGTACTCAGGATTTCACAAAGCTCGTCCCCCGCATTGACCAAGCTACCGGGCTTAAGCTTCAGGTCAGCCACCTTGCCCGATATGGGTGCTTTGATGGTGGACTTTTCCAATTCCAGTTCTGCTTCCTTCAGTTCGATTTCAGCTGATAATAGCCCACTGCTGGCCTTGAGCTGCTCTTGCAGTTCTGAAATCTTATCTATATCGTCACCCTCCATGATGGTGGAAAAACCCAGCATTTCACTGTTATAATTGGCCTGGGCATTTTTCAGCTGCACCAAAGCCTTCTCTCTTCTGAATATATTATCCGTATTATCCAAAAGCGCCATCACTGTTCCGGCCTTTATGGATTGGCCCTCTTTAAGATTAAGTGCTTTGAGATAGCCCCTCCTTTCGATAAAGACTTTGACCTGCTGGGCGGCCTCCACCTTGCCAGAGGCATTGATCAGGTAATCAAAGGAACGCTTTTCTGCCTTGGCCACGGTGACCTTGGTGGCAGTCACTTCATTCCTCATGGATTCCAGGGGAATCTCTTCCTGTTTTTCACCCTTGCTGTCACAGGAAAAGCAGAGCGGAAGGGCTAAAAATGGCAGTAAAAAATATGGTTTTAACTTCATAGATTTCATATAAAACTTTCGAAACCTTAATTAACTAAATTATTAAGTAAAAGAAAAGGAATTTTGGGGAGATGTAAGATTTTAGATATTAGACGCTAGATTCGAGACGCTAGAAAACTTAACCACAGAGGACACAAAGTTATCACTGAGGTTCGCTGAGCTGGCTTTAGGTCCATTGTGTCTTTGTTCTTACTTATTTATATTGAAGTCTTGCTACATCATTCATGCCTTAAATAAATTCAAGCAAGCATTTTTTATGATCTTCTTACAACGCTCACAGATAAGACCGATAAAATCTTCTGCAAACAATCCTCTACGTTTTCTTTATCAGTATTTAAGCTCAGCACATCTCCAAATGGAATTTCAAATTCTTGGTCTATTCCAGTAAATGATTTTATCTTTCCTTTTCTGACTTTTTTATATAAACCTTTTGGATCACGGTTCTCACAAATATGAAGAGGACAGTTTACAAATACCCATTCAATGACATCTTTCCCTAAAATACTTGTAATATAATCCCTGTCTTTTTCAAACGGTGTAATAGCCGCCACAATAGGAATCACCTCCGCCTCCAACATCAAGCGGCAAACCTCCGCAATCCTTCTTACATTTTCCCTTCTGTCTTCTTTGCTAAAGTCCAAACCACTACTTATTCCTTTCCTTATTTTATCTCCATCCAAGACAATACTTCTGACTCCTGCTTTTCTAAAATGTTCATGGAGGGCACTTGCTAAAGTACTTTTGCCTGCCCCTGAAAGTCCAAAAAACCATATTGCTTTATTTAGATCATTCATATTGTGTTCTTATAAAATCAATTCCATCCTAAAGTCCTATGATTTGCAAATCACTTCAAAACCATGGTCCAAGACATGTGGGGCTCTTATTCCATTTTGATAAACCTCATTATCTATCTTAAAATTAACTGTCATCCTATTGGATAGTTCTTTTTGAAATCGAACATGATTACAAATCAAAAATTGGTTACTTCCCTAATAATTCTAAATTTCTATCTGAGAGGGGTATATGCGTACCTTGCATCTCTTGTAAAAGCATCCAGTATTGCTCCCACATCTTATGGGAGGTAAAATGGTTCTCAGCTTCTTCTAAACCATTCTTTTTCAATTTTATGCCAAGCTCTTGATCATTACACAAGCGGAGAATATTATTGGCTATTTCATCTGAATCAAGGGTCTTCTTCCCTTCTTGATCATAATGAATGGTCAACTTCAAGGCATCGTGCTCATGTCTAAACATATCCTCTAGCCCCTCCACACTGCTTACAATAATGGGAATCTGGAAAAAACGCATTTCTATTGCTGTATAACTGCACTGCTCATGAAGGGAGGGCAAGACACCCACGTCAGCTAAACGGTACCAGTCATTGACCTCTTCTTTTGGTAGCTTGCCTGTAAATGTCACCTTGGTAGAGTACGGGTAAACCAAAGGTATAAACTCATCAAAATCTCCTTTCCCAACCAGCACCAACCTACAAGTAGGCTCTACTTCTAACACTTTCTTAAAAGCTTCCAGCAAATAGCCCAGTCCTTTATCTGCCTTGATTCTTCCTGTAAAGAGGATTACTTTTTCTCCTTCAGGTATTCCAAGCCGTTTGCGGAGCGCACTTTTATCAATCTTTCCGGAACTGGACTTCATATCTATCCCATTGTAAATGGTACTTACCTTTTCTGTAGGGACATCCAAATACCGGGTAAAAAAGCTTTTGGCTTGATCAGTAACAGTCACTACTTGATCGGCTAACATCGCTATGGCCTGCTGGTAACGGGTAAACTCTATTGCGGTAGAGGCATTTGGGCTTCCATTCTTCCTGTAAATTCTTACAAAATCTTCATCGCAAACATTATAGTGAATCTTCCAGCTCCAGGCATGATGCACATATAGTAACTGACAATCTAAATGTTCCTTTAGCTCAAAACACACATTTAAGTAATCGATGGAATTCACCCAAAACACTGGATTATCGATCTCTTTGATGTAGGGGTATATGATTTCAACTAGTCGTTTAGCGTAAGTCTGTTGTATAAAATCTTGAGCGCTAGCTAGAAAAAGTTTGTTTTCAGGCTGGGGAATACGGAGTACCTCTACGCCATCAATCTTTTCAAACCCCACCCTTTCAGCATCTTTATCATCTGTTTGAATTACTATGAAACGAATACTTCTCTCCTCTTTAATGAAAGGTAAAAGACTTCCAATATGTGATCCTGCCCCAAAGTTTCCAGTCCTCTGTCCGCAGTAAAATAGGATGAGTGTGATGGGTGAAGTGTTGTTCATCATTGTTGTAGAATTGTTTTGTAGTCGAATTGTTTCACTGTCTAAACCATTAAAATGTGAAACATTTAAGTGCAACAGGTATTTAAATTCGGCACCATTAATAGATCTCTATCAGTTATTTCATATAAGCAAAAAACACCTATGGGAACTAGGGAAACTGATATCTTCCAGTCCCCACTCTCCTTTCGGTTAAATTGAATTAACATTTTATCCATTCCCAATTTTCGATTAATGACTCCAGCTCTTCCTTATCTGCTTTACAGGTTTGGAGATAAGTTTGACTGCTCTTGACAGCTTGATTATTATCATAAAACCAAGAATTGGCCATTCTTTTATGCCAAAGATGAAATAACGGTCCTTCAGGGCGATAGATCCTTTGCCCCAGCTTTCCTAAGCGTTTTACCCTTTCTGCATCATCATGGCCCCAACCTGCTATACCTTCATTTTCCATCCCGCATTTACGGTACGCTGCACGATCAAAAATAAAACATCCTCCCACAGAGAGATAGGTATCTACCGCAAAAGCTGACAAACTTTCCATCAAAATAGCCGGCTCAAGTAATTTCGCAAACAGCTTTCTGTGGTACCGGTCCACCTGTACAAACCTTCCATCATAGGGCAATGAGAACCTTGCTTCTTGCTGACGAATCATTTCTACCGAATTTATGAGTTGCTTTGGGAGAATAATGACATCCGTATCATAAAGCACCGCCAAGGGTGTATCGCAAGCTTTGATGAGTTTGTTGTTGATACGCGTCCTCCGAAATACCCCCTCATGAGAAGACTCAAAGCGATAATGTGTATTTTCCTTGATCCAATTGGGAACTTTTTGATTTACATCATTCTCCCATATCCAAATGGAAGTATCGAAATACTTTCTAAGGTATGCAATGATCACTTCCAGATTAAATAGTCTGTCGGGATGGTCTATCCGGACAGGTATTAGAAAGCTAAGGTCTTTAAGGTTTATTTTCTCCAAGGTGTTTATTGGTTTTTTTAATTTCTATTTTAGGAGTTTAAATTCCTGTTATTGGGAAGTTCCTGATTGCAAATCAGGAACAGCGTAAATGCTTCGACTTTTGCTCAGGACAGGCTTCAGAAACAGCATGTGTGAATAGAACCGTCATCGCGAACAAAGTGAAGCGATCCCGTTCTCTATCAACGAGATTGCCTGCCCTCCCTGCCTACCAGCAAGACAGGCGGGAGGCAGGCTTCTCTTCGCTATCGCTACGATCGCAATGTCCCTAAGCTAGGAGACGTCCTCAGCCTGCTTTTCATTCTTAATCTTCAATTTTCCATTCTTCATTTCTCCCATTCCCAAAAGTTCCAACCAATCGCAGTTGCCCGTTTCCAAGCTTTGTAGGGGAAGGGCAGTACCCACTACTCCCCTTTCCAAACCCATAGGGATGGCTCCCGTTCTAGGGTCGGCGGGAAAAAGGCGGCTGAGAGGAATCTCTTCCAATGTCTTTCTTGAGTATTGCTCCAGCTGTTTGGATAAAGCCAATGCCCCAGTAGCTTTATCCAATAAGTTCAAGAACAAGGCATAAATAGCTGATTGATAAAAATCCACTTGCTCCTTGGATACATGCTCTATATACATCTCCATTCGGGCCACCATCTTTTCATTTTGCCAAGAACTCGGTTCTTGAAAGAGTGTCCACCAGGCTTCCAGCTGTAACCAGCTCACCTTTTCTTCGGCCAATTTATCTGTGATGATCTTTCTTACTTTATGCGTCAGTTCAGCTATTTTCTCTTTTATATATCCCAACTGTTCTACTTGCAACAGATACAGATAGACACCACTCCATCCATTCCAAATGCTGAGGTCATACTGATTTAATTCCTGGATTTGCATCCCCTTGATGAGGTGATCCAGCTGGTCAATGGAAGCAATGATCGCTTCTTTATACCGCATAACTTGAAAGGAATCTTCTGAAAAACTTTTATCCTTAAGACGAAACAGAAAGTACATCCCTATTCCGGGCAAACCCTGTGAAAAGGTAATTTCACGGCACCTGGCACCAAAAAGCACCTTTATCAGGGTATCTTCTGGTTCTGAAAACAGCCTAATAGGACTTTCTTCCAAAAATCCCTTCTTGTGCAGGTAATTGATAAGGCTACCGATCCCTGCCAATCCACTTCCATAGTCCAGTGAAATATTCTGGTTTATTTGTCCTAAGAGTTCTTCTAAAAATGAAAATGATATCTCTTCTGAATAATAATTGTTTTTACCGAGGAAAAAGTAAATAGCAGCCGAACTTTTTCCGTCTATCAAACCCAAATGGTCGGAAAAAGAAAAATTTAGATGAAGATAATTAATCATTAAAATTAAATTTAACTACCTGTGACAGGGGTGATTTTATTAAAAGGAAAGTCAAACTCTGCAATTCCGGGATCTTTATCAGTTGTCAATCCATATAATTTCTTATTAACTTCATCAACAACTAAGTTTTGTAGAGATCTGTCAAGATTTAGTTCGCAAATGACATTCCCCTTTAAATCAAATACAAAAACTTCTGTAGAGTTTATACCTGTTGAATTAATTTCCTTATTGGTCCTACCGCAATAAAGTGCATAAATAAATTTGTCCCCAACGAAAACATCCCTGTACTTATAAGGTTCATCTCTATCCATGATCAAAGCTGTTGAGGCTCCGTTTACACCTTTAGTAAAATGGAAACTAGGTAATCTATTAACTGGCCCATTGACTACAATTATTTCTTCATTTCTCTTGTCTAGGATTTCAAGTCTGTCTCTTTTCACTCCCGCTGCAACAAACAAACCTTTGTTATTGTTGCTATTTAATCTACTCAAATGCAAATCACACATCATGTAATTAGTTAATTTACCAGGCACAGATACATTTGTCCAGTCTCCATATTCATTTATTCTATCCCCATTTATATTAAATTCTACAAACCTATTTGGATCATTGGCCATTCTACACATAACAGTCGAATCGGATGACCAGACCATAGATATTGCCATATAAAAACTTCCCTCTTGTTTAATCTGGTTTTCTGAAAGTTTAATTGTATCATTTAGGAAGAATTCAGAAAATCTCTTCTCTGTAGCACTATAAACCCAAAAAGAATCTTTTTCATTACCAACATCTAACATATAGGCATCAGTTATCTCTCCTGGGCCAAAACCAATTACTCCTTTTTCACCTACATATTCCCAGTTTTTTGTATCTATAATATGTACAGGTGGATTACTTGGGTCAATTCGATTATGCTCACCTATTACCAAATAGTCACCTTTAAGAATAATCCGCATGGGTCTTTTAAGTTGGGAAAAATAATGTTTTTTACTTTTTAAATTAAGTCTTTGTGAAACGTCTTCTAACGTATATTCTTTTTTCAACCTATTTTCATCGCTAGAATTATTTTTTTTGCATGAAAACACAAATGATAATATTACCGCAAAAAGATAAAAAAGAGTCTTATGATTGCTTTTCATTTCAATATATTTAACCAACAATAATCTTTAAAGTGAAGAATAAGAAAAAAGGGGTTTCCCCCTTTTTTCTTATTCTTGTTCATGGTTTGTGCAAGTATCATCTTGGGAGTCTCGATCTACTTTTTCATCAAACATAAAAAACTGCCCATATTCATCAATACATCCTTCTCCATTAAAAGCGCAACACATATAACCGAATCCTCCTCCAGTAGTTTGTGCTTCCGCATCAATAGAATGAAATACACCTACTCCCATAGCTGCCACACTGGCTGCCATTACTACTTTTGATAAATTTCTTTTCTTTTTCATTTTAAAAATGGTTTTGATTAAATAATTTATTTATCGGTTCTAACCTATTAAATAATCCTATGGAAATGGGAAAGTGTATCTAAATAGCCCGTGAATGTCACTCCTCAACTCGTGAGTGCAAGTATTATTATAATTTGATTTTACTAGAGACTCTATATGGACTAAAGGCATTATACATCTCTAGTCCAAAGTGATCAAAAATAATTTGGACCCGCTCCTTTTGCCTATAATCAATGGCATCTATATTCTTGTAAAGCTGCATTAAAGGGCTGCTGTCTAGTCCATTCAAACTGGTTTCGCTTGCAACCCTAAAGGGAATGAATGACATTACTTCTGCAATATTTTCGTAATGAATAACTCTCTCTAAAATGGAACGGATTTGCTTCCGGGGATCTAGGAGAAAATCCCAACTGGGTGTAATTTGCTTCCAATATCTATCGGAATACACGCTCCTATCTTCTAACAATTCATAATTTGATAATAAAGCCAGGTCACCAATGACCATCATTTAGGCATTTCAAAAACAGCAATTCCTGGATTTTCATCAGCTGTTATTCCATAAATTTTTCTTGATTGCTCATCAACCGCCAAAGCCCTTATTGGTATATCAATAGTAAAAGAGCTTCTAAATTCTCCTTTCAAATTAAATATAAAAATGTCCTGAGCAAATTTGCCTTCTCTTAACATCTCTTTTCTTGTATATCCAGAATATAAACCGTATATATACTGCTCTCCAATGTAAATATCCCTGTAAGCTACTGGATTTTCTTCATCAATAATTATTACTGATGACTTTCCTTTTCCTCCTGATACGAAATGAAATTCAGGAATTTCATTTCGTGGTCCATCAACAGAGTAGACCATACCTTCATTTCTATTAAAAATTTCAATATGATCTCTATAATAAGATGCATTAACAAAAATATCACGATTCTTACTACCTTTAAACCATCCTAAATGCAGCTCTGCCATATTAAAATCGTTTAGATCCTTTCCAACATTTAAATCCTGCCAGAGGCCATAACTACCTAAGCGTGTTCCATCTATATTAAACTCCACAAATTTACATGAGTCATTCGCCATTCTACATACCACTGAACTATCCGAACTCCAGGCCATTGCTGTGGCCATAAAAAAATTCTCAGCTTGTTTTATTTGATCCTCAGAAAGGTGCTTTTTGTCATAAATATTGAATTTGGAAAACCGTTTTTCGAGTGATGAATACACCCATAATACACTATCTTCTCCACTTGCATCGATCCCATAAGCATCAGAGATTTCTCCAGGCCCAAAGCCTATTTTTCCCTTTCCTGAAAAATATTTTAAATTACGTTTATCAATTAAATGAATCGGAGAATTATAATCATTAATCCTCCTACTTTCTCCTATTATTATTAATTCATTTTTTAACTCAATTTTTTTTGGGTTTATCAATTCCTTAAAATTATACTTTTTCGCTCTTAAATGTATCGGATCATCAACCGATTCGAATTCAAAAGATCTATAATATTTTGACTCTTCATTTTCTTTACCACAAGAAAAGATTGTTATTAACAACGCAAATACAAAAAGTGTTGAACTAAAATTGATATTATTCATTTAGGATTTAAGTTATGAAATTCGTGAAATTTGGGACGAAAGTAATTCGTCCCAAAATATTATTCCTCATGATTACCACAAGAATCTCCCTGGAAATCTCGATCGATTTTTTTATCTTCAGAAAAATACTGTCCAGTTTCATCAGTACAACCAGGGCCATCAAATGCGCAACACATATACCCTGCTCCTCCACCTGTAGTTTGTGCTTCCGCATCAAACGTTTGAAAAACTCCCACTCCCATAGCTGCAACACTAGCAGCCATTACTACTTTTGATAATGTTCTTTTCTTTTTCATTTTAAAAATGGTTTTGATTAAATAATTTATTTATCGATCCTAACCTATTAAATAATCCTATGGAAATGGGAAAGTGTACCTAGATAGCCCGTAAACGTCATACCTAAACTTGTGAATGTAAGTATTATTATAATTTAATTTTACTAGAGACTCTATATGGACTAAAGGCATTATACATCTCTAGTCCAAAGTGATCAAAAATAATTTGGATCCGCTCTTTTTGCCTATAATCAATGGCATCCATATTTTTGTAAAGCTGCATTAAAGGACTGCTGTCTAGTCCATTCAAACTGGTTTCGCTTGCAGCCCTAAAGGGAATCAATGACATTACTTCTGCAATATTTTCGTTAGGAATAACTCTCTCTAAAATAGAACGGATTTGCTTCCGGGGGTCTATGATTAAATCTTCATAATAGATAACTTCTACTAAATCCTTTAAACCAGGGTTTGCTAGCAGGGGCATATTGTTGATACACCAAAGAATGATTTTGTACTCCAAATCATTCTTTGCATTTTTCAGTATTTCCTTTTTTTGCAAAAAACGGACATTATGGATACTTGAAGGAATTTCACCATAGTCGTTTGTTCCCCTTCCAAATGCCTTAAGCTGTGAGAAGCAGGTGTCAATGGGATGTCGCAACAGCAATATGGGCTTATGTCTGAATTTAATATTTTGACAAATCCAAGGAATCAATAAATTGGCCCTGACAAACTTGGTCAAAACGACCTTTCCATTTACTATACCTTCCCATGAATTCTTTCCAATGGTCCATTCGGAATATTTTCGAAGGGACAGTATATCATTGATTAAATCTCCATATTCCTTATACCTATCATCTGATGGAATATAAGGACGATCTCCCCAATTAAATTCTTTTGGCACCACTCCTTTTTCAATATGTAATGGTTCCCAATTTATAATCGCATTGGGTATATGACTTAACAATTCCATCAGCCAAGTGGTACCACTACGCGCTTCCCCAAAAATTACCAGACCATCCTCTGGAAGCAAATTCTTATTCGCTAAAATTGAGCCTATTCGATTCATATTCATTGATTGCTTTTCTTATTACTTTCACTTTTCTGTGGGACATTTGATAGATCAATTGATCATTCATACGGATGGTCCTTTCTTTGAAATGGACCAACTGCACTTTATTAAGGTTAACTATGGTATTTCTATTGATCCTCAAAAAATGACTTGGAAGCCGCCCCTCTATTTCACTCAATGCTTTACTACAGCAAAAGTCCCTGCTCCAAACCGTACGGCAAGTCAATAAATAATCATTTACTTCCAATGAAAGAATAGCATCTATGGGAATTTTCGCTATTTCTAGTTCATTTTTTAAAATAAGGTATTCCATGATTCTATATTTCATTAAAAAAATTATGTGTATCCGTTTTACTGCACGTATGGGTAAGTGCCCGCAATAACGAGCCTTTCAAAGAGTCCTTTGCCAAAATATCTTCGGTTCAATCTGTAAACAAACTCATTTAAATAGTTCTGTAAATATTTATAAGTTATCATGTGATATACCCCCAACAGGGTTCTTTTAAGATTACTGATTGCTTTGTGTACCCATTTTAAGGTGTCGTTTACGGACTCCTTTCCCGATGGAACGGCCAAATGGGTGGCCACCACTTCCTCTATTTTCGAGTAGGCCGTGTTCTTGTCTGTAAACAGTACCACATCCCCTACGGTATTGGCCCGGATAAAGGCATTGACACTCTCGCAGTCCACTTTGTCCATGACCCTCATTTTGAAATAGCCACAGCGCTTTGTTTTCTGCCCGGAATCCAGGTCTTCCAAGGGTACCGATTCGGCCGCCACCGCTACTGCGGTCTGTTTCTGGCTGCCTTTTCCACGTTTAAGCTGACCCAAGATCTGGTTCTCCTGTACGGTTTCCATATAACACTCGTCATATTCAATCATGTCACTGAGGATATAAAGCTCATCTCGTTGTCCCATGGCTGACCGTATCCTGTGCATCAGACGGAAAGTGGTCTCATATCGGCTAAGCCCCAGTTGCCGCTGGAGCTCAAGGCAGGAAAACCCTTTCTTGGTCGCCGACATAAACAGCATGGCCAATAGCCAGATACGGAGCGGAAGCTTGCTGTTTTCCATTACCGTCCCTGATTTAAGAGAAGAACGTCTCCGACAACTGCTGCATTCGAAAAACCTGCCGTTGGCAAACCAATAGTGTCGGGTTATCTTCTCACAGTTTTTGCACCGTATACCGCTTTTCTCACGGTATTTCTTGATGTATTGTTCACAACTTTCCTCATCTGGGAAATGGCCCGTAAATTCTATAAGGTTCATAGCTTTTCTTGTTTTTATGCAAGAAAACAACTATCCTGATACCTTGAAATTTAATGACACGTATTGTCATATTTTATTACGTGCACTCTTACGGATACACATAAAAAAAATTGACTACAGCACAAGTAAAAAAAAATAAGCATGTTATAAAATACCCCAATTGGGGTATTTTTATTCTCAACGAAATGAAATACAATATCGATCACTTAAAAAGCAATAATTAATAAATTTAAATCATATTAAATGGAATTATTTTCTTTCTTATCGAAAGAAAACGTCATATTTCAAAGGTTTATTCAAAAAAGGATTTGATTCCAAGAGTTATTATTGGTTTCACTTCTGCTTTAGGACCATTTCACATAATTCATTCAAGCTGTGAAAACACTTGTCCAACCCTCCAAAAGCTTTGTTTAAAGAAAAGCGTACTTATGGGGTTTTATGGACTATTTTTTATCAATAGACTTAGGAAGCCAAAATAAATGAAATATGGACTTTATTTATCGACTTCCCCTCTTAGATTTTGATATTACTGATGATGGTGAGATTCAAAGGAATTATACCAACATCTTAAAGGCCATCCAATATTCTTCTCCTGAATATTATGAACAAATCAAGCATAAAACTTATGCTGAACTGAACTGTAAGGAAAAACAAACTTTTAATAATTACCTTAAGCGGGGTCGATACCGTCCAATTCCCTTTGGGCATTGGGCAAGTGTCGGTTTAGGAGAATGGAGTGACAATAAAGGACCTTGGATAATCAAAGCTGAAACAGAGACTATCAAACATACAATTTCGGTGAGTAGGAAAAATGAACACTACTGCCTAAGTGCCTCGATTAAGAAAAGTTCCTCTCATTATATCTATTGGTCCATTGATAAAGGCAGTGAACTGTGGGAAGAATACCGGGTTTTACGAAATCCAATAATCGATCAAGTATACAAGTTCAGCATTTCTAATAAGGTTATTGGATTTCAGGACTTCCAATCTTGGTTTATAGATCCTGAGATCGATGAATCAGAAATTCACGAGGTCTGGAAAGGTATAATTGCCACCGGCATGATCATCCCCTATTTATCCATCACCAATCTAAGAAACCGTGAAAAGAGTTCCTTTTTAAACTCTTATACTTCTACAATAGTATGCCAACATCAATCTATTAAAGACGAACTTGATAACATCAGGAAAGAAATGGGTGCAATATTTGATCCTTCTACATCCTTTCTACTTCAGCAATTCAAATCATTATTTCTCCACTATTATGATGATAAAACTGTCCCAATTCAAGTCCTTATCAAACAATGTGATCCAATTATGGAGTATTTAAAAACTGATGTGAGAAGAACAGATGAGATAGATCATCCTACGTTAAAATTGAACAATCGTATAATATCAATTTTTAAACACAGTAGGTCTTTAAAACAAATAGATCTCCATTCAGAAGTTAAGAAAAAAGAAATAGTTGGTGACTATAGTCTAAGTGTTTTGTATAGGCTTGGGTTCAAAAACCAAATCATCATCGATTCCTGTAGTACCAATAAAAATCATTCACTTGTCGGGCGATTTAGTCATCATCAGGTGATAGGCAAGTATTTAAACTCTGAACTAACTCCCATAAGTAGATCAGAAAAAATCATATACGCAGATTTACCATTAATGGAAACTCAAGTAGTGAATAATTTATCTTTCCATAAAAACTATCTTCCTTATACCATTAATTATCTACAGGCCCAGCCCAGTTCAAAAAATGAAATCACCTTAGATCGAATATGTATTTCCATATGGGAGGATGAAGTAATTCTCAGTGACATCAAGACAAGACAAAAAATTGTTCCTATCAGCCAACACGCTATACATCCCCGTCATATTAGCCATCCATTAGGACGACTATTTTGGGAAATAGGCAACCAATACTCCCGGTATTTAACAAGGGATTTTGAGCATATCGGTGAACAACTTTCATTTAGCCCCCGAATCTTATGGAAAAAGATCGTACTCCAACCGGCCCTATGGTGGATAAAAAAAGAAGATTTGCCTGAAAACGCCAAGCAGAAATCGATAAGAAATATTTTGAGCAAGAAAGATGTACCAAGATATATAACTATTGGCGAAGAAGACCAGGAACTTTTAGTAGATACAACTAAACAAGGAGATATCGAATTGATACTGGCTATGATCAACAAATACTCGAAAATTAGATTAAAAGAATGCTTATGGATATATAATTCAACTTATACTTACCAAAATAGAAATCCTCTATACCCTCAATTTTTGGTCAACCTACCGCTAGCAAAATCTACTTTGGGACAAGAAAACTTCTATCTCAATCCTATTAGCGGAGAATACCTTAATAATGTCATCAATATTTATGTCTATATCACTCCAAGACATGCAAGTGAATTTCTCACAGGCACTATTATTCCATTCATTAGAAAGCATTCAGGAGCAAAAAGGTCATTGAAGTGGTATTATTTGGCCTTTAGAGATGAGGCTTTTCATATTCGACTGAGGGTTATATCTAAAAACAAATATTTAAAAAAAGAATTGCTCTATCTTTTATCCGAATCATCCCAAGTAAGCCATTATAAAACAATGCCCTACTATCCTGAAAATCATAAATACGATGCTGATAGTATTGATCACATCCACAAAATAAATCACCTTGAATCAGAATTTTTATGTAGCAATTTCTTTTCTAGAGAAGGTATCATGGCTGCCAAAAAAGAAACAAAACTAAAAATACTGGTTCATATTTTCTTGAGATTAATAAAGGGGCTTAATAAGTATGACGAAATCTTTCAATATTTAAAACGAAAAAACAACGGATCAAAAACTTCAAAATGGCACAGAAACTATTATGATGTGATAAGAACTCTTTCCATACCTATTGAAGAAATGAATTATCTAGAAGAATTCACCAAACCATATCTACTTAACTATAATCAAGCTGATTATAATCTAAATCAAAAATCCATAAAAGTACTATTCCACCATATACATATGATGGTCAACAGAACATTTCTTGATGAAGCCAATACTTATGAGCCTCTGATTTACTATTTGCTCTATAGAGAGCTCGGAGCTCTAGTCTATAAAAACAGGTTAGGGAATATTATCAAAAAATAAAGCTTGCACATTTTGCCTATATAGTAAACCTATTGGCAGTTTAACTCCTTTATCCAATAAAATGGCATCGGGTTGCTTTCCCAATACCTTATGACCATTTACAATATGCGACCGATGAATCCTTACAAAACCATGATTCCTTAAATGCTCTTCATAAAATGATAAAGGCAGGGAAGAAAGGTGCTTGGACTTTTTCGTTATAATCTCCGTATAACTATGACTACCCTTGAGGTAAAGAATTGATTTTATCTTTACCTTGATGTACTTTCCCCTTTGGACCTGAACGACCAGATCCTTAGGTTTAGTAGATTCTGCCGCCTTCTTTAAACTCCTCAAACTCTTATTAAGCGCCTTTCTATATCGGCTTAAAGAAAATGGCTTATAGAGAAAGTCGACTGCTTCTAACTCTATACTATCGAATGCATATTCCTTAAACGCACTTATTAAAATCGTGGGAATTTGAAATTCACGTGTATCTTCTAGCAAGGCCAGACCACTATAAGAGGGCATGCAAACATCCATTACCAAAATATCAGGCTTTTCTTTTTTAAGGAACCCATTAACCAAATGAGGATCCTGAATCCTAAAGGACAATTCGAAATGAGGAAGTCCATCGGTATAATTCTCCAAAATATCCAATGATGAAGGATCATCATCAATTATTCCAATTTTCTTTATTTGTTGCATCATGTCTAATGTTTATCCTAAAAATGAAGGTGCTTGTATCAGCATCTGTATTTTTATGAAAACTTACCTTATCTTTATAATAATATTTTAGAATCTCTTTTGAATATTCCGTACCAATACCCAATGTTTCTTTTGATATTCTATTTGATTTGATGGTATTTTTGAACTCCAAACGATAATCATAGCTTCCTTCCGATGATTTCTTTTGAATGGTGTAAAAATGAATAAGGCCAGGGGCATCAAGATGATTGATTACACCATGCTGGAACATATTATCCACCAATGTAACCAGGATCATAGCCGGAATCTGAAAAACCTTAGCTTGGTATTTTGGGATATCATTTATAAGATCAACAAACTGTGAATCATTATATCTGAATTTTTGTAGTTCAAGATACCGTGAAATGTGTTTAATCTCTTTTGATAGAGATACATTTCCTTCTCTATACTTTAGTCCATATCTTAAAAGTGTTGCCAATTGGAGTATAATTGTTGGTTGAAAGGAATTGGGCTTTGAAGATAAAGCTCCATAAATAGCAGTAAGTGTATTTAATAAAAAATGAGGCGACAGTTGGTTTTTCAGCATTTGTATTTCGACTTTCAACAGTCTTATTTGTGCTTCTATGGTTGAAACAAAATACCAATAGCCAAAACCATACAGACCAAAATGGATCATTCTCCATGATTCGGCAATCATATACTTGTATCCGTTCTCATAAGGAAAGGATACAAGGATCCCTTTTAAGACTATAAATTTAATGGATAAATAAATCAATAAAAAAAACGGGGTTTCCAGTATTAGCCTGCTCCAATTTTTTTTATTAATAAGAGGAAAAAACCTTAGGGAAAACCAATAAAAAATCAGGGTAATAGTAATACAGTTGATCAAAATATGAAGTAGATCCAATTTTATAGCACCATCAAAAAAGTAACTGGAAACAATATCATATAAAAAATATATCGCCCATACCACTATATGTGTAGAGAGAATTCTTCTTTTTATTTTTAACTGGTCAAAAAGTAATTTCAGCCCTTTAAACATCTCATTAACAGATTATTTTTTTTTGTTAAAATCCCTTTAAATAGATTCCCGTCGTATCAAATCAAATTCAATATGTTTACAAAAAATGATTTAAAAGATTTTGTGATTCACAGAAGTAAACAACAAAATCTCAGGAAAAAAAGGGTAGAGTCAGCGGAAGGGACAAAAAAACAGGAATCCATGAGTGCTTCCCGTGAATGTAGAACCACTGCAACATTTGGAGGTCCCTAATGCGCTCTTTTGTTATTTTAGGTATTAAGAGTTTTTTGCTTTTTTATTAAATAGCTTACCGTAAAAGGCATTTTAATGGGGTAAGCCACATTATAATTAATTTAACAAAATTGGATAAAACAATAACACCGGATCGTAATTCCGGTTGGGTCATAAGGAATCCCAGTAAAAATCATGCAGGAAGTGCAGTTTAATACTTCCTGCTTTTTATGTTATTACTGAATGTATTCCAATACCTTATCCACAGGGATACCATGAAAGCTTGCATATTCTTCAAAGGTCACCACTTGGTGGCTATTTTTATTAAAATAATCTTTAATCTTTGAAAGAATACTGTAAGCATAGCTCTTGCTTCTTCCAGTGATGAACATGATATCCTGGGCGTATATTACACTACGCTCCGTTTTTTTCATTAAAAATAATTATAGGAATATTCATTAAAAATATTTTTGTAGTACAGCTACACAGCAAAATGGGCGGTGCAAGACCGCAAGGGAATAGACAGTTTTTTTTCATCTTCCTAAAAATTAAATAGTACTTTCTTCATGTATCACAGGTTAATTACTTGCAATACTAGTATTAATATAAGTATTAAAATTTATTTATGTTAACAAATTGTCAACTACAAGAGTATTATCATCGAACTGTTATAATGTTTAATCGGTTAATCACCTTCTAATACCGGGCATTCCAAGTACTCCTTATTTTAGATTGCAAATTTGGTAATCGGGAAGCATAGAGGCACAGCCTAAATTTTAATAATCCCATCAGTCATGGCGGGATCGGGATAACGGGGGAATTTGGCTTGTGAATTGAATTCTGGAATTTGGCATTACAAATACCTGTTATTTATGGATCCAGATTACAAATCTGGACCAGCGGGTTCTTCGACAAGCCTAGCTCTCGGTCAAGAATCCTAAGGAAATTTAAGAAGCAAAGGAGACCTCCCTTGCTTCTGTATCCATAGTAAACTCTCCAGTCATTCTTCTGATTTTATTTGTTTGAGCTGGGAGTCTAGCCACTCGCGGATGTTTTGCTGCTCTGCTTTAAGCCATAAAAACATATCGCGGAGTTCCAACTGGTCACGTTTCATTTGTCTGATTTCCTGGACCAATAGCTTTAACAAGTAGGTAATCACCGATAATAGGAAAGAAACCACCGCTTCAGATAATCCTGGAAGGACTAATTGATCCATGCTATTTTTCTTTGATACTGTGACAAATTCAAAGCCTTGTCCGGAGAACTTCTGATCTCCAAAAAGACTTCTTCTTGATTCATGGCCTGATAGAGGAGCTCTTTGATTTTTTCAAAAAGATGCTTGGACTGTATCCCTTTGTATTCTCCTATGGCCCGCTTTACTGGAGCTATATTTCCTGGAGAAAGTTTTTTGATATCCGTGGCTGGGAGGATTGAAACGTGCTCCCTACCTGGAACATTTTTCAGACGAATATGCCAGCCTTTAGAGGATTCAAATTCTTTCTCCAAAAGGTATAGTCCTTCAGGAATACAGGAAGTCTGTGGGTTGTTCCTGTGCCATGGCCATTCAATACTACGGCCTACCTTAAATCCTTCAATGGTGAGGGTACCAATGGTACCCCCAGGCCAATATTCACGATCCAAATGAAGAATCATGTTCCCTCCTCTGTAAGAATGATCGCTGCACCATTGTGTGCCCCGTTGTTCAAGGTGTAGGTTTTACCATTGGTCTCCTGCAGAAACTCAATACCCAAAGCATAAAAATGATCAGCACCGGCCAATTGATTTTTGTCCACAGTAAGTATGAGGTCTGCCACCTCATCTTCACCGATACTGTACTCTGCGCTACTTACCACTGCAGATTGTTTGGTCTGATCGGTAAAATTAGCACTGGCGGCGACCATAAACATTTTAAAATGTGTAGCTCCATCAGGTCTAGCCAAGTACCTGTTAGGCACAAATGGATTAAAGGTAACGACCAGTTGAGCACCATTATCCTGCACGGTATGATCGGCAAATACCAGCGATTCAAATACCGATGCTGAACTGAACTGAAATCCAGTAAAAAGGGAGATATCCCCGTCTTCCACTTTCCTCTCTCCTCTGTCCGAAACGAGGTCCGTCTTCAATACCTTGATCGTCTGACTGTAAATCCTGTTATGCGTTCTCGCATCCCTTGCCTTAGCAACGATTTCCTGAAAAGCTCTTTTAAGAAGTTTTGCAGCAGTAGCTGCTCTAGCAAATTCCGCAAGATTTTCACGAGTCCGCTGAAACTTTGCGTCTTTCATGATCCGCTCTTTTGGAATCCCTCCTTTTTGTCTGGCATTATAGCCATTTCTTCCTTTGTAGAAGGTCACATCCCCGATGGTTCCTTCCAATTTGATAAAACTAGATTGTCTTGCCATAATGTATGGTTTTTTAGTTAAACATATGGGCAAGATGTGACAGAGAAGAATGGGAAGAAATCGAAAGTGGACTATGTGGAAAATAAGGAAAATTAGGAATTGTTGAACTGTTGGATTGTAGAACTGTAAAACTGGGAGAATTGGGAATGAGGAATTGTCGGGCATTTCAAATGCCCTTTATTGATGGGTCCAGATTGCAAATCTGGACCAGCGTGGCAATGAAAGAGTGGATTTTGTAAACAAATTAACATTTATAAGAAACGAAAGCCATCCATTTACTTCCCTCAAACGATTCGCGCATGGTAAGGAAATCATTAACAATAAAAACTCTCCATACTTTTTGGTCCCTAGATGCAAGTGAATATACAGTTGAAAAATTTAGACCAGTTTGGGAGGCACAGGCTCAATTTTAATGATCCTGCAACTCAGCTAGCGGGATAATGGGTAAGCATAGAAAAATGGAATTATGATTTTACACATAACTCAGCTCTGAAAATTGTACTTTTTGTTAAAATCATTGACCGAGGGGTCAGCCTATCCCCAGCTTTGCCCCGGCTTTGATGCAGCTTTGCCCTAGATTTGATGTAGGGATAGTGTAGAATTGTCGAACTGTAGGATTGAGAATGGGAACTTGACATTTTTTAAGGAGAAATTGGTTAATTGTCGAAGGAGAATGGTATTGCAAATGACTATCGTTTATGCATGGAGATTGGAAATTGGGATCAGCAATAAATCAGCGCTAACCGTAACATTTAAGCTTAAAAAAGCTTAACCGGTTAAAGCCCTGTTTCAACCCTTTAAAAGGCTCATTCAGCTATTTTTTTTGATAACCCCGGATTAGAAAAGTATGTTTGGCAGTAAACTAAATCTCGTGTCAACATGCAATTATATTTTTCTAAATCCAATTTTTATATGGTCACTGTAATTCTATTTATCCTTCTTTGGGCATATACGGGTATGGAAAAGCTAGTGGGATATAATGGCTTTCTACAGGCCATGCAAAATCAGACCATTCCCCTAGCTTGGGCAAGGAAACTGGCCTATATTATTCTAATCGTGGAACTCGTATTGACGCTGATGCTGATGGTACGAAATACTAGAAAGCTAGGACTATTGCTTTCAACCCTTCTTATAACGGTCTTCACTACTTATATCGGTTTGGTCTGGATAGGAGCCTTTCCTCGTGTGCCATGTTCCTGTGCAGGATTTATCGAATCTATGAGCTGGGAGGGGCATTTTTTGTTTAATGTAGGATTTATTGTCTTGGGGGTGTTTGGAGTGATGGCGAGTAAGACTTGATATGTGAAACTTGAAATGCTTAGCTGAGTCCGAGTCTCAAATTTAAAAAGTCCTGCAATGAAACTGACAAGACAACGAGCATGATGACTAGATTATGAAAAATGGATGAAGTAATTTAAATCAGTCTTGGGCATTGCAAATGCCTTTTATAAGTAAGTCTGGATTATAAATCCAGAATAGGAAAGTGAGTAGGAGACTTAAATTAAAAGTCCCGTCCGCCAAGGCGGAATCGGGACAAGGGTTTGAAAATATACTGCCCGATTCCATGACACGGGTAAACTAGGTGGAATCTGTACCTGTGCCTGGCAGCGAAAAGGAGGATGCTGAAAATCCTGAAAAGAGTAGGCAAAGCAACCATAAACGTTAAGGGATTTTGATGGTTAAAAATCCCGATTTCAATTATGAATAAATTCGTGAAAAAACTCCCAATATTAGCATTTCTTTTGGGTGCTGTAGGGGCTTTTGCTTTCAATACATCTTCTCCGGTAAGTGAAGAAATTTGGGGAGAGGATGAAAACGGCTGGCATAATGTGACGGAGCTCGAGTACGGTAAAGATTATCAATGCAATGCTTCCACTGAACAGTGTCTTTATGATGATGTGGATGGAAACCCCATCCCCAACGAAACAGGTACTTTTGAATTGTTGAATCCATAATCAGTATGCGATCACAGTGCGGAGAGAAGTCTCCGCACTGTTATTTATTCATCGTAGATTCTGCAACAGTCCTGCCAAATCCACTTCATCGGGCGGGATCGGCAATACATACTTATTGCTTTCTGCTTCCAAGACATAATCAGTCCCGTCCAATTCCCTTACGATATCTTTTTTCCGATCGGGATCCTTGTTCAAACGTCTTAAATCCATCCAGCGAAGACCACGGAAGACCATCTCCTTTCTCCG
Organism: Echinicola marina; assembly: GCF_020463795.1. Taxonomy (NCBI): domain Bacteria; kingdom Pseudomonadati; phylum Bacteroidota; class Cytophagia; order Cytophagales; family Cyclobacteriaceae; genus Echinicola; species Echinicola marina. The sequence continues at coordinate 2,050,313 of NZ_CP080025.1, read as the reverse complement.
TTCTTTCAGAACAATTCCCAATGCCTGATCCCGATCCATTGCAGTGAATGGGACAAATTTCCCAGCCTCCCATCTGGTCAACAAATAGGAATTCAGCACCTCCAGACCTTTCCCATAATCCCCTTCTCTTATCAGACATTCGGATAAAGTAAGGTAAATTTCCGGTACCGATACTCCGGAAAATACACGGTAATTCCCTGTATAACTCCCCCTGAAAGTAACGTTCCCGTCTGAGCTTATATCGAAAAAAACATCTTTCCTTAAGTCGCCATCCAGATAAAGATTATACAAGGTACTATCAACCCAGGTGGAAGAGGAGGTTAAAAAAGAGTATTCAAGAAAATCCGCCTGAAAAACCACTTCTTCATTGAATAAATCAAAAGGATAGTACCTCTGACCATCCAAATCACTGAAATCGATCAAATTACTATTCAGAGCCAAAGCCTTTTCTGCATAATCTTTTGCTGACTTATAATCTCCCATAGCCAAATAAACTCGTGACAACAAGCCTAGACCTGCTGTCTTGGAAGGCCTTGTCTTAAAAGGAACTTCTTCCGGAAGGTTGTCTATGGCTATTTTCAGATCTTCCAAAATTTTCATATAAACTTTATCTACCATACTCCTTTTGGGCCGATTGTTCAGATTGGAAGATAACCTTAATGGGACCCCAAGATCGGTAGATGCGGTCTCCTTGGAATATGGGCCTGCAAAAAGCTGGATTAAGTTGAAATAGGCATGGGCCCGAAAAAACAGGGCACTACCCTCAATGGCCTTTGATTCCGTTTCTCCCTCGCCGATCTCCTGGAGTATTTCCAAAACCACATTGCTATAAAAGATCTGCTGATAGGAATAGTACCAATCCAGAGAGTGGGTTTCTCCGCTATACAGATCATCCATCCAAATGTATGCGTTTCTTTCTACCGGACTGCGATATGCATTCCAGCCATTTTGGTCTGTAAATAAATCATCAGAACTCAAAAGCCCCAAGGCTGGAGAAGAATTCATAACAAGACTATTGTCCAACAGTGCCCAAAGGTCTTTTAAGGTTTTAGGTTCTACCAGGTCCTTGCTTGGCTTCTCATCCAAAAAGGATTCGCAGGAAGACAAGAGATGAATGATGCTGATGATCATGATAGTGAATATGAGTTTGATTGTATGTTTCATTTTTTAATTAGACTTTAGATTTGAGGTATTAGACATGAGAATTATTTTCGGTAGTAAGGCCGTATCGTATCCGTCATTGCTATTATGGTTTCCGTGTCAATTAATTACCCCCTAAATCCCCCTTGAGGGGGACTTCTTGGTATCGTAACCAAAATCGGTTCTTCCCCCTTCAGTGGGAGGTTAGGAGGAGGTAAATTCTTTCTTCTTTACTCTTTCTTCTAAAAAGAAGTCCCCGTTTCCCGTATGGAAACATGTCCCGCTGTTTATTAAGATGATGTATGATCACATATGAAGAAAGTACGCGGTAAGGGACTCGTTGATAGTATTGAGTATTGAGTCGTGAGACTTGAGACTAGATTACGGCAGCGAGATCATATCGTCTCCGTCATTGCGAAGGATCTGCCCTGTCTGACGCCAGGCAGGCGTGGCGGAGACTGTGGCAATCCTATTTCTTTAATACCATTCATTGTTTTTTAGATTCTTCACTGCGTTCAGAATGACATCGAATTGTGGACTTGGAACAGCACGTGTACTCGCCTCCGAAATCAAGTCTTTCCTCTTTCCTCCTTCCTCTTTACTCCTTATTCTTTTCTCTATAATTCTTTCTACTATCATCTTAATTCTTAGATAAAACAAGCCCCGCCCACCAAGATTCGCCTTTAATAATCAATCCGGTTAGAATTAAACATGAAATACGGCGGACGGAGCTATGTCTTTAATGTGTTAGAAATCTATTTTTATACCCAAAGCCATGCTCCTTAATGGTTTTGCTGTTCTGAAATCGGGATCCATGGGATCTTCTTTGGCAGCTTTCCAGATGATGCCAAGGTTATTAGCATATATGAACAGCTCGGCATTGTTGAAGGGCAGGAAGTTTTGTTTATCCTGGACAAATCGATATCCTAGCCTGACATCCTTTAGTCTGATATGATCTCCTTTCTCGACCAGAATATCAGAAAACTGGTAGAAGGTCCTTCTGTTCGCATCCCTGGAATCGGGCATGGAAGGGATCTGGGTCATGGATTCATCTCCAGGCCTCAGCCACCTCCGGTCATAATCCCCATGCGTGATCTGTCCCGAAAGTAAATTATAGTAGCTTACTGATGAGCGCCTATAATAATAGCCCAATCTGTAGCTTATGTTAACCGATAATGAAAAGCCTCCATAAGAAAAGGTGTTCCTCAGCCCCCCAAATACCGTAGGGCGAGCGGGACCATTATAATGAATGTTCTCTGCGGTGGTATTGTCGATTATGGCATTATAATCCTTACTTTCCTCACCGTCCAGATAGCCCATGGGCTCTCCCGTATCTGGGTCCAGGCCTGCCCAGGGATAACTATAAAGCGCAAACAAGGGGCGGCCTTCCAAGGGATAAACACTTCCTGCCCCATTCAGCATGTAGGATCGGACAGAAGCCCTTGCCGTATAATCCGTTACCTTCTCTTTCAGGGCACTGAACAGCAATTGGGTATCCCACTGCAACTTCTTGCCAAGATTTTTTGAATTCAAAATAAAATCTACCCCGGAAGTGGTGGTGCCGGCATAATTGCCCCTGAAATCTATCCAGCCTGTGGATGAGGGAATGGCCGTGTCCCCAATCAGATCCTTTCCGGATTTTTTATAAAACTCCAAGCTTCCCGAGAGTATATTGTTTTTTGTCTCGAAATCCAGTCCCAAATTCCAGACCGCTATCTTTTCCCAGCGCAGTTCGGGGTTGGGCGGATTGACGATCACCCCATAAGGGTTTCCTGGGATAATTGCCCTTACTCCACCTACTGTATAAAAAGCGGTTGTTCGTGCGGAGACCGAGCGGTCCATATTACCATTATAGCCGAAGGTACTTCTTAACCTGAGGAAAGGCAGGAATCCACTATGGAAAAATTCCTCCTCGCTGATCAGCCAGCTTCCTCCAAGGGACCATAATGGGACCCACTTTTGATTGGTATCGACCCCAAAAAGGTTGGAAGCATCACGCCTTACACTTGCTGATAGAATATATTTCCCTTTATAAGTATAGGCACTGTTGAAAAACGCGCTGAGGTAATGGTCATTTCTTTCAAAATGTCCGTCGCTATTGGGAATGGAAGCAGAGCGGTTGTTATGGAATCTGGTAAACCGTGTTATATAATCCACAGGTACGCTGATACCGAGCACATCATCATACCCATAAAAGCGCGTGGAAGTCCCTGCTGTCCTGTAATCCTTGAGCTCATAACCTGCTATCGCCGACAGCTCGTTCCGGCCGGCCCACTTATGGTGGTAATCCGCCTGGAACCGGACATTATGACTATTGGATGTCACAAAGGAGCGGTCAAGAATCCCCCCATCGGGGATGGCTCGGTACAATAATACATCTTCTTCTACCTGTGTAAACTGGTTGATCAGGTTACGGGTGGAAAACAGTTTTTGGGGACTGAAGTCACTACTTTCCCCATTGGCCTGCCAGTACTGGTAACTTGTACTAAGTGACAGGCTTGGTGAGAGGTCGTATTCCATGGAGAGGTTTGCCCTTAGATCACGGTCACTGGACTGCTTCCTGTCCAGACCGATTTCTTCAAGAGGTGTATAGGTCCAATCCAATAATCCACTGCCTTCGATACTCCGGATAAAGCGATCACTGAAACCTGCATATATCCGCTGTGGGCGGTCATTACTATCCACCAAGGATTCATAGGGATAGGGATCAGGAAGAGATGTGTCCGAGCTCTCTGAGGTCCCCACATAATACAGGCTCGCGTTAAGCTTAAGATTATCATCCATGGCCTTCCACTGGTGCGTGAGGTTAAAGGTATATCTATTCTGCATGTCCCCGATTACCTGACCAAAGGCCTGATCATAACCTCCACTAACCACATACCTATGGCGACTGCTTCCCCCCGAGACATTGAGTGCATACTGCTGCCGAAAGGTGTTCTTGTAATAGAACCTTTCGAGGTCATTCCTGATATCATTTTGTTTAAAAGCCGCGATCCTGTCTTCCCCCTCCTGATTGCTCATCATCCCATCCCTCATGGCGATCAGTGTCTCCACCACCGGGGACAACATCGTCTTGTTTCTGGAAGTCTCGGCACTCTGGTAATAGCCCTGATCGAAGAGCATACGTTCGGTTTCTATAAAATCTCCCATGTCCATTTGGGGGATATAATGAAGGTCTCTTTTTTCGCCAATTTCCATATTGGCCGTAAAGCCTACCTGCATACCTTGGTCAAAGCTGCCTCTTTTGGTGGTGATGACGATGACCCCGTTTCCTGCCCGGGCACCCCAGATGGAAGCGGCTGCGGCATCTTTAAGGACAGTGATACTGGCCACGTCATTTGGGTTGATATTCTCTAAGGGCCCATCATATGGGAAATTATCGATAATGATCAAAGGCGTAGCATTGGCGAACAAGGTACTTCTACCCCTGATGCTGATCCGGTCTTCCGGGGGACCGGTCCGGTTATAGATGAGCCCTGAGGTGATGTCCTCCATCCTGTCCAATAGCGTCATCCCCGGATTGCGCAAGAGCAGCTTTTCATCCAGATAGCTGAAAGATCCGGTGGCCCGCTCCCGTGGAACCTTCTGGTACCCCGTGGATAGTACCTCTACCTGCTCCAGGTCCAAGCCATCCTCCCGCATGGTGATGGTAATAGGGGAATCCGAAGGAACGGTAATTTTCCTGCTTACCTTTTGGAAGCCCAGAAAATGTACGGTGATGGTATACTGCCCCGGCTTTAAGGCCAGCTGAAAGCCTCCGTCCTCACCGGTAACGGTGCCTTGGGAGGAACCTTCCATGCTTACTGTGGCACCGGGCATGGGCTCATTTTCTACTGTAAAAACCCGCCCTTCCAGGCGGTACCTTAGTGTATCCCCATCCGTCTGTCCCATCATCTGTATGGGAAGCAGGCAGGCATAAAGTAAAAAGGGTATAATTCGTTTCATGTGTCAGGGTTTTAAAATGTTCAATGATCGGTGTTTTGCTTCAATATGTCTTCCAGTAAGGGGATAAGCTCATTAGCGCTTTTCTGGAGCCCTCCGGTCTGGATCACCCTTCCCTTTTGGTCTAAAAGCACCTGATAGGGAAAACCATAGATATTGAAGTATTTCAGCAAAGGATGGTCAAATCCCTTTGTGGTCAGGTTGGTCCCTTTTGGGTTGGTGTAATTACCGGAACTGATGCTCTTTAGCCACCTCTGCGTGCTAGGATCAGCGGAAATGGAAACGATCTGGAAGTCCTGCTTATCAGAGAAATGATCCTCCAAGGGGCGAAGGGTATTCTTATAAAAACCTATGCAGGCCTTACAGCCGGTGTACCAAAAATCGATCAGGCTTACCTTTCCTTTGAGCTTGTCCAAGGGTACTTCCCCTCCATTGGTGTCCAAAAGGGAAAAGTCGGGCAAAGTGCTCTTTTCAGTATTTATACCGACATACTTATTAAAAAGCTCCATCACCCAAGGGGTGGTCGTATGATGGATAGCCTCTGCCAAAAACCGTTGCCTGTCTGACGGGTCCAGTCTTTGAAAATCAGAAGTAAGGTATTTGGTCAATAGGATATCCCTTATCCCGGGAGCATAGCGCTCACCTATCGCCGTTATAAAGTCCATGCCCATGAACTTCATCCTGGCCCTGTTCTTTTCGAACAGGTAATCCATATAGCCCAAAGCATTTGTCATCACAGCAAGGGAAAATTCTTCCTCTGGAAGATCCCTTATCCAATCGTCATATAGCTGGCGGACTTCCTCCTCCAATGCCTTGTCATCCAGTTTCCGGACAGCCGCCCAGAGGTATTTGTGCACGCCCCTGAGCCATACCGCCCGCCTAGTCCCGATGCTGTTCGCTTCAAGGATTTGAAGGGCAAAGGGGTCAACTTTATCCCTGTATCTACGGAGCACCTCTGACTGGCGATCAGGAGCTGATAGTGATTCATATTGGGATATCAGGTCCTGGAGCTGGTCCCGCCCATTTTCGATTATGCTAACTCCCCTGCCCAGGCCATTATTGCTTTCGCTAAAGGCCCTTCGCTTCCCTTCATCCTCCAAAACGGCCTTCCTGTCCGGGACATGGAGAGGCACCTTCTGGTTAAAGGAAGAATGGGCCCGAGCCAACTCCAGGTCCCGCTGGCACTGATAGAAATCAGCCGAAGGGCCTGCAAAGACCAATATTCTGTTTCTTGAATCTATGCTGACCTTGATGCTGTCCCCGGCGCGTACCAGGTACCGGTCCAAGAACGTCTGGTCACCATCCCCCAGACTAAAGTAGCCGTAATCCGAAAATGCGGGAACCTTTATGGTAAAGGTCTGCTTTCGGGCAGTACCCGCATAAACCGTTCCCCATTTAGGGTTAGCACCAATCTTGAGCGGGGCAGGCATTTTGGTGAAACGGTTGAGATAATGGTTCCAAAAGGTCAGGATTACCGTGTCCGAGGGTGTCCTGCTGCTGATCTCCCCGTACACCAGCACCGGAGCCGGAGCAGTATCCAATCCCATGATGGCAGGAGGTGTAGCAACTTGACTGAATGTATTGCTTCCAAAAAGGCATAGCAATGCCAGTAAGCTGTTTTTCGTTAACGCTTTCATAGTTATAAAGGTCTTTGTAGAAATATTGGAATGCTTGGTCTAGCGTCTTTTTAGATGTTAGACACAAGACGCTAGATAAAAGACTTGGTTACGGAGGCGATAACGCCCTCAAACCCGTCATTGCCTGCCTGCTGCAGGCAGGCGATGACCAGAGGGAAGAAGCAATCTCACCTAGCGAAGCCATAAATACCCCCACCTAGCCTCCCCCTTAAAGGGGAGGAACCGACCTCGTTTACGAGATCGAGAAGTCCCCTTTAAGGGGGATTTAGGGAGTAAGTCTGACATCTAGTGTCTTTTCCAACACTTCTACATTTATAATAAATTGATTAAATCCCAGCGCTAATAAAGCTCCGGGACAGGCTACCCTACCAGACGCCAATGATCTTCCGGAGAACCATGTAGCGAATGCAACCTGCGAATTGCGATATGTTAGTATCAAGACTTTAGTATCAAGTATCTAGAATGAGCGACACCAGTAATCTTGATGGTTTAAAAATAGATACCGAGCAACCGGATTGATGGTGCTTTTTAATATTTGAAATGGAGTATATATAATATGGTGTACACTATCCATTATATACTCCATTTCACTACCCAAATGATATTAGATAGGATTTTTAGGTTTACGACGGAAGCCCAGGTCGAAATTGGTGACACCAGATTGGTAAGGGGCAAAAACAGCGGATTTCTGTTCATTACTCTTCACTTTTTCCACCCAAGGGTCAAACGCTGAAAAATGATTTGTTTTTTGTTCCATAGCATTAATATTTTTATGGAACGTCTTTGATAGGCAACATCAAAAAAGATGGCGTGAACTCAGCCTATCCGTCACTTGGTACCTAGGAAGAACCTTGAACACGAACAAGCGAGCTCACGCCAATGGCGTGAGCATTTCACTTATTGCCTTGTGTTCAGAGAAATTTCCTAGGTTTCAGTGACAAGACGTAAAGTGCGATGCCTAAATATTTTAAGTATCGCAAGTTATAAATTAACTATTTCATTTATAGAGCTAATCTATAAATGAAATACAAATAACGCAAATATGCGCTAATAAAAAATTAATATTTCTATGACCTTGCTCCAATGAAAAACTTTCGAGACCAGGATTTCATTAATAAGGTTGGAAAAAAAATTGTTGAGTTGAGAAAATCGAAAGATATATCCCAGGAAGATTTGGTAGAATATACGGGATTTACATTAAGTCAAATAGGAAGAATAGAAAGAGGAGAGATAAATACAAGTATCAGCCACATTTATGCAATAGCCAAAGCTTTAAAAGTACCTCCTAAAGATATTTTTGATATTGAATAAATACACAAAGCTTCCATGATGGGAGTTTTTTGTTTTTGGGGGATTGGTGAAAAATACCTTAGATGGGGTATTTTTTAGGAAGTGGGAGTTATTTAATTTTGGAGGATATGTTTGATTGTAAATGATTACATGTATTTGGTAAGCTTTTGTAATTGGATAAATAGCCTTGAAATAATTTATTTGATTTTTCTTGGAAATTAGGATATATAAGAAATATGCTCAATGGGTTTAAAACCTCATTAACAGCAATAAATTAGAAATTAAATAGGTTAACATGAAAACATCATTTCTATATGGCAACTATGTGAAAACTTTAAACGACAAATTCATTAGACGATTAGAAGATATCGAAGCCGAATTTAATTTTGATTATGGTGACGAATTTGAAATTGCCATTTGTGAAATCTTGAGAAGTTTTCTTCCCCAAAAATTTGGAATCTGCCGAGGATTTGTAGTTGACAGTAAAGGAAATACAGCAGGTGACGATATTATTATTTACGACCAAGAAAGATTTCCAACCTTAAAATTAGTCCATAGAAATGATTATTCCAGAAAGGAAAAAATTCCTATAGAAGCTGTTTACGCATATATCGAAGCGAAACATAATATCTTAATTAATGACGATCCAAACAAATGTGTATTAAGAAAGGCCATAGCACAATGCACTTCTGTTAAAGAATTATGTTGACAACGAATAAAAACAGAATTATATCAAAACGACCCTTATTTTACTGAAACTAATAGAAAAATAACTCCGATTGATTGGTTACCAACATACAGAAACCCAGTGCTTGGAATCATTATTTCAAGACATATCGGATATATAAAAAATAGGCTAACCGATGAAAATGAAATTGATTCCTTACTAAATAAAATACCTCTTGAAATGAATCCTCATTTTCCTGAATTAATTATTGCAGGGCAACATAACATGTTATGTCCAGCTTACGATACCGGTAAAGAAATCAAATCAACTCTTTTTATGCTTACAGAAAAAAGATATGGTGTTGATGTTGTGATTAGAAATAACTTGTCATATGGTATTGGGCTTGCTCATTTATTTGCTGCGATTGACTGGATTAGACTCGGTAGAATGCCTTGGTCAGATATATTAAATGACGCTAAAAAAGACGACTATACACCACAAAATTTTTAAATAATTTTGTGGTGTGCCATTAATTGTTTGTACTACACAAAAATCGCTCTAATACTACAAAATCTTGGCCAGCATTCAGGATTGGTAAATTATCCTAAGTGGAGTATTTGATTTAATTGTTCTTTATTTTTGGGCGATATGTTCAACTGTAAATGATTAAAAATGAATTTGATAGAGCTTAGAAGGCCTTTTTTGAAAATTAAGATATTAGAGAAATCTGTGCAGTGCGTATATACGATCGTTACCCTCCATTTATGCAAAGCTTAATAGATTTAACAAACGATATACATTTAAATTTTTCTCAGGAGTTCATTTCCCTTGAAGTTTTCGATTTTAAGGAAAAGAAAAAGATGCTTAAGAAGCAACCTAAATACCTCTTCAGAGGAGAAAGGACTGAGTTATGGATTGAAACCAAATCAACATTTAGTCGGAACCTTCTTGGAAAACCACTTTTTAACGAGGTCAACCATTGGATATCTGGACATCATTATGCAAATCCAAATTTTAGGACAAACACGTTTAGTCTATACTATTTCTTAAGAGAAGCTGTGTTCGGATTGACTCCATCTGATCAAAATCCAGATCCCAATATCGAATTGTCAATTATTGGGATCATGCAACATTACGATTTTGACACATCCTTTTTCGACCTAACAAGTGACCTGAATATTGCTGCATATTTTGCAACTTTAGGATCTAACATTGGTGATATTGGCCAACTTATGATTGTTTCAACAAAATCTATTGAGGACAAATACTTTGATTTATCTCAAGAAGTTGCAAATAGGCCCAAAACTCAAAGTTCATTTGTACTCTGGGGTACTCCTGATTTGAATTTAAAATCAAATACTTTTACAGAAGAATATGGTGTTTTGTGGCGGAAATTCCAGGTTACTCAGGAGGATATTGAAAGGTTTAGAACTTTAAAAGTTTTATCAACCAAAGGTGATCGAATAGCTCAAGAAATATATGATTGGTATGATTGCCGCATTGATGGTAACACCGAAATTACCTGTGAAACGTCTGGCTACTTTAAGAATAAGATCGATAACCTAAAACAATACGGAGGGTAGTCGAGTAGGTAAAGGGGTATCTCACCCCTAAACGCTCACTACCTGTCCAGACATAATATGAGAACCGTATCCCTCTATTGTGCGACAGGCAGTGAACCACTTGATTCATACGGCTTTTATTATGCAGTCGGTTAACAGTCCATTAAGTTAGACTAATTTGTATCCCAACTCCCAGTGATAGAAAAGGTTTGGATAAGAGACAAAAAACTGTCTAAGTGCATTCACCTTGAAGCCTTAGAAACGCCTGAAAAACTCCGTCATGAAAAGGACCACAAAACGCAAATTCTCAAAGCACTTCACCCGCTTCATCCAACTATGTTTTAACCGCAATCTTGATAGTCTTAAGAAAATAGTGGATATAACGGTTTGATTTGTGCCATCCTTTTCGGCCAAACTGGGCCATTTCCATTTCATTATAAATGGAATTCCCCACCTAATACCGAGTTAGTATTGGGCCAAGTACAACTATGACTAGAACATATTAAGCGAATTTCGTACATTTGTATTAAAAGGTGATTAGAAAAAATGGAAGATAAAGAATTGGACAATTTTATAAACATCCTTGAGCAATACAAGGTGAAAGTATCCAAAAGCAAGTCTGCTTCGAGAAAATTTCTAGTAGAACTTGGTATCGTTACGGAAAAGGGTAATCTCAAGAAGAATTATAAACATCTATGTATTCCACAAGAACAGGCTTAGTTCTTGGATTCCATGGGTGTGATAAATCAGTTGTTGATAAAGTTTTAAACGGACACCAGAGCCTCCGTGTTAGTAATAATAAATATGACTGGTTGGGAAATGGCGTGTATTTTTGGGAAAACAGCCCATCTAGAGCTCTGGAATATGCAACCCATCTCAAAAACAATCCCGGCAAAGCTGTTAACCCCATAAAAGAGCCAGCTGTAATTGGAGCAGTACTGAATTTAGGATATTGCTTGGATCTATTAGATTATCAGAATTTAAAGCTTCTTAAGCTTGGCCACCAGATTTTAGTTGAATCGTATAATGCATCCGGATATAACATACCTAAAAACAAAGTCATAGGTGATTTAAGAGAATTACTTCTCAGAGAATTAGATTGCGCAGTTATTGAGACTTTACATAAGGTTAGAAAAGAAAAAAAGCTGCAACAATTCGATTCAGTGAGAGGAGTTTTTTGGGAAGGTGAAGAACTTTATCCAAATGCTGGATTTAGAGAAAAAGACCATATCCAGATATGCATAAGAAACCCAAATTGCATTAAAGGCTACTTCTTACCCAAGGAAATAGATAAATCCCATCCTAAAGTATAAAAAAGCACCTTATTGATAAAAGTTTATATAATCTGCCACTAGTCAAGCTGATCAGGGGAAATCCCCCCTTGACCCTCTAACGATCTGTCCCGCCATAGTGTGAGAACCTTATTGCAAAATCCCACAAAACCGGCAATGAAGATCTCTTTATACTTCTTCGATATTAGTCTTGTGAATCTTCTGAAACCAGCCCACCAACTGCTCCTCTGACAATTCATCTATATCTGACTCAGGGCTAAACTCAGAATGATCTCCAAATAGTAGGACTGATGTTTCGAAAAAGAAATCCATATCCATCACTCCAGACAATTGCTTATAAAATTCTTCACTAAAATGAGATTTGTATTTTTTGGTAAGTGACTTTCTACTACTATTTGAGGAATGAGAATAGGTTGTTTGGCTGTATGCGCACAATAATTTCATAAAGTTACTGTTGTCTGATTCCATCCATTCCTTCAATTCATTTCTCAATGTTTTTGGTTCGATTTCTCCGCCTATATTTAGCATATATCGAAAATGGGCATCATAAAGATGATTATATAATTGGTCTAGTGAATACTGTTTTTTACATCTTGAATATAAGACTTTAGAAGCTTCCTTCAATTCTGTATCCAATAATACGACCTCCTTGGATTTGCTATTAGGATGAAGTAAGCGCCATATTTCAAAGGCGAAATTCATCGGCCATGCTCTACCCAATATTTTCTTCACTAAAGTCATTCTTTCAGTCTCATCTTGATTCTCAATAGCAGAAAGAATAAAATGAGCCATTTGTTGCTGCGCAGCCATTATTCTAAATCCACCAGAATCTTTTTCTGGGAAATACTCCCCCATCAAGCATAAATTGAGCGCAATGATAAGCTTCGTTTCACTATCAAATGACTCTTCTAAAAACTGTAACTTTAATGCCACATCCTCAGGTTTCATATGGATAAATAAATCCATTAATTCCTTTTGGTGATTAATAAAGTCATGCTGAGAGATTTGCTCAGTTACATGATCGAAAACCACATCAGAAATTTCTCCTTCTAAAACCACATAAGTAAAATACCGTTCAAAATAACGGCCAGAGCACAATCTTTTTCCTTTATAAAAGTCTCTCCAAGTCTTATAAGAATGGGATTGATGTCCTAGCACCTCCTCCAAATTAGGAAATAAATTGGTAATGATTTGCTTTATAATCTTCCTGTCTCCATGATTATAAACATCTATATGCGCTTCAATTTGGCCTCTCGCATCTTCAATCTTCTGATGATATGTATTTGTAAATCTGTCACTTTCACTGTAATCCCTCGTCAGTAAGCCTGAATTATCTCTGATGAAATTATATATGCCTGGCATGGTTACTTTAACCCCTTCTATCATCAAAAGATCCACGACATTCACTTCTCCTTTGAGCATAGGTATCAAAAAAGAAATAGCATTTGTGTACCGAACTGCGATTCTTGGCGTGGTTATCAGTCTTAAAAAACACTTATCAAAATATTCTATAAATCGATATATTTCATCTTCCGATAAACTTATCCCATTATCATTTAGCGCCTTATTTACAGCGTCCAAAGTATATTTTCTTAAAGCAGATAGTTGGGCTTTTGGCAGTCTAAGCGGTAGTTGTATGATTTTTTCGAGATAATCATATCCACCCTTCGCATAACACCCGTCCAAAGCAGCAGCTACTAATTCATCATCAAAGGAAAGTAAATAAACGGTGTTTTTGAAGTTTGCTACCAGCTTGATCAGCCGAAAGACGATTTGGATTTCATTTATATCCAATCTATCAATATCATCTATAATAACAACTACTCTTTTATCTACTTCCTCCAAAGCTGTATTGACCCTTTCCTTATATTGATTTATCGAGGTCTCAGACAATTTCTTGCCCAATACCTCCATAATTTCCTTGCCATTAAAGCCTACAAAATTTCCCACTGCACCAATGGCTTTTCCATATTCCAAAAGTGCTTCCCCAACCTTCTCCTTCTTACTTTTTAATGGCCTGTCAATTTCAGAAGCCAGGATATTAAAAAAGGTCAGTAGTAATTGGTCCTCATTAGAAAAGAGCCAAGGATTAAACTCTACGATTATGATATCATCCTTTTGTTCTAAATCCTTCTTAATAAAATTTAGGACAGAGGATTTTCCTTCTCCCCATTTACCGTAAATCCCCACTACAAAAGACCCCAAACTCTTACTTTCCTCAATTACGGAAGCTATTCTACTTGCAAAAGGATACCGCTGAAAAGCATCTTCTTCTTTATTTGTAACCGGTAAATCGTCTAACATGGAATTGGTTTCTGACATGAGTTAAAAATTAAGTTTTTTTTCTTATTATTTAGAGGGTATCCCTAAAGCATAATACCATCAAAACCAATATGAATTATAGCTGAAACATTACATTGTAAGTAATAAAATGCTTACTTTGTATATATAAATATATACATATGTAAATATATGTATGATAGGTGCTATAATTAATTTTAGAAAGGATCCTCCTCATTCCTTTTAGAATCAGGCATTTATTTCAGATAATTTTCTCGATTTTTTGGGAATTATTGTCGATAGTAAATGTTCAGTCAATTGGCAGAAATAAGTCAGAAATAAATTACAATCATATTGTCGTGAAGCAATTTGACTATATAAAAGAAATCGCACGTTTTGGACTCGAAAATGATCAGGAAAAACTGAAGGATTCTCTTCAGGAACTGATAGAGTATGCCCGAAAAACGAGAAAGACCAATCTCGCGATACAGTTGCAGTCAATTCTTAAAGATGGATTGCGACAGCAGTATACCTTATCTACTGGTAAAACCAGTTCTGGCATCCATTTGGACAATATGGGAAATAAGGCAATGGATGAGCTTATCCTGGACCAAGTGACATCTGATTATAAAATGGATGATCTCATTTGCAGTGATCAGGTTAAAGATTCCTTGGGACATTTTATCATCGAACATCAAAAAAAATCGCTTTTACAAGCATTAGAATTGCCTGTGGCCCACAAAACCCTTTTTTATGGACCTTCGGGTTGTGGAAAAACCTTAGCATCCTATGTGATAGCAGGTGAGCTTCAGAAAATGTTACTTGTAGTAAATCTGGGGGCCATCGTTTCGTCAAAGCTTGGAGAAACCAGTAAAAACTTAGCTAAAGTCTTTAAAAAAGCTGCATCAGGAGATTATATTCTTTTCTTAGATGAATTTGATTCATTGGGAAAAATCCGTGATTACAGTCAGGATCATGGGGAAATGAAACGGGTGGTCAATACCATACTGCAGTTATTTGACTATCTACCCCAATCGACTATCGTAATAGCCGCCACCAATCAAGCGGATATGCTAGATGATGCTCTAATCAGAAGGTTTGATACCCAAGTTAAATTTGAACTCCCGGGAGATAGGGAGATTGAAGAACTTGTCAATCTTACATTAAAGCGAGGAGTTTTTCAACTCAGTGATAAGAAAGCTACAAAATCCCTTATAAAGGAATTAGTAGGACTTTCTTATTATACTATCCAAAAAACACTGATTATGGCCATGAAAAGGAGCCTATACCAATTGGAAACCGATCTGGTTCCCCATCAGGTAGAAATCAACTTGGATATATGGAAAGATCTTATTGCAAGAGAAAAGCAGGCATTAATAAAGTAAACAAGGTTTAAATTCCCCCCTCAACCGAAGACCCCGCTTCCAAATCGGCAATTGATTCCAAATCATTCAGTATCCTTAATTCTTCGTAAAGGTTTTCGTGTAGCTCTGATTTTTTGTTTTTCTGAAGTTCCCATATTGATACCACTAAAGAAAAAGGATGCTCCTGTTCCTGTAATCTTCTCAAATCAGATTCTGGAATATTCTTCTTGCCCCTGCTCCTTATTACTAAAGCTACTGAAGGATCATTCTCATCAAAATGATGTGATGATATATTGAACCTGATTTGTTGAACGTTTGATAACATTCTATCTTCGATAGCATAATGATCCTCAGACCATGATTGCCCACTCTTAAGGAGATAATCTTTTATTTCATTTTCTGCAATGACCTCTACAGCTTTGGACTTGAATACTCCGAACGACATGTGAAGTGGTAGGTAACCTGTTTGGCTATGTTCCACTGGTAAAAACTTATAAACCAGTGTGGCCGATATTGCTATCTTATTTTCTGTGGTCAAGACCCATTCCGGGAAGATAAGAGGAAATCGATATATATGGTCAAGCTCCACTTCTTCTTCAAGGACAAAAGTCATCGAATTAGAATCGTTAGCCAATAATCTTTCCTCTTGGGGCTTACCATAACCGGACAACTTATAATAAAGGTCTTTATTTCCATTTGAAGAAAAGTGCTCTGGAAGTTTATTGGATGTAGGTGTATTTCCCGTATTAATCAATAATGCCTTTACAGAGGTCATCCTAAGACCTGGGTATTCCTTGAGTAATTGTGCGGCCAACGAGGTCACTAATGGAGCAGCCAAACTGGTTCCTGCCATTCTTCCATAAAAAGGTTCTCTGGGATCCAAGGAGCTTCTTAGTACTTCCATGGCCGCCTCAGCACTAAGATAATCCCCTCCTTCCATTACCAAATCAGGTTTACGGAGGTTTTTATTTATTTGGGTTTGTTTTAATCTGCTACCGTTTAGAACAACCGAAAAATCCAGGTGACATTTCCTTGAATAGAAAGCGGGAAATTCTCTGGCAGGAGTTATCCCATAATTTATGGTCTTCTCAAAATTTCCTGCCAATGCTCCCACCGACAGCAAATTCATACCTTCAGAAGGCTCCTGTATATTCGTCAGTTCACACAGATGAAATCCATCTGTATTTTCAGGATCATAGAAAAAGCTGGGGTAATGCGTATTAGGACTTATTTCTCCCGAAGAAATCAGATCGCCCAAATCATCCAATCTATAATTACCTACTGAATTAATGATCAAAACATCTAATTGATAAGATAATTTATCCAATTCATAAGCTAGTTTACCAACTGGATCATTATAATTTTTATTACCAGGAAGATTAAGTGAAATATTGAATATTTTGATTCCGTAAGAGAGGTGTAGATCCCTTATATCATTGATCAAAGCAACTATGTTCAAGTCATCATTTTCCTGATGGATTACTTTTAAAACAGCCAGTTTTGCTTTAGCTCGAATTACCTTCAAGTCTTCATTGAAAAAATCCGTTCCCAGAGCTACTAACCCGGCCACTGCTGTCCCATGACCTGCTTCATCCCAAAAAGCACCCATTCCAGTATGATCTATAGCTATCGAGGTTACAACATCCATTAGCGGTTCAACCTGAGCTTGAATACCCGTATCCACTATAGCGACAATGGGCAACTCATCCTCTACTATTACCTCAAAATCATAAGATTTCACAGGAGTAGCCACAATACTTGGCTTAACAATTGGCACCCTGGATGAGATTATCAATCTAATTATATCAAAATTATCCGCCAGAATATTTTTCAAATCTCGATTGGCATTCTTAATAAAAATGAGGTTTGCCCCCCTTGCATCCTGTTCATATTCCACTTTTTCTTTTTCCAAATAGTCAAAAAGAAATTCCAATTGAGCTTCAGCATCTTTGGCTTCAAGTATATCACAAATGTTTATAATAAGCCCTTCATTACCTGACAGTACTCCCCTTCTTCTATTAGCATCCAGTAATTTAAAATTGCTTATTAGAGCTATTCTTGCAAAACTTTTTCCTAGGTGAGAGCTCCCTTTTGGCAATGATATTACCTCCTTTAAATGATCTTGAAAATTCTTAAAAAGCATCCGATCTCTAACCTTGAAAAGTATATTTTTGTTGAATCCACTTCTTTCGATTGCATCCATTCCATATTCTCTAATGAAATGATTCTCTAAAGGCTTATCAAAAGAACTATGGAAGTCAACCTGAATTAGCTCTATAGTATTGGGAAGATTTAGTGTACGTTTTGAATCTCTACTGGAAACAGCATCCTCATAAGCTCCTAAAACAGTTTTTAAGTGGAGCTTCTTTTCCTCGGAAATTAGGGATTCCTTTTCTTTGTCATCTTTATCGGATTCCTCCGAATTTCTCCCTCTTGTTTTTCGAAATCCATTTCTGGCAGTGGACTGTTTGGTGAATAATAGGTGCGGAAAATTGGGCATAATTAAAAATCATTAAAAAACTCAATACAAAATTTAACTAATCAACGGGTAAAAATCAACACAATCTGTTTAAAAACAACTAAGAGTCAAAACTTAGCTTAATCAGTTGACATTAAAGTATCTTTTTTTAAAGATCTCATATCGAATAGGACTTCGTCCTTTTTAGAATTTCAATACCAGAACAATGACGTAAATAGTGACAAATAAACCTTCGCAAGAGTGTTAATTGAAAATATGACTTTTTTTCACGAATTTATAAAGTGATTTTTTTTGGAAATCAGAATGAAAGTTTGACTGTTTTAATTGAACTATAAGTACCATGATAAATAGAGAATATTTTTCAATATATGAAATTGACGAGGCATCCCTTTTGGATTTTTTTCTGGAGGTATTAGAAGCCAGAAAAGTCACTAAACTCGGAGAGGAAGAGATGGAACATCCCAGTAGTTTTTCCTATCAACTGGTTCATCTGACCTGGATGCTTCACAGCGGAAAGCTCAGGCTAGATACCAGTAAAACTGTCTGGACAGTCAGCCCAGTTCATGAAAAAGAGGTTCCTTTTGAGGGATATCAAAAGCTCATCATGGAGATGTCTTACCCGTCCTTATTTGAGCTGATCCGTGATTTACAACTGTGTTGGTTTAATACTTCCTTGATGTTCGGATTTAGCTTTGATTTGGATGCCAGCTGGTACAATAAGCAATTCTTTCCATTTGGATCTGTGTATAAGCATACTAGAGACCGAACCCTGATCAGTAAGGAGAAGGATGAGTATTGGCTGATCAGGCATCATGCCAGTGGATATATGGACAAAAAGGTGAGCTATATCCAAGATGATGAAGTACGGTATTTCCACCCTAAATCAAGGGAACTACGTGCACTAAGGAAGGGAAAACCTGTAAGAAGAAGAAAGACCTGTAAACCACTGGATCTGGAGAATTATGATCTATTCAGTAAGGCATTTAAACGTTTGAAGATGAATTGAAAGGATTGAAATATAAGAAGTCATACTTAAATATTCATGGCATTACTCAAAGTCATGCCATGAATATCGTTAAAAAGATCAACCTTATAATAACTGGTATTTGAAATGCCCCATTATCAATTTCATGCAATACCATTCAACATTTTACAATCTATTCTCACTCCTAGTCGAGAAAAGCACAGACCTATTAAAATAAAATCAGTCTTCAATCTTAAGAATTTTGTTCAATTCTTCTTCCAAATATGGAAAAACTCCTACTTCCGCACCCGAAATAGCTATTCCATCTTTTAAATGGAACGGAATAAAGTTCTTATTTTTCTTATCAACTGTATCAAGCTGATTTAAGCTAAAAAACTGTCTATTTTTATCATAAAAAATAGGCCATGGATATTCGAGTTTGGTTAATTCTTTAATAAGAAATTCTTTGTCTTTTCCTTCAAATATCGATACAATACCCACATCAGGATATTTACTTTTTAGCTCAGCCCATTGAAATTTAGGAGAAAAGATATGGAGGCTACTTTTATCAAAATTGTGATAGATGAGTATCTGGTGGTCACATGTCATACAAATACTATCTGATGTATTTTCAAGACTGAGGTGCTCTAGGTCCTCAGGATATATAATGGGCGATTTACCATTATTACAACTAAATAACCCGAAGATCAAGAAAATCATAATTGGCCTTATATAGTTAGAAAACATAAGTCTAAAAATTTTTAATTGAAGGAAGTAGCTCTATTACCCCCTTATAAAAACTCAAATCTTATCATTCATTAAAGTAGCAGTACACCATTTATACTGCTCATTAAAATGTTAATCTTTAAAACAAGGAAATATATTGTAAACAAAAAATACCCCACCTGGGGTATTTTTATCTGATAAGAACAGAAAAGCATTGATCCATACTGGAATTACAAATTCCTAGGATAGAAAGGTGTAGATACAATCTAAACCTAGTACGGGGGTCAAGCCAAAAACTCTAGCATAATCCCACTGAATGATCAACTAAATTAAAGCTCAGCTGTCTAATTAAGCTTCTTCAGCTCATTACATAAATTCATTAAAGTAGGGTAAAAGTTTTAAAGGTGATCCTTTTGGGAACCAAATGATTCCATCTAGTCTCTGGGAAACATTACCCAGGAAAAATTGATTCTCCTTAGGGAGTCCTCCCACAAATCGATACATAAGCATTTGATCTTTAAGCGAAGGAATGTCACGAATATTGCAATAGAAAGGGAAGCTTGACTGATCCATACAGTATTTTTCTATACTTAAAGGATGAGGTAAAGCCAGTTCTTGAATACTTGTTTTGTTATTTCCACTAATATATCCGGGCATTCCTTGAACTTCTCCCTCTCCAACCAAAATCCCAATTGCAAAATAATGGCCTCCAAAATGATTTGCCAGTCGCTTGCCCAAAGAGACAAAATCAGAATTATTTACTTTTTGCTTGTTAATATGTGATAGATGTGCGTAGATGACTGCCTGCTCTCTTTCTTCAAGGCGTTCTTCAACAAGCCTGATCACATTACTGGCCATAATCGAATCCCTTAGCTGATCATAAGATTGAGTGGAAGTGACATTTAAAGCCTGATTGTACCTTCGTGAATATTCTAGTAGTTGCCTGTAGTTTGATTTGCCAGCTTCTGCTTCCAGTCCCTTTTGGTTATTTTTGATATAGTTGCAAAGGCTATCAGGGTACAACTTGCTTGAATGGTGCCATAATCCTTTATAGTAACTTCCTTCTTTGTATTCTTTTATTTTCTTTTCCACCAACTCACGCCATTTCAAAGAGATATCCATCCCTGCTACAGATATCCTAGTTTTATTTTTAAGATTATACTCCCTTATCCAATCAAACAGTTCTTTGTTTTTAACTGTTAATCCAAAGAAGCCAACCTGAGGCATTTTTTGAGGAAAACTTTCTTCAGCCTTTCCCAAAACATAGTCATTCATTTTTAGCATGAAAAGATCCGGTAATTCAAAAATCACCAAACTGCAACTGCCATGTTCAATCAAGGCCTTTATCATTTCATTTTTGGCCTCCTGCATTTCCTCTACTCCATGGCTGCTTTCGCCAAGCCCAATGATTCTGCTATCACCAATATCCTCTATGATGTTTCTTATCTCTGATGGAAACTCTTTTATACTCTCATTTTTTACTGTTTCTTGTTCAGATTGGAGGTCAATAATTTCATCCAAATACTCATAATAATCCTTTCCATCAACTGTGATCTCCATATCATCCAGCCAGAGGATTCCTTCAGGGTTAACATCAAACTTCAAGAAAATAGCCTTTCCGTCCTTTAAAGTCAATTGGGTGTTGACCAGTTTCCAATCCTTACTTCTCGATAGGGATAGTTTTTGATGATTTACAGTGACTTTATCTTGGTCCTGGACCACTACTGTGAAATTGGATTCTGCCAGAAGGCTGGTCTTCATCCAAAAAGAAATATTGATTTTATTTGCGTCACCAGGCAAGGGAACCTTTTGAAAAACGTAATAGGGCATTTCTTTAAAGTACTTAGGGCTCTGCACCTCGATTTTTCCGGAAGCATAGCCTTCTTTTACATTGATCGTATCATGATGCAACATACCCATATAGCAACCACCAAACTGCCAATTCCCTTCAGTGGTCAAATAACTATTGTACTTATCAAAACTGAAGTTGTAGATATCCTGATGGGATCTTTTCAGGTAGTTGCCGCAGGAAGTAAAAAGTGTCACAAGAATGACCACATAAAAAGCTGTTCTCATAGTTTACCTAATCATATTTATCTGCAGACCCTAAAACTGAATTAAATCCTTATGAAAAATGGAGATATTTTAACCAAATGAAACATCTACAAAACGGTTGTTTTACTTTCAACAATAAGATAAAGGGCCCAAAATCACTTTCAATTTTCATCTTATTGGGTCAAACAATCGCAACCTTTTACCTTAATAATCCCTAAAAAGGTAAAATTACTCCTTGGATCGAAAAAATATTTTAGCCATAATTCCCTAAATTTATATAAGACCTTGGCTATTCTAGGCCTTTGCACTAAAAGTATTTTGCTCCTAGCCCCTACTATTTCATAGATGCTTATAATCCATAAAGTTGAACAACAGAGGGCATTGAGGGGTAACAGATTTTTATTGTAAGCTACAGGACTTTGGATCCTCTTAGGCGAAAAGTCTAAAATCCAATACCTGAGGTCCAATATATTTTTATTAAATTAGTTAGTTACCCTAAGCATAAACAGCCTGCAAATGATCATCACTCAAAACATAAGACTGGGAAGGATAGTCCGAGGAACCTGGAAAAACACCCTTATGGTGGCTTTCACCTGTTCGATGGCCTATTTGTTCTACTGGTATTTTATCCAGTACCATTTTGAAATGCCCGGCATTGTCCCCACCATCTTGGGCACTGCCCTGGCATTTTTTATTGGTTTCAACAATAACCAGGCTTATGACCGCTGGTGGGAAGCTCGAAAAATCTGGGGGGCTTTGGTCAATAGCTCCAGGACCTGGGCACGGAACATTATACACCTCCCTACCGCCAATGAAAGCTTCCATGGAGAAAATCTACAACTGATGAAGGAATATACTGTGAAACGCCATATCGCCTTTTTATATGCCCTAAAGGAAAAGTTACGGGGAAGCCATCAAGAGGAATACCGTAAATACCTCATTCAAAGTGATCTTGATATCATCAAAAATGAAAGCAATAAACACAATGCCATACTCAGCCTACAGACCATGGAGCTCAAAAGCTGGAAAAGGGATGGCTTGATAGATGGCTTTGAGTTTTTGGAGCTAAATGCAGCCATTACCAGTTTCTGTGATGAAATGGGCAAATCTGAACGGATCAAAAGCACCATTTTCCCTACCACTTATAATTATTATACCAAGATGTTTATCTGGCTGTTCAATATTGCCTTTACCTTGTCCGTAGCTCCTACCGTAGGCTGGAGGGCCATTGTTTTTGGAACCATCATTGGTTATGTCTTCCATACCATTCACTTTATTGGTAAGGCCATCGTGGACCCCTTTGAGCCTGTCCCTATGGGCATCCCCCTGGACCAGATCACCCGGACCATTGAGATCAACTTACTGGAATTGATCCATGAAGAACATATTCCAGCTCCAGTGAGTCCGATCAATGATGAGTATGTAATGTAGAGCTTAGTAGGGAGTATTGAGTATTGAGATATTAGAAATGAGATTGGAGATATTAGACTTAAAATTGGAACCACAGAGGACACAGAGCCTCCACAGAGATCCATGAGTCTTTTGGGAAAAATTAAACCCTTCCAACCTTTGAGCTTCCTCCGAAATCTTTGTGATAAAATCTTTCCTCTTTATTCTTTCCTCCTTCCTCTCCACACTTGATACTTACATCTTGATACTTGATACCAATTTGAAACCTGAGATTTGAAGTCTTTATTCTTGACATGAAAAATTAGACTAAAAATGGAAACACAGAGAACACAGAGCCTCCGCAGAGATCCCTGAGTCTTTTGGGAAAAATTAAACCCTTCCAACCTTTGAACTTCATCTGAAACTTTGTGGTAAATCTTTCCTCTTTATTCTTTCCTCCTTCCTCTCCACACTTGATACTAGCGTCTTGCTACTAGATACCAATTTGAGACCTGAGATTTGAAGTCTTTATTCTTGAAATGAAAAATTAGACTAAAAATGGAAACACAGAGAACACAGCGCCTTCACAGAGATCCATGAGTCTTTTGGGAAAAATTAAACCCTTCCAACCTTTGAGCTTCCTCCGAGAACTTTGTGATAAATCTTTCCTCTTTACTCTTTGTTCTTTCCTCTTTATTCTATCTTCTCCATACTTTGTACTTGATACCTGATACTTAGTACTAAACAATTGCTACTCATCATCGCTTAGCTCCAAAGCTGTCCAGCTAAAAAGGGATTCAAGATCTTTTTCTACCTCAATGGGCTCATAGTACAATCTTAACCTTAGGCTTTCAGGGGTTTCATCCTCATAATAATCAATTAGATGGGCCATTGCAGCAGGCTTCAGCACACTGATATGCACCGGTGCCAGCCCCATTTGTATCATGCCCAGTTTTTTGGCCGCCCCCTTGGCCAGATCTATGGTCCGTCTTGAGTTTTGGGGTAAGCGGTCATTGATCTTAACGACGATTTCCTTGCCGTTTTTCAGGTTGGTCACCCTCACCATGGTCCCAAATGGAAGATGCTTGTGGGCAGCAGTCATCCCTTCCATATCAAAAATTTCCCCATTGGCCGTCCTTCGGTTATGAAAAAAACGCCCGTAATAACTGGCAATTCCTTTCTCTATCAATAAGGTCGAATCCGAGGCCACCATGGTCGGCTGTGCAGTTGCCTTAAAGCCCATCAATGCAACCAAGCACACAATTAAACACCAAGCTTTTTTCATAAGAATTGGCCTACTCAATTTAAATGCCAAATACTGTCATCGCCTTCAAATAGGTTTGCTTCACAAATTTTAAGCGCATAAATTTAATCTGAATTTTATTCAAAACATAAAATATGCATTTTTAAAATATGCTAAAAATCTTACATTCAGCCGATTGGCACCTAGGAAAACGCCTTCAAGAATATTCCAGACTGCCTGAGCAAGAGCTAGTTTTAGAAGAGATCATACAGATTGCAGATCGTGAAGATGTAGACTTGGTACTCCTTGCCGGGGATATTTTTGACACCTTTAACCCCAGCCATGAGGCAGTGGAATTATTGTACAAAAGCCTGAAAAGACTCTCCATGGATGGTCAAAGGCCCATTATTGCCATTTCTGGCAACCATGACAGCACCCAGTTTATCAGTGCCCCCAACCCATTGGCCAAAGAACTGGGTATACTTTTCTACAGCCAATACGACCAAGTGCTCAGCACTGGTCCATTGGACAGCGGCATCGAAATTACTCAAGCGGCTCCAGGCTTTGTGGAACTCAAACTTCCAACATATAATTTCCCCATCAGGCTCATACTTGCTCCCTATGCCAATGAAGTTTTGCTAAAAACCTATCTCGGAGAGGAGGACAAAGAAGCGGAGTTACGAAATGTACTCGGAGAAAAATGGCAGGAGATTGCGGACAAATACTGTGATGAAAAAGGTGTAAACCTCTTTATGGGCCATTTCTTCTTTATCAAGGAAGGCGAAAAGCCAGAAGCCGAACCGGAAAGCGAGCGCCCCATCCTCCATGTTGGGGGAGCACAAGCCATCTATACCCATCTTATTCCTGAAAGCATCCAATATGCAGCTTTGGGGCACTTACATCGCTACCATGCTGCGGACCACTCTCCCTGCCCCATCGTGTACAGCAGTTCCCCTTTGGCCTATAGTTTCAGCGAGGCCAATCAAGAGAAAAAAGTGGTCCTGGTAGAGGCAGAACCAGGAAAACCCGTCAGCTACACAGCCCAAGCTTTGGAACAAGGACGCCCCCTATACCAACAATCCTTTAGCAGTTTGGCGGATACCCTCAAATGGCTGGAAGCCAATCCCTATTGCTTTGTAGAAATCACCTTTGAAACCGACAGCTCCATAGACGCGGCCACCAGAAAGGCCATCATGAAAGCCCATGATGGCATCGTCAGCCTGATCCCTAAACTCTCGGACCTGGAACAAAGCCAGGACAATAGCCTGCAGGCCGAGGACCTTGGTCAGGATATGGGCACACTTTTCTCCCGTTTTTACCAAAGCGCCAAGGGCATCGCTCCCAATGAGGAAATCAAAACACTTTTTAACGAAATCATCAGCCAAAAAGAAGATCAATGATCCCTATCAAACTGGAAATCGAAGGATTATATTCCTATAAAGAAAAACAAAGCATCGACTTCACCCAGCTTACAGGAGCAGGCCTATTTGGCATTTTCGGGGCAGTTGGCAGTGGTAAATCCTCTGTCTTGGAAGCCATCTTATTGGCCCTTTATGGCAATACGGAAAGGCTGGCCAGCAAAGGAGAGAAAAACAGCATGGTCAACCTCCAGAGCCAAGCCATCTCCATCAACCTGGAATTCAAGGCGGGAAAAAACAACCAACAATTATATAAGGCCAGCTACCTGGCCAAAAGGAACCCCAAAAAGTTTGAGGACATCAAACCGGCCACCCATACTTTTTATGAACAACAAAACGGTTCATGGATGCCTTTGGAAATGGGTGCCGAGCAAATATTGGGTATGAAAATGTCCCACTTCCGCCAGACGGTCATTATTCCCCAAGGAAAATTCAGGGAGTTTATCGAACAAAAGCCCAAAGACAGGGCAGATATGATGAAGGAGCTTTTCGGTCTGGAACGCTTCGACTTGGCCGACAGGACCAGAAGATTACTCAGTGCCGAAAGGGAAAAGAAAACGATTCTCAACACCAAGTTGGAAGGCTTGGACACTTATACCAAGGAGGTTTTACAGCAATCCCTTGAACACCAGCAATCCCTTTCTGACCAAAGGGAAAGCCAATCAAAGCTCGTGGACCAGAAGGAGCAAGAGTTAAGAAAAGGCCAATCCATCAAAGAAAAAGCAGGACAACTCAAACAGCTTCTTGTCCAATGGCAAAGCCTGGAAGAAAAAATACCGGTATTCCAGCAAAAGCGTGAACACCTGGAACAATATCAAAAAGCATTAACCTACCTAAAACCTATTCTCGAACAAATCAAAGAGCAAGAAACGGAAGAGGAAAAGTATAGGGTAAGCGTCGTGGACTGCGAACGTTTCCAATCGACATTGGAACAGGAAATTGAACAGAAAGAAGCCAGGTACAATAAATTATACACAGAGTATAGAAAAAAAGGAGAGCGCGAAGCTCGTATCAGGGATTTATTACAGATCAAAAACCTTAACCAACTTGGCCTTGAGAAGCAATCCCTTCAGGAAGAATTGCATCGATTAACCAAAAACAGTCAGGAATTTCAATCCAAGAAAACCGAGATGGAAAAGGCCATCCAGGAGCAAGAGCAAAAGCTGGACAACCTGAAGGTGCCTTCCATGGAAGAAATCAGCAAAATGGAGGCTGCCTTGGTGGAAATGAGACAAAATGCCGGCAACCTCCAAAGTCTTGAGAGGCAGCTCAACAGCTTGGAAGAAAATTTAGCCTTATCAGAAAATGAGGTAAAATCCCTATTGACCGAACTCCATATCAACCATACTGATTTTGGCACATTGCTTCAAGAAAGCAACACCCAGCTTTCCTTATTGGAAAAGGAAAGGGAAAAGCTTTTACAGCAGCAGGGACTGTTTACCTATGCCAACCAACTTCAAGCAGGTGAGGCATGTCCTCTTTGCGGAGCCCTGGACCATCCTACCCCACTTTCCCATAATTTTGATCAGGAAAAGCTAAGCAATAATGAGCTTCAAATCCAGAAAAAAAAGACCAAACTGGAGCAGTATAGACAGGCCCAATCCAAGCATGAAAAGCTCCTGATCGGACAACAAAACGCCCAAGCCAATAAAGCCGAAAAGCTCACTGAAATCCAAAAACTAAAGGAACGAAACCAAACTTTAATCCAACAGTTTGGAGTGCTGGGCTTAAAGGATCAGGAAGCCATAGAAAACAGGCTTGTATCGGCCAAACATGAAATCCAAACAGAAAAAGAGCTAAGCTCCGGCCTTAAAAAACTACAAACAAACCATAGACAATTCTTAACAGAGGCCGAAAAAGACCTTGAAAAGCTGCAGGCCATAGATCATAAAGCAAAGACCCTAGACACAAAGATCGAGACCAAATTGGCCGAAATCAATTATCAGGATCTATTGGAAAAATACCAAAGTACCTCAGCCCAAAAAATCGACGAGGACATCTCAAAAGTAAAAACCTTTTTGGATGAGCTGGAAGTGAATCTCCCACGGGCGCAAGATGCCCTTAATGAAGCCAAACAAAAACAAACTACCAACCTCACCAACCTAAAGAATTACCAAAATCGACTGGAAGAGGTAAAAGGAAAGTTGATAAAGCTAAAGGATGAACTGGCCTTGAGTTTGGAAAGCCATGCATTCAAAGATGCCACAACAGTCAAACAGCTGTTGGCCAGTCAGATTGACCCGAAGCAATTGGAGGAGGAAATCAAGGAATTTGATAGGCAAAGAGACCTTTTCAAAGTGAAAATCCAAGAACTCAAAGCCGATCAAGCGGTGATGGAGTTTTCAATTGAAAGCTTTGAAAAAATGCAAGAGGAATACAAAATTGCTAAAAACACCCTGCATGAAATCCAAGAATCCCTATCCCTATTGACCAATAAAATAGGAGAGATCAAACTTAAGCTGGATGAAAAAAGTCAATTGAAAAAATCCCTTCAAGAGGTGGAAAACAGAGAGAGCAACCTGAACGAACTTAACAGGATGTTTCAGGGAAGCGGCTTTGTAAAATATGTCAGCAATATCTACCTCAAGGAATTGGTACAAACGGCCAACCTGCGTTTTATGAAATTGTCCAAAAACAGTTTGAGCCTAGATGTGGATGAATCCAATACTTTCTGGATCATCGATCACTTAAATGGAGGAAACAGGAGATTGTTAAAATCCCTTTCAGGCGGACAAACTTTTCAGGCATCCCTTTGCCTGGCTTTGGCATTGGCGGAAAAGGTAAAATCACTGAACAGGGCAGAACAAAGCTTTTTCTTTTTGGACGAAGGCTTTGGCGCCTTGGACAAAAATGCCCTAAGGACCGTCTTTGAAACCCTCAAATCCCTAAGGCATGAAAACAGGATCGTGGGAATTATCTCTCATGTCGAAGAGCTCCAGCAAGAAATCGGAGTATTTGCCAAAGTAGCCTTGGATACAGAAAAAGGCAGTCAGGTAAGCTATTCTTATTAAGTAATTCATGTTTCACGCAAGGCGCGCAGATTTTCCATTGCTAGTCCTTGTAGGCTTTGCGTGAAACAAAAATTAAAAGCTAATCTGAAGTAAGGGTGGTCTGAGCAGCCCTTAGCCCGTCAGAGCTAGCCCTTATGACAATTTCTCCCTTGCTTTCATTATTTTGAACGATCAGCAGGCATTTACCATTAAAGGCTTTTCTATGATCTGCCTTAAAAGATTCCAAAGAAGCCTGATAACCATTATCAACCCCGGCAATCTTAGCCGCTCCCTTCACTTCAAAATGGATCAGGTTATCCGCATGGGGTACCAAGACCCCTTTACTATCCACCACACTGACCGTAACAAAAGACAAATCCTTTCCGTCAGCTGACAGCTCCCTCCTATCTGGAGTTAAAAGTACCTTATCAGGATCCCCAGCAGTGTGCACCTGCCTTTCCAAAACCTGCTCACCATTTTTCCTGGATACCAATCTCAGTGAACCCGGCTCAAAATCCACACGCCACATGACGTGCATGGCATCTCCTTCCTTCTTCTTTACTCCAAGGGATTTTCCATTCAAAAACAATTCCACCTCATCCGCTTGACTATAATAAGCCCAGACATCCACCTGCTCACCTTTCTTCCAATTCCAATGTGGAAACAAATGCAAAACCGGCTTATCTGTCCACTCACTTTGGTAGAGATAATAAGCATCCTTAGGAAAACCAGCCAAGTCCACAATACCAAAATAGGAACTCCTTGCAGGAAATGGATAGGGAGTAGATTCTCCCAAATAATCAAATCCGGCCCAAACAAAAACCCCTGAAATATAATCTTTGCCCTTCAGCGCTTTTAAAGTTTCTTCATGGGTACTGCCCCAGTCAGCTGACACATGATCGTAAGATGAAATGGAATAATCTTCATCTTCCATACTTTCTTTCTCAAGGCTATTCATGCGAATAATCTTATCAGATGGCATTTCATAATGTCCCCTGGTAGCCAATGCAGACATTCCTTCAGCAGCAATCAAATTCATCATTGGATACCAATTATCCAGCATCGAATAGTCCTTATGTCTATAGTTAAATCCTAAAACATCCAAACTAGCCGACTGAACCACAAAGTTTTTTCCTGGCCTGTTTTCATTCAAGCCCGCTGTTATAGGCCGAGTCATGTCCAGCTCTTTGATGATCCCTGCCAATTCACTGGCTATACTGATTCCTGCACTGTCATATTGCTCTGGGATTTCATTTCCTATACTCCACATGATCACTGATGGATGATTTCTGTCTCTTAGGACCATAACTTCTAAATCCTTTCTGTGCCATTGTTCCCAATATATGTGTCCATCAGATTCCTGTTTTCCCTCCTTCCAAACATCAAAAGCTTCATCTTGCACAAGAAAGCCCATTTGATCACATAAATCCAATAATTCAGGAGCTGGAGGATTATGGGCTGTCCTGATAGCATTGACGCCCATTTCCTTCAATATCTTCAATTGCCTCTCAATGGCCCTTTTGTTTACTGCCGCTCCTAGGGCTCCTAGATCATGATGCATGGCAACCCCCTTAATTTTCATGGCTTGGCCATTCAGAGAAAATCCATTTTCAGGGTCAAACTTAAAATAACGTATCCCCAAAGGTGTTGTCAAATCATCCATTAGCTGTATACCAGCATATACTTTCGTCTCCACTTGGTATAAATAAGGATGTTCAATCGACCATAATTGCGGATTATCCACCTTGATTTCCTGAATAATCTCAGCATGCTGATTTCCTAAAACCGTCTCTTTTGTAGTTTGGCGTGCCACTTCAAGCCCCTCACTATTCAATATCCTGGTTTCTAAAGTCAAATGCCTTTGAACGAGACCTTCATTCTTAATGACTACCTCCAAATCCACCTGTGCCTGTTCCTGGCTCACTTGGGAAGTACTCACAAAAAGCCCCCAATGATCAATATGGATTTTCTCTGTCCTTACCAATCGAACATTCCTGTATATACCAGATCCAGTATACCACCTAGAATTGGGCTGGTCAGCATTGTCCACCTTTACGGCAAGGATATTGGCCTCATCGCCATAATTTAAGTAAGGGGACAAATCATATTTAAAGGAGCTATAACCATTTGGTCTTTCCCCCAATCTATGCCCATTGATCCAAACTTCACTATTACGGTATACCCCATCAAATTCTATCCAAATAATTTGTTCCACGGCTTCTTTTGGAAGTAAAAAAGTCTTTCTATACCAAGCTTTTCCTGCTGGCAAAGCACCTCCAGCCACAGTAGTGGGGTGATTTTCACTGAAATCCCCCGCTATGCTCCAGTCATGGGGTAAAGTAACTTCCTGCCAGCTAGAAACATTAAAATCTGCATTGAGGGCATTGGGATGGTCCCCCAATTTAAAATACCAGCCCTTATTGAAGTCAAGGATCATTCTTTGCTTTTTTGTTGAGCTGGAGCATGCCAGCATTAACATCACCAAAAAAACACCTAAAAAGAGCCTATATACCGTTCTTATCCTCATATTTCGTTCAAAACCTCAGACTTTATCCTGATTATTCTTTAGTAAAATAGCACAGATTCCCTAATAATTAAAACTTCCTTCAATACTTCGTCAATTCTTAGGCATGAAAAAAGGCCAACCTCTCGGCTGGCCCTCTCCCAATCAAACAATATTATTTCTATTTACTCAATTTAACTTTCCCGACATTTACAGACTGTCCTTTGAGCTCCAACTCAATTGTCTTTTTACTGATTATAAAGCTTTTTTCTTGCGGTTCTACTGCGACAGGATTCTCCAATGAGTTAAATGCTTCCAAGTCCTCATGGGCCATTTCAATTAAAACACCTTCTCCATTGCCCCTATATTTTCCATCCAATTTGATGCTGACTTTTTTAGCCGCTGTAGATGTGTTCACAATCTTGAAGATCATTTCACCACTATCTTCATCTAATACGGCAGAAGCATACAAATTATCCTCTCCTGCCAAGCTTTTTCCATCTGCAGTAATTGGCAATACATCTGTGCCTCTATTGGTCGAAAATAATTTCTGCACATGATAATTAGTCGTACCATAAGACCTGAGATTATCAAACCAGATCAAATCAGGATTCCACTGCCAGCCATTTACATGGGCAAAAAGTGGCGCAT
Organism: Echinicola marina; assembly: GCF_020463795.1. Classification (NCBI taxonomy): domain Bacteria; kingdom Pseudomonadati; phylum Bacteroidota; class Cytophagia; order Cytophagales; family Cyclobacteriaceae; genus Echinicola; species Echinicola marina. The sequence continues at coordinate 2,018,721 of NZ_CP080025.1, read as the reverse complement.
AGGATGCCAGCCTTACCACCTCAGCATTTCTCTCCAAACCCGTCATAAAGGCCGCTTCTGACAAGGCCGCTTCCCAATTATTGCGTTTCCAAGATTCGCTGACCGTAGTACTATGGGCAGCATACTCTCCGGCAAAAACTTTGGGACCATTTCGGTCATAATCATCGTACCTTCTGGCATTCTCCCTGAACCAGGATGGTGGCCTATAATAATGCTCATCCACCAGTTCTGCATCCATCTCCTTCAACTCTCCCCATAGGTAATCAAACTCATGGCCATCAGGAAAAGGGCCCGAAGTGGATACAATGGTGATCTCTGGATAGGCTGCCTTGATGGCTTTCTCAAAAATCTTTGCCCGCTCAATATACTGTGGCCCCCAGTTTTCATTGCCTACACCAATAAACTTCAGGTCAAAAGGCTCAGGATGCCCCATTGCTGCCCGTTTGGCACCCCATTTACTGTCTACAGGTCCATTGGCAAATTCAATCAGATCCAAGGCATCATTGACATATTCGTCCAAGGCTCCAATAGCCACCTGCTCTCCCGTATTAAACTGACAGGCCAAGCCACAACTCAAAATAGGCAGGGGTTCTGCGCCCAAATCTTCTGACAACTGGAAATATTCAAAAAAACCAATACCGAAAGACTGGTAATAATCGGGCGTGGTACGGTGCGCAAACTCAATATTCCATCTGTTTTTGATCACCTCGCGCTCCTCCATTTCTCCAATGGTCTTTTTCCATTCATAACGGTTCTCCAAATCAAAACCTTCCACGATACAACCACCTGGAAAACGCAAGAACCCCGGCTCCATATCGGCGAGCAATTGCACCAAATCCTTCCTTAAGCCTCTTTTTCTTCCCTTCCAAGTATCTTCCGGGAACATAGAGATCATATCAATATCAAGTTCTCCTTCTCCTTCCAGCAAAACATGAAATCCTACTCCGTCCAAGGTTTTGGTTGCCGTCATTACTATCTCATATTCTGCCCATTTACTGGTAAAACCACTTACGAAACCTTCTCCAATTACCGCTCCACCAGCCAGTAACTTTGTGCTAAGGGCTAAATCATCCCCTTTGGCCAGTTTAGCAATAAAAGTCACCGTGTACTTTAGCCCCTCTTTGACGGCCATTCCACGAAACCCTTCATTACTTACCCCAAAATTTCCTGTATTATTTAAGCGTTGCAAGCGCAGGTATTTATGGTTGACACCGCTCGGATGATTCCTATTAAAAACATATCCTTTTGCGCCATTGTCCTCCACTCTTCTCCAACCCATCATGGGATTTTCAAATTCAAAAGAATAGTTCTTGATCATTTCGGCATATAAGCCACCGTCCGCAGCAAAATTGATATCTTCAAAAAACAATCCCCACATATTGGGGGAGACATCACTGACCTTTTCATTCAGGTCAATTTCTAAAAGAGTAGTTTGGTTTTGAGCTTGGCCCAATAATGGCAGCAAAAGTGCCAGTATTCCAAGCATTAGGGGGTTTAGCTTGTTCATCGTTGAGGTTATTATTAGATGTTATTGTTCATGGCTCCGACAAGGAATCAGTATTTACTCCATATCCTACCATCCATTCGTATAAATAATAAGGTAAATATAGGAAAAATATTTAATTGTTATTTATACACTTAAAAATATTCATTGATCAAAACGAAAAGTTGAATTTCATTGGTTCGCTTCCTTTTTTGAGTCAGAGGCTCAAATTTATCATGTACCAAGTCAGAGGACTAGGTACAACTTAGTCACGACATGCCACAAAATGAGGAAAGCTGTTCAGAATTTGAAATCCCGAACAGCTTTCTCTTGTTTCCCCACTCATTTCTCCCTATTCAGTACTTGATACTAAATACTTGAGAAGCATATTTTCAATCTCCATCTGGTTTAATAATGGAAGTCCTGGTACTCAATGGCCAGTAAAATTCCTCAAAAGAGGGCGGGTTTTCTGGATCATAACTTGGCAATCCTTTTTTAAGGTACTTTTTGAGCCTTAAGTTGGTAGCTTTTAACCCCTCTACCACACAGCTGGCCAACTGATAGGCACCATAAGTACTGAAGTGGGTGTCATCGGCAAAATCTTGTGTCTGCCCTTCGAAGGTTCCTGCAGGAAAATGCACAAAAGCCTTTTTAGAATATTCCTCACCCCAAGCCTCATATAGGACTTTGCTCATGGCATTGAGATCAATAAGAGCAATACCGTCTTCTTCGGCCAATTGCCGCATGGCCTCCGGATATTCCTCCAAGGTATTGATGATTTTGCCTTCTTTATCAAACCGCCTTCGGTGCATGGAAGTCACTAGCACAGGAATCCCACCCTTCTCCCTTATGGCAGCAATATATTCCCTTATGATCTCTTGATAAGTAGTAAAAGGTGCTACATGACTGCCCCCAGGTTTCTGGTCATTATGGGCAAACTCCATAAAGAGATAATCACCCGGCTTCATCAAACTGAGGATATTATCCAATCTTCCTTCCCCACGGAAGGCCTTAAAAGTCTCTCCTGATTCTGCATGATTGGCGATGACCACTTTTCCGGGTTTGAAGAAAACAGGAAACATCTGACCCCAAGCCGCCCAAGGTTCATAGGCTTGGTCAACTACCGTACTGTTACCCGCCAAAAACACGGTTGGCGCCTTGGTATTGGGACTTATTTCAATGGACACCAGCTTGGGCGCATCACCATTGAACTCCAATGTCAGCTGATGATCCCAATGCAGGTAATCCAATTCCCTGCTCTTTAACCTCACCTTGCGATCAGTTCTTGCTATCTCGGGATAGCGAACATGTACCGAAAAACTTTTTTCCACTTGTCTGGCATATTTCGTAGTAGTTTTGTCCAGCATCAAGCGCCTATTCTCTGCCCTCACGGTCGTAGAAGAAGTTCCCTTAGGATCTCCCAAAACTACTTTTACATCATAATTTCCCTCAGGCACATCTACTGTAAAGAAAAATGGCCGATCACTACTGACAAAATCCCCCTTCAATGCATCCTTACCATGGTTAAATGCCTGTGGCTCCTTACCCTCCAAAAAACCATATCCCCTTGATTTATTGTATTTATGGGCTGGCAACACTTGCTGGTAGCCCTCACTTATCGCTCCATTTCCAAAGTCAAATTTCCAGGATCTACCCACCACTTTTTGGGCATGACTGCTATTGCCAAGTACCAACAAAACCATTGAGGAAAACAAAATCAATATGTTTTTCATTTTTTCTTTATTTAGTAATGAATAAGGAGTCATGAGAATTGAACTCTTGTCTCCAGACTTAATGCACATGATGATTGACTATTCTTTTAACTCTTCCCCAACTAAGCCCAAACACTCAATGGCAGCCAATCCCCATTGGGCAGTGGCATTGGTGGACAGTCTTCCTTCTTCCATAGGCCTCAACACCTCTGGCCCCTCCACTTGGTATACATTGGGCTTTTCAAACTTATATCCCGCAGCACCTCCGAAAAATTCCTTCCAAGCACGCTGCGCCAATGCATGGTCATTAGTCCGTTTGGCAGCATAAGCCGTCAAACGACTATGCCCCTGCCCCAAATTCAACTTGCCCAGGGCATTGCCCAAGGCCTTTTCCTGTTCTTCCGAACTGGCATTATATAATGTACAGTACTGCACCCAAGCTGCTTCGAATTCCGGCATGTCAAAATTCTCTATCAATTCTGCACATATTTCCATCAACCCAAAAACAGCACTCAAATGGGAAGCCCCAGCTCTTTGGTGCTCCTGAATTTCAAATTTCCCTGTTCTCAAATCCATCCGGCTACCACCAGTGAAAAAACCCTTAGGTTGCGCGGCAATGGTCTTCATACTATTTACTAGCTTTTCTTTGATCTTTGGATCTCCTGTTCTCTCCCACTCAGTCAACCAAGCTGCTGAAATAGCACCGTAATCTGTACCAAATCCCAAATAAACACTATGCGGATCATCTTCTGTCTCCCAAACGGATTTATTACTCACCTTTCTGGTAGGAGGGATAGCCTTCAGGGTAGCTGCTGCATTGACTTGCTCTTCCATCAAATCTCCCACTCTTTCATCAGCTGTCAAATAGTAATAAAAACGCCTGTTAGCTGCTGTGGAAATCCTTAGTTGCTTGGCACTACAGCCCCAATGCTGCACATTATGTCTGCTTCCTAAGGGGGCAAAGCGGCCAAGATGATGCACATCCACTTCTCCTGTATGTCTGGTCATAGCCTCAGCCATTCTAAAAACCTCTGCTTTACCTGTCCTCAAAAAATAATACCAGAGCCAGAGATCAGTAGACAATTCGGAGTTATCCCAGGCAAAGCCTCCTACATCATAGCGCCAAGTATGCCGGTCAAAATCATAGCTATGCATGACATCCCCATAATCCCAGAAGCCATACCATCGTCTGTCTTCCACCTGCTGCTGATAAAAATCAAAATGATCTTGCAAATAATCTTCAATTTGTGCCTTCCTGGCCGTAGTCTTGTCAGGCAAATCCCAAATCTTCCCAAATACACCTACTTGATGCAGGTATTCAGGAGCAGCCATCACCTGAGTGGGCTGTTCGACTCCATTGGAAAGGGCATTAAATAATTGGTGGTCCGGCGTTTCTGCCAAAACCGTAATACACATCTCACTGGTCCTGGCTACTCCCTTGGCCGTTCCAAAACCAGGCTCATAATCCTCATAGGTAATATTTAAAGCATCCAACTGCTTTTCATAAGTATCCTGTCCCATGCCATCATGGTAAAACCGCAGATCCATCGCCGGGGCATCCGGGGCCCATAGCCACATGCTTACTTCCGCACTTTCTGTATGAGCATTTCTGATATCCAATTGTGCTGGATAGCTTTGCCAAAAATTGCGGATACCAAAGGCCACTCCTCCCGCAGGACCACCCACATAGGCAGTACCCCGAGCACGATCTCCAAAGCCAGCTTTTAACCAGGAATGCCCGGCAGCTGTCCGCTTTCGAATGGCAAAAGCATCAGGACTCGTTTGGGACAAAGTATAATCGCCAAAAGCCGGAATATAATGTAATCGAGAGGACACATTTTCAGGGAACTCACTAGTAGGGGGTGTCTTTTCACCTGCCAATTGGGCTTCCTTCACCTTAGGACCAGGATCCCTTCGTAATCCTGTCAGTCCCCTCACCGCTTCAGCAAAAATCCCTTCTTCCTTTCCTGCAAACCTTATATGACGATCATGTAACTTATCCTCCATAGGCACATCAAAACGAAGCCCCAGGCCTTTAATAAAATCTTTTGCTTCTTCACCATCATACACTATCGTATGCATGGTCTTAATGGACGCACCACCAGCGTAAAAGTAAAACCTAATGGTAAAGAGTAGCCAGTTGGGATGACCATCAGCTGCGTGCTTTCCCTGCACTTTTACCACTGTCCTGAGTGGACCTGCTTGTTCTAAATCTACTTGATCTATTGATCCCTCAAATAAGCTGGTCTTAATATTTTCCTTTTCTCCCAAGACCCCATTCTGATGCAATAAGACCAATCGGCCATTTTTCAAACTTTGCCGGCCATTTCTGCTCACCTCTTTCAAGAGATATGTCCCTTTCTTGTTAATCTGACATCGGATAAGCCCAGTATCAACGATTATTTTGTCTTCCTCCTCGACCGTCTTCATCGTTTTTTTGAATGGGACTTTTTTGCCCGGAGCTAATTTTAAAGGCCCCTCCAATAGACCATAGTCGGCGATGGCATGACCAGTCCACTTCAAGCTCCCATCAGGCCAATAGGCCAAAGGCCAAGTTTGAACAGCTTGCTCGGAACCTCCCTCGGTCATTAAAACAAATTCCTCCTTTTTTACCTGCCCCTTTGGCCAAGGTATCCCAAAGGTCACCCCACTTTCAGTCTTGTTTTTGACGCTTTCCAAAGCGCTTATTTCTACAGCCTTCGCTTTGCCCATCCCATCCCGATTTGGGATCATGGCTTCGGACAGTCCCGGTGCCAGATAAATGGAAGAGGATAATAAAGCCGAGTGCTTTACAAAGGTTCTACGGGAAGAAGAGTGCTTATTCATAAATCAAATAGGTTATTTTAGATTAAGTATTTTTAGGGATCAATTTTGCAAGGTATTGTCTGTGATTTCCCTTATCTTAAAGTCATCAATTTCTTGGTGGGACCATACCTGTCTAAAGCCAAAATACCCCTCTTGGAGCGGACTTTCATCCTTGTATTCAAAGTAAAGCTCACCATCCACCCAAAAGCTTATCAGGCCATTTTCAACAATAATTTTGATATCATACCAGTGGTTGGGCTTTAGTAGATGAAGATCATCGTTTAATTCAAAAATCAACTTTCTTTCTCCATCTCCCAGGTATTTTCTAAAACGTGTAGTGGAATTTTCATTCCCTCCAAATCCCACATAATACATACTGAGAGAATCGTATTCCATGAACTTTCCACCACGGGTGAACAAATTTTTATTTCGGGGATCTGTCGCCATCCAAAATTGGTTCAGGTCTGATAAGCGATCATTGGGACCATCTGCCACTACCACCTTTCTTTTATAGCTTATTTCTATATTGCCCTTGAGTTGCTTATTTAACCAGACCGTGAGGCCTCCCTTACTGTCCAATACCAGCTTTCCCTCTTTTGTGCCCACATAAGCATGTTCCATACTGTCCATCTCTACTTTCCAAACATCCTGGTCCAGTGTGGCGGAAAAACCGTCTTCAAAACGTAAACTTTCAGATCGTATTTTTGTAATGCTGGTCTTACTGGAATTGACTGAACAGGTACAGGAAGCACAAAACATCCCAACCATACTTAATAGCAGAATTAAACGCGAATTTTTCATTAGCTATGCCAAATTCTTGAGCTTATACATTAATGATTGTGCATGGAATGACACGCACAAAAAACTTTCCTTCGGAGCGAACTCCTATGATATTCATCAACAAAAGTGACTAGATACGCACAGGAGGACAAATTCAGGATACCATGATCCTATCCTTAGGACTTTCTCCCACAAAATATTAATAAATGTTTTAGTAACTCTTCTGAGGTGTTATGGTTCCTAAAACCGTAGACATGGACAAGGATGAAAAAAACCAATAGAGAATCAAGGCAAAAAAAACGGCAAGACCTGAGATCTTGCCGTAATGGTCATTATAGAATTTTATTTTCTATTCCTCAATGCTTGAAATTTCCACATTATCACTGTAGGAATTTCCTGTGATTTGCTGAATTTCCGTTCTGAAATTGGCAGCTAACACACAAATTAAAAGTGTAGCCAAATAGACTAGCAACTTTGTTTTCCAGCTCAAACTGGTCCCTTTTTTCAATTTCAAGTAATTCATGGCATTTGGGTGATTGTTAATATTCCCTTAATATATGTCATTCTCATTTTTCAGACAAGTCTGTTTGAACTTAATTTTCAAACCTTATTTAAAACTATTTACATACATTATTTTGTTTTTAATATATTTTATTGAAATAATTATTTTTTATTTTCTCCTAAAAGGACTACCAAAACCTTCCTTTACAGCATTTTTTTCACCACTTCCAACCTCTCCTTTCAGAAAACAGGACATTACAGAACAAGCAATCTATCCCAAATACTTAATTTTATAAAAATGGTCGATTACATCATCGATGTATCATATTAAAACCCAGAATCAATCAAGATAAATAAATGATCATGTGCATTAGAAAATCCATTTTATTCAGCCTAGTACTGATCTCCTGTATAGGAATTTTAAAAGCCCAAGAGCTACCCAGCCAAAAAGAGATCATGGACCAAATGGTCTTGACCAATCAGTATTTGATGGACAAATGGCCCGATCCAGGTGTCAATGTCATCACCAATAGAGAACGGTCCAGTAACCTATGGACCCGTGCGGTTTACTATGAAGGGTTGATGGCGCTTTATTCCTTGAAAAATGACAAGGCCTATTATGACTATGCCGTTAAATGGGGGGAATCTCACAATTGGGGTCTAAGAAATGGCGCCCAGACCCGCCATGCCGACAACCATTGTGCTGGGCAAACCTATATTATGCTGTATGAAATGGATCCACAACCTGAAAGGATTCGAGACATTCAGGCATCGATAGATGAAATGTTAGCCAGCTATAAGATCAATGATTGGGACTGGATCGATGCCCTGCAAATGGCCATGCCGGTTTTTGCCCAATTGACCAGTCTGACTGGTGACAAGAAATATTCAGAACGCATGTATGAGATGTATATGGACACCAAGGTCACTCAGGGACTTTTTAATCCTATTGATAATTTATGGTGGAGAGACAAAGACTTTCTTCCTCCCTACCAAGAACCTAATGGGAATGATTGCTACTGGTCCCGGGGCAATGGCTGGGTGGTAGCAGCCATGGTACGTACTTTGGAATTTTTGCCCAAAGATGATCCTCACAGATTTGAATATGTACAAATGCTTCAACGCATGTTAAAATCTGTTTTGACGGTGCAAAGAACAGATGGTTTTTGGAATGTCAGTTTACATGACCCTACCCATTTTGAAGGAAAGGAAACTTCCGGCACTGCGCTATTCCTTTATGGCATGGCCTGGGGTGTAAACAATGGACTTCTGGAAAAAGAAGTATATATGCCCGCCATCACCAAAGCTTGGAAAGCCATTTCCAATGAGGCTATTCATGACAATGGCTACTTGGGATTTCTTCAAGGAACAGGAAAAGAGCCCAAAGATGGTCAACCGGTAACATACACCAGCAAACCTGACTTTGAAGATTATGGCTTGGGATGCTTTCTCTTGGCTGCTTCTGAGATGTATAAATTAATGAAGTAATTAATTCCAAGTTGGACTCCCCAAGCTGGGGATAAAAAGGAAACCATGGCTGCCTTCAATAAGTCTAAAAATGGAAAAATAGTTGTTTTGACTTTTCATGATATTCCAGACCTGGAGCATCTATGGATTAATCCACCTCCAGCCCAGTTCAAAAGCTATTTGGAATACCTGTCCAAACACAATTACAAGGTCATCTCTTTAAAAGAATTCATCAATATACCTACAGCAAAAAACTCCAACCTGACCTGAGCAAACCGCTTAAGAATTAAAAACTACTCACGGGTTAAATGAAAACAGCAGGCCAATGACCTGCTGTTTTCTTTCTATTTCCATAAGCTGAAAGCTGCCTATACTTTAAAAGAAACAGTCCGAAAGGCTCCCTCTTCATTGCTAAGTACTAAGCCCGCCAGCACTTGAGACTGTCCTGACTCCTCTTCCTGAATAATAGCGGTATATTTTCCTTTTTCGAATACCTTAGGTCTAAAACTATTTCCCTTGATTCTCAAGCAATATTCCGTCTGCCCAGTGGCTTCATTAACCAGTTTCAACACCGGATCCGGCTTACCTTCTATTTTCAGTAATGGAAGGTAGCCAACAGCCTTTCTGGAGTAATTATCATCTTGAGAAACCATAACAGGCCATCCTTCATATTGTCCATCAGGATTCTTTTCTGGATCTACATATCTTGGCCAGCATTCCATCTTCATAGTTCTGGCGGATTTGTCAAAGGTCACTATGCCATATCCCGTTGCCCTATCATAAATCAGGGCAGGTTTCCTTCCTGTTTGGGAAGGATTGGCTACGGCATGTATGGTCATCTTATTTCCAAAGCCATCATGAAAATTTCCCGTATTGTCTGATTTTCCAGGCAAAGATTGATGATCATCACTCAATTGGGGCCACCATCTCCTAGGAAAAAGATTATTGAGGGCCGGTCCTGCAAAAGCATAACCGGAATCTCCGAAATCGTCCACCCCATAATGCACCACACTGGCCAAATGCTGGTCACCAGCGATGTGTAAAGCAAAGGACTTCCTGATAATTTTCAAGGCTTCATCCCTACCTTTTTGAGGCCAGCCATTGGAATCCATATCCGATGTCGGCGCATCTCCTGAGACATACTCCCCAGGCGCTGGAATAGGCAATTTTGGGACAATACTATCAATAATACTTCCTTCAGGCAAAGTAGCAACTGTACAGAAGTTGGTCTGGGACAAAACTGCTTTCATCTGTACTGAATTGGGCCAATTTACCGTCCAGTTTTCAAGAAATTCCAATTGTCTTTCTCCCAGCAGCTGGGCTTCGATATCATAGTATTTTTTGATATCGAAATCCCGGTTTTGGATAAAGCCATTGGTAACTTTTGCTTCTTCAGGGAGAACATTTTTTGGGGCAGTCTTGAACTTTCTGTCTTCCAAAATAGCAAAGCTGACACCACCGTATATCCAATCTGTATAATAAGCACCAATCCCCTGCTTGACAGGGCTTGGATCGTAGGGATCTGGCAAATGACCTGTTTGCGTCTTCTGAACCATATTCACCCACTCCGGAGGCATTTTATAGCCCCCTTGATCTTGAGCCACATAGCCCCACCCTTCATCTGAGGGAGCATGTTTCCCGCCTTCTCCCCATACATTTCCATGATAAACATCATGGTCATCTGGAATAAATGCACTGGGAATATGACGGAATATTTCGCGGTAGGACCAACCAAACATGTACCATTTACGGAGATAGTCCAAGGATGCTTTTTCTATGGGAGAGGTTTGTATTCCAAAACCTCCCGTACCTTCATAAAACTGATCCCCTAAAAACACCGCTAAGTCTGGCTGGTGTTTGGCCACATGTTCACTGACTTCCCCATCTGGAAAGCCATAATCTGCATTACAGCTGAACACAGCCATTTTCACTTGGGATATATCTGTAGGTTCCTTGGCGATGGTTCCCTCATAGGTATAGGCCTTTACCTGCTCCAAAAGAGACAGCTCCAGATGAACCTGATAAGAAACAGCATCGGCTTGTTCCCAATTTTCTATTCTAAACTGTGCCACCCTTCCCATGGGATCCACTGTACTTTCCTGAAGCGTCTCCCATTTTCCATTGGTTTTTACTTTCAAGGATATCTTCTTACCCGATATGGCTTCAATCGGGGCCAGCTGGGCATTCAATTTAAGCGTCTTATCATGCAGGGTGTACTGCGCAAAACAAATCGGCCCAAATTCCCGATCTTCAAACTGCAACACTTTTGCTCCCTTTAATTCCCAATTGGAAAACGCCACGGAAGGCTGATCACTTCCTTGTTTGGAGTCACCTGGAAAATGAGACACCAAGGCCAAAGCTCCTGAAACAGTGGCCGAAGCCATCCCTTCAACCTGATGCGCTGCTAAGGTATCTCCACTTTCAGAAAGGGCTGTCAATTTCAAATGATAAAGGCCTGCTTTTGGCTCAGCCACTAACCTCAACCTCAATGTTTGGTTCAAAGATATACTTTCAGCCCCCTCACTATCTCCAATAAACAACTCCCCATTTCCCCTGACACCAACATCAAGTCCTTTTCCAAACACCGCGGCTGATCGGTAGTCATCAAATTTCCCTTTTGCCCCTAGGCGAAAACCTGCATAGACATCTGAACTTGAACTTACCTTTTCGGCCAACCAATCCATGGTAACATTGAGCTCAAAACCTCCCTCTTGATCACCTAGTTCATGAGACAATGTATATAGGGTCCTGTTATTACCTTGGACCACACAGGTGGCTTTGCCCTTCCTGATTTCCCAATCTTGTAACCTGTTTCCCCAAAAATCCGGGCCAACCCACTTCATATCTGGCCACAGATGCCAAGAGCTTTCATAGCTTTTATTATTGACTAGCGCTACTGGAATCACCTTCCCCTTTTTCAATGGAGCTCCTCCTAGCAGAACATGTGGAACAACAGAACTTAAGGCAATGGCTTTAACAGCGTATCTTCTTTTCATAATTCAAAAATTAATTAATGACCAAAATCTGCTTACTGTCCAAGGTTAGGATTGATATTCACCTCTGATTCTGGAATAGGCCATTGATCATCCACCCCTGGTCGGAAGTTTTTTGAAGTCACAAACCACCTAAAATCCGGATCAAGCTTCTTGGATGTAGTAGCATATTTTTCAGAGTCAGGGAAAGGAGCTCCCCAGAAATCACCCACCAACACTTCTTCACCGATTTCCCATCTAAAAATATCCCATAAACGGATTCCTTCGAAGGCCAACTCTATTCTTCTTTCATTTCTCAGTATTGGACGCAAAGCTGCTGCATTGGTCTCCTGAATGGCAGGAAGTCCTACTGATGCGCGTCCACGAACTGCGTTGATCGTTTGGTCCAGCAATTCCTGGGTAATCGGATTGCCTGCTTCCAACTCAGCTTCAAGGTAGCTCAGCAGTACTTCCGCATAACGTATAATTGGAATATTTCCCCCATAATCATTGCGTAAATTACCTGTAAAGGACTCATCAAAAAACTTCCTAAGGCCGTAACCACTTCTGGTTGCTTGCTTTGAGTAAGTCAGCTGGTCAACTGAGCTGGTGGCATCCGGGTGACAGTTATAGATATTTGATCCAAAGGTACTGTTATTCCAAAGGAAATTATACCTGAACCGAGGATCTCTGTTCTCACCCATATCATCATAGTTGAACCGAGGGTCGTCATAAGAAAGAGGACTGCCATCATCAAAACCATAAGCATCAGTCAGGCTGCCCAGAGGGTTGACAAAATGCCAGCCACCGGAAATGGCAGGATAGGCATGTTGTGGCAACGCATTCGGTGCCTGCCCGGGAGCAAATTGCGAACTAAAGATATTCTCCGAGCTATTTTCCCCATTGGGATTAAACAAAGATTGATAATCAGGATCGATTTCATTATCCCCTAAATCAATGATTTGCTTGTAAGCGGCAGAAGCTTCTGTAAACCTCTTTTCGCTAAGGTATATCCTACCCAGAAATGCCAATGCCGCCTGCTTACTGGCTCTTCCCATTTCTGATGCCTGAAGCTCCCCATAAGCCGGCAGATCCTGAACAGCAGCAGCAAGCTCATCAATAACAAACTGCACAATAACCGATTTCTCTGCTTTCACCACATTATTGGCCTCCTCGGGAGTCAAAGTTTCTGTCACCAAAGGTACAGCCCCCCAAAACTGCGACATGTAGAAATACTGTGTAGCTCGTAAAAACTTCGCCTCTGCAGCCATTCTTTGGATTTTTTCCGTTGACATGTTTACAGACTCTATATTTTCCAGAAAATCATTGCAGATCGCTATTCTTTTATACGACCCTTGCCAATAACCATTGATCACATTGTTATTGGGAAGCAGAGTTCCATTGGTCAGCCTGTTAATGGTAGAATTATCTCCACGGCGATCATAACCATTGTCCGTCGCCAATTCCAAAAACACCATTCCACAATAAGTCCACCAATCACTGGGCACGACCTGGGTACCAAACTCAATGCCCCCTCGGTACATTCCAGTCAATGCTATCAATGCATCCGATTCGGTTCTCCAAAAATTTTCTTGGGCAAATGCATTTGATGGATACTGGGAAAGCTTATCCTCACAAGAAAACAACAAGAGTAGAACAAGGCTTAAAACCACCTGTAACTTGAAAATACTTTTTGATTTTTTATGCGTTATTTTAGGAAATGCCATGGTCTTAGAATTTAATATTTACACCTAAAGTATATGTTGCCAAGATGGGATAATATGCTCCGGCAGTATTGATTTCAGGATCCCATCCTTGTCTGTAGGAGTTGAAGGAAAGCAGGTTCTCTCCACTCAAGTAAAGCCTCGCCTTTTGGAGTCCTATTCTTTCCGCAGCTGCCTGCGGAAGGGTATACCCAAGCTGAAGGTTTTTCACCCTAAGGTAAGCGGCATTCATCACCCAAAAATCAGAAAGTACTGTGTTTGGCGTACCACTATTGGTAATCACTTCCAAACGAGGATAATCAGGATAACGCTCAGGATTATCGGGATCAAATCTTCCTTCCATCTGCCATCTCTGGATATTGCCCAAGTTGAAAAATGCCCATCCCGCATAGTTGTTCAAGAGGCCACTGACACCAGCCGCTCCTTGCATCAAGACAGAAAAGTCAAAGCTTTTGTAATTTAGACCGAAATTGAAACCAAAATTATATTTTGGGATACGACTTCCCAGATAGGTACGATCATAGGTGGGATCTACCTTACCATCCGGTACTCCGTCAGGTCCGCTGATGTCCTTATACCTAATATCTCCTGCCTGAGGGTTAGGGTTGACAGCAGTCTGAGTGGGCCAATCACCTATGTCCTCTTGGCTAAGAAACACACCGTCTGATTGATAACCATAGTACATTTCCATGGGATAGCCAATAAACAAGTTGGAACCATTACCCACAAAGCCATTTGGCTGCTCAACGTTACCCAAGCCAAGGGTGACCACTTCGTTATTGATCAAGGAAAAATTTCCCGCAAAGGAATATTCAAAATCCCCACTTCTATTTCGGTATCCCAAATCAAATTCAAAGCCTGAGTTTTTGGCTTCACCAGTATTGGTTTCACTCATGCTAACGCCCAATACGGAGGAAACACTAGCAGAAGGCTGGAACAGAATATCCGTGGTAGCCCTGTTAAAATAAGTGGCATTAAAAGTGAGCTTGCCCTCAAAAAAGCCTGCTTCAAACCCCACATCTGTGGTCGTGGTGGATTCCCATTTGATGCCAGCATCTTTGTAAGTAGAATAAGCCGCACCAGTTGCAATGCCACCACCGATTGGGTAATTCCGTCCTGACTGCAGCACTCTCTGATAAGGGTAATTCCCAATATTCTGATTCCCTAACATACCCCATGAGGCCTTAACTTTAAGATCAGACACCCAATTTACATTCTGGAAAAAGTCCTCTTCTGATATTCTCCATCCCAATGCCATTGAAGGAAAGAGTGCATACTTGTTACTTTCAGGAAACCTGGATGAACCGTCATATCGGACAGTAGCCTCAAATAGGTACTTTTCATCGTGGTTATATTTTAACCTGGAAAATAAGGACTGGATCGCCCATTCGTCATCATATCCGCCAGAAAGCTGATTATCCGCACCTCCCATTCCTAGCACTGTATAGTCATTGCTCGGAAAATCCTGTCGGTAACCATTAAAGTAATTAAGAATTTGGTTTTCAAAAGAGTAGCCTACCAAAAAATCCAAGGTATTATTATTAATCTCCTTGGTGTACTCGGCTAATAATTGGGTAGTTTTATATACTTGCTTATTGCTGTATTGGTTCAAATAGGACTGTGCAAGGTACACGTCATCGTTGAGCCGCTGTGAGGCCAAGTAGGAGCGTTGCTCTAATAGCGTGAAATTATACCCCCCTATTCCTGTTAACACCAGCCCTTTAACCGGTGTCCAGGCCAATCTGACATTTGCTCCCATCCTGGACTCTGGATTTTTCAGATAAGAGGCAGACTGCAACCAAGAAATTGGTGTACCGCCACTTTCAGGACCAATGCCAAAATCCCCATTGGAGGCTTGCCCCAAATAAACAGCCGGGTAACGCAAAGCATTTTGGATCAACTGATCGGAAAGTTCCCCTCCTTTGTTGGCAGTCGCCTGAGGTTCATTCCGCTCTTCAATGGCACCAAACAACCTCGTCGTCATGGTGAGGTTCTTGCCCAGATCACTTTCCAAGTTCAAACGAATATTATATCGTTTATAATTGTTTCGTTCAATGATCCCTTGCTGACCAAGGTATCCTGCAGAAAGAAAGTATTTATGAACATCCCCACCACCGTTTAGGTTGATTGTGTGACCGGTCTGTACTCCTTTTCTGGAAAAAAGCTCATCCAAAAAACGGGTGTTTGGATAATTATCCGGATCAGACTGGTTCCTATATTTCTCAATATCTTCTTCTGTATAACTGTTGCTTCCAGAAGCAATATTATAGAGCTCTGCAAATTCCCAAGAGTTGGCCAAATCAGGTAATTCTGTTGCTTCATTGAATCCCACATAGCCATTATAACTGACTGTTAGCTTGCTTTCGCTACCGCTTTTAGTAGTAACCAAAATAACTCCATTTGCTGCCCGTGCACCATATATTGCCGCAGAGGAAGCATCTTTTAGCACCGATACGGACTTGATATCATTAGGATTTATGTCATCCAAGGTACCCGGGATACCATCAATGATTACCAAGGCATTGGGAGTAGCCCCAAAAGACCCTACACCCCTTACACGGATGGATCCGCTGCTTTGCCCAGGACGGCCTGAACGTTGAATCACTGTAACCCCAGGCATTTGTCCGGTGAGAGCTTGGGTTGCGTTTGGCACTGGCCGGTTTTCAATGCTTTCAGAAGAAATTTGTGAAACAGACCCAATCACATTGACTTTTTTCTGGGTGCCATATCCGACGACCACCACTTCATCCAGAGATTGCGCATCTGGTACCATTGACACATCAATCTTGGTTTGGTTTCCTACCGCTACTTCATATTTTTCGTAGCCCAAAAAACTAAAAATCAAAGTCGAACCTTCATCTACATCAATATTGTATTTCCCATCTATATCCGTCACTGTACCCCGAGTGGTCCCTTGAATTTGAACCGTTGCACCAGGGATAGGCTGCCCATTTTCATCGGTAACGGTTCCTGTAATTTCAATTGCTTTTAATTCTTTTAGTATTTTTGTTTCATTCTTTTTTAGGTTTTCTGTTTTTCTGATGATAACGGTCTTATCATGAATTTCATAGATAAATTCATGAGGGATCAAAATCTGATCTAACACTTTTTCTAAGCTTACCTTTTTCAGGTTGATGTTGACTTTTGGTATTTCCTTTATCAGGTCCGATCGGTACAGGAAATTAAACTCGCTCTGGCTTTTAATTTCCTCAAACACTTGTTCTACAGTGGCTTGATGTAAGTCTAGCGCCAATTTCACATTTTGGGAATATGCACTCGCTGAAACTTTCATCACACCCACCAAGATGAGGATTAGGGTGAGTTTCATGATTTTTAACATTTTACCCCATACACCGAGGGGTAGGTTACTGGGCATTTTTTTCATAATTTTAAGTTGCTTAAATAAAACATTGAGATTTAATCGATTTGTTTTGAGGAGGATGTTGGTAGCATCCTCCTTTTTTAGTTAATAGTGATCGTCCTCCTTTCTATTTTAAACTTTATATCACGGGTTTTTTCCAATAATTTCAACACATCTTCCAGCCTTTCGTACCTCCTCACCTTTCCAGTAAAAGGTAACTTTTTGGCTTGTTCATTATCAAACTTTATGGTGACGTCATACCATCTAGCCATATCCTGCATGATTGCCTCCAGGGGCTTATCCTTGAAATAAAACCAGCCTTCTTTCCAAGAAATATATTCTTCAACATCCACCATTCTTTGCTCAATGGTATTTTGACCTTTTATGAATACACTTTGTTGGTTTGGAGACAATAGCAGTGGGTTTTCAGGTACTTCTTCCAAATAGACATTGACCTTTCCTTCTACCAGAGTAGTGTAGATTTCTCCTTCTTCCTGATAGCTGGAAATA
The DNA here is from genome assembly GCF_020463795.1 of Echinicola marina. NCBI lineage: Bacteria > Pseudomonadati > Bacteroidota > Cytophagia > Cytophagales > Cyclobacteriaceae > Echinicola > Echinicola marina. The sequence continues at coordinate 2,001,406 of NZ_CP080025.1, read as the reverse complement.
TTAAATGAAGTCCCCAATACTTGCACGACTTGTCCTTGGCTAAGGACCTTAAATGGTTTTTCTTTGTTCCTTGAAACCTCAAAAAAGGCCTCCCCTGTAAGCTCTACCACCCTATCTTTCCCCACAAATGCAGTCGGATACTTCAAGGAAGACCCTGCATTAAGCCATACTCGGGACCCATCTGCCAAAGTCAAGTTAAACTGCCCGCCTCTAGGGATCACCAAAGTATTGTACTTCACTTCTTTGACCACCTCTTTATTGCTATTGTATTTGAGAGTTGTTCCTTGACTGGAAATCTCCGCACCGTCTATTTCAAGACTAAGAGCTTTACCTGACGAAAGATTATATGAGCTCCCATCATCCATCATAAGAATGGCTTTCTCTGATCCTGGAATAATGGATGAATCAACCTGCATCGGGATTTCCTCTTGAAAAAGTGCAGGTTTTAGGATGGTCAAAATGGCAAAAAATAAAACTATAGATGCCGCCACTGCCCCCCAGAAGAACATAGGCCTACTTTTTCTTCTGGGCAGTTGAGCATTGATTTTTTTTGAAAAACCTGGCCAAGCTTTCTTGGCAAGATCCGTTTCGCTTTCAAACTGTGAACCATTTTTATAAAAAGCTATCACCTTGTCAAAATAATCCTTATGATCTTTGCTTTCAGCCAACCAGCCCTGTAAGCGATCTTCTTCCTCGACCGTTAACTCGGAATGGATTTTTTTCCAAACAATTGAAAAATCAATATTTTCAGAATTTTTACTCACCTATTTTTACATTTACCCCTATGACACATGGGATAGCGAAACGGGTGACAAAAAATATTTTTTTTTATAGCAAAAAATTTATGTGTAAGGACTGATGTAATGAGGCCCTGAGCTTCCCCTTGGCCCTGTTCAATTGTGTTTTAATCGTATTTTCTGAAACATCCATTTTAGCGGCAATTTCCCTCACCGTCTTTTCCTCCAAATACTTCAATCTAAAAATCTTTCCCATCTTAGGGGGAAGGGCATCTATCGCACTTTCGATTTTTTGAATCATTTCAAGGTCCTCCATATCCATCTCCGGATCATTTAAACTGGCCTCAATATACAGCAGGTGATGTTTATCTTCAATCTTAAGATTCCTTAGGTGATTCAACGACCTATTTCTAACAGCCTTGTACAGATAGGATTTAAAAGAAGTAGTAATATTCAAAAACTCAGCATTTTCCCATATATAAATAAAAATATTTTGGACAATATCCTCACAAACTTCATTATCAAACACAAAACCCTCTGCAAACTTTATCAATCCAGCATAATAATCGTGAAAAAGCGCTTCAAAAACTTCATTATTCCGCTTTTGAATTTCTCTTAATAATAGTTTATCCTCGATCCTCACATTCAAACAGGTTAGTGATCAATCAAATAGAAATTTATTTAAATAAATAAGACGCGCAAATTCACAGGTTAAATGAAATTTGTAAACACTTGGTCCTTCAAGCCTTCACTAAAGGCATAACCAGACATTAGGGCGAACGATCTAAAACAAATATAACATAAAAGTACGATTTGAAAGAAACACATTACGAATGAAAACAATACTTCCAAAGAATTTTCTTATAGGTAATTACCCATTTACCAAACCATATGCATACTGCTGCTACAATTTTATTAAACCATGAGTATCACTGTACGCTTGATGCCTTTCACGCTTGATCAATTCAGAAATTGATTCAACAGTTTCTATATCATACCCTTTTATCTGAAAAACATCCGAAATCAGGATCATCGGCTCAAGCATATTGTAGATTTGCCAAGGTAAAAAGAAACCCACTCCATGACCTCTAGGTATGGTGACGTTCACGGCTTCTCCTAAAAAACCAGGAGCCATCCCCTCTATCGGGTCACCATCGTCCCAATTCATGTATTGCTTTGTATTTCGAAGCAGTAGTTTAGAAAAATGAAGCAATTGTTGATCCCCTGAATATAAATACAACCTATAAAAATTAAACGCATCAATGGCGGCATAAGTATCTGCCCCATTATTTCCTGTTGCAATCTGACTTAGACCTGTCACCTCCCTATCATTGGGAAATACCATTTTTGGATCATTCTTAGGAAGAGGCACTTCCCAAGAAAAAACCCAAGTTTGATAAAAATGAGCTGTTTGCTGGGCTGCATCCAACCATTTATTTTGTTTTTCCATATCATAAATCGCCAAAAAAGCCCTCAGCGCCATCGAGGCAGATTCTTTATCAGTAATATTAGGATTGTCAGCAGCACCACCAGCATATTTATAATTTTTGTAAACATCTTCAAAAACAAACTCTCCTGCCCTCAAAACCATCTGGCGATATTTTTGGATTCCCGTTATAAAATAAAGATCCACCAAAAAGGGAATAATATTGGACGTATTGTTTTTACTGCTGTTTACGAGAGCACCGGTGTTAAAATTATATTGTTGGTAAAAAGAACCGTCTTTATTTTGGATAGTAGAAAGCCAATCGGCTACTTTTTTACAGGCAGCCAACCATTCAGGTTTGTCCCGACCATTTTTCCTTTCTTGGTTCCAGGCAGCCAATATTCCTGACATGCCATCTCCCACTACCCTCATATGAGTAGGGTAATCATTACGCCAGGTTTGTGGATAAGGATCATACCAAGTTCTTGGAATTCCACTAGGCATAATCCCATTATCCACCCAAAATTTGATCATTTGTTCTCCTTTGGAAAGAAGCTCATCGTCCTCAGTATTCAAACCTTCTCTGATAAGTAAATATGCATTTCCGGTCTGCTGCCCTACAAACCCCATATTGAAATTATAATCCAAGTGGGATTCTATTTGCCCATTCAATTTGATGCGAAAAGGTAAGCCTGCTGTTCCTTTTATTTCCTTCCAATATCTCTTTAAAACTCCTATTTGATCGTTATATACCTCTGATAAATCTACCTCATATAATTTTGGAACGGATAAAGCATAATATTTTTGCCAGGTATTTTTGAGTGCTTTGGGGTAATCCAATTCATGGTGAAGACTAAATGCCATCTCATATTTCTGCTCATACCCCAATTCTACGGGATGAGCCCTTAGCGCGGTTCTTTCTTCACTGGACATTCCCCAAATCCCCGTACGATCACCTTCAGTACCAGGATAGACCATCCCGACCAATGGTTGGTGACTATTTTCCATTCCCATGGCAGCAAACTTCATTCTACCATCAATTATACGGGGCAAACCATCTTCTCCAAGGAAGGTCTCTCCATCTGCATTTTTATGAAAAACAGAAAAAGTCGCTCCATTATCTTTTTGATAAAGCATAAACACGGGCATTGGCATCCGGTCTTCCCTAAACCAAAATCCATTTTCATTTAAATCCGCTGCCAAAGCATTATCAGAGACGTAACTATTCTCCTTGTACCATATAGCCGGGGCAAAAAAATCATAATCATTCATGGAAGACAGCTCAGACCTTTGAAAGGCCATTTGGGTGGAAAAACCAATATCTCCCTTGCCAACCCGTTTTACTGTCACAGTTCTATTGACCTCAAATATTCCATTGCCAGTGGATTTTTGATAAATATCTTCAAACCCAAATATGGATCCATTAGGACTTACAAGATGACCATTGCATCGGTATATCCCATTCTCTAAGCTCTCCATTGAAGTATAAGCCCCATAATAATAAACACTATGCGTATCAGAAGTAACCACTTCCACGGCCAAAGGTGAATGCTGTTCATAAACTGTAAGCAGTCCATTTCTGCTTAATTTCAGACCAAATTGTTCTGCTCCCAAATCAACAATGGAAAGCGTACTTTGGCCAGAATGAATTTCCTGAGCCGTAAGAGATACCCCACAACAAAACAACATGAAAATGGTCAATAGGACCTTATTATTTAAGTTGGAGACATATTGGACAAAAAGTAACCACTGCATCATATCCGTAGAAATTGTAAGAAGAAAATTAGGACCATTTTTTATCGATCAAAATTTTTTCTTTCATTTTCTGATATAATAATGGTGGGGATTTATAGGAAGAAAATACAAGAACTGTTTTATTTAGGAAGCTTTTATCCTGTGTGCTATTTCTGTATGGCCCACCTTTTCCCCTTCTTGGAGCTTAAAATAATAAAAGCCATTCTTCCTCCAAAAAAACTTTTATGGTTAATTGAGCAGTAGCTACTTATACATCATTTGATCCACTCAAAACCCAGCACATTTTCATGTACCATCTCTGCCTCCCTTACTGAATCCACTTGAATATTTTGGAGCAAAACATTCTCCACCGGCTGCTCTTCATCAGCCAATATGCGGGAAACAAACTGCACGTCTTTGGCTTTTATATTGGTCATTTGAACATCACTAATGGAGGTCAGTCTGCGCTCATAAGTAGGAACCAAGTCGCGCCATTGGTATAGCACATCAGTTTCTATTCCCAAAATACCCTGGTCGATTTTTCCGGATTTAATATCTTTCATGATGATATTGGAAACATAACCACCCCTTCTTTCATTGGTTTTTATAAATAGCAGGTGGTTCAATTTTGCTCCTTCTTCGACTTCACAATTTTCCATATAAATATTTTCTATCCCTCCGGAAAGTTCACTTCCTATGGCCAACAGTTGATGGCCATTCTTGACCAGGCAATTTCTGATGACCACATTTTTGGTGGGCATATTCAGCCTCCAGGCATCTTGGTTTCTTCCAGCCTTCACAGCTATGGCATCATCTCCTTGGTCAAATACACAGTCTTCAATCAATATATTCTGGCTCATTTCAGGGTCCACACCATCATTATTATGACCATGGGCATAGACATCCACTTTTCGGATCACCACATTATTGCTCATAAAAGGATGGATCACCCAAAAAGGACTGTTTCGGATTTTCACTCCTTCCAACAAGACATTTTTGCACCTATTGAACTGAATAAACTGGGGTCGGAAATTAGCAGTATCATTTACAAACTGCCTATCTTTTACAGCAACATCCTTAGCCGCTTGCTCATAAAGTAGCTTAAGACTTTCCATATGGGGCTTTGGCCGGGCAAACCACTTCTCCCAAGTCTCCATTTCAGCTTTGAGTGTCCCTTCACCTGTAATGGCTACATTTTCACAGCCAAAAGCATAAATCAATGGAGAATAATTAAAACATTCCATCCCCTCCCAAGTCGTCTGCACAGCAGGTAAATAATCTTTGGGATCGCCAGAAAAAAGTAATGTGGCCCCTTTTTCCAGATGTAAATTGACATTGCTTTTCAAATGTACCTTTCCGGTCAACCATTCTCCCTCTGGTATCACTACTGTACCTCCACCATTGCTATTTGCCGCTGATATAGCTGTGGCAATCGCTTGGCTGTTTGCCATTTTATCTCCTTTTTCAGCTCCAAAATCAGTAATTACATACCGATTTGTCAGACTAAAGTCAGGCACCTTAATGGAAGTCATTTCAAAAGGTACCTCCAAGTCCAACTCTTCAAACAACACTTCTACATCTGGACTTGAGCATCCAAGCAAAAAAATGAAACAAATCCCCCTTAAAAACCAGCTTAGCCTATTCATTATCCTTATTCTTTTGAAACTTTTTATACTGGACGCATCCGGTCCTCCATGATCAAATATAATTTACGGATCCTTCAGAAGTATACTGATCAGTGCTGTCCATTACAAAAAAACCAGCCCTAAAATTTAGAACTGGTTATACGATGAGATAAATTATTCAAACCATCTGGCTTTGTAGACTTTCATATCCGGAAAGGGCACTTTTTTCTCCGGTTGATGGAAAAGCACATGGTGAGTCCACCAGCTCTTTTCGGGCACGGTATAAATCAGCTGCCCAGAATGGTGCTCTCCCAAACTTTTGATATTTTCCGCTGCTGGAAATCCTTCTATTTCCCCAAACTCCTGGCTGGTCAAATCAAAAAACCAAGCTCCGGTATGCTCCGTCATATAAAAACCTGTTCTATCCTCAGAAAGCTGAAGGTCATGTCCTCCTTCTCCCGGTATCTTCCACTCCCTCTCTAATTCCAACTGATTTGGATTGGGCATGCTATATTCCCTCAGCACATCATAACCTAAGGCAAATAAGGTTTTCCTTTCGGGATGCCAAACTACACCGTGAGCAGAATAAAGGCTATCTTCAAATATGACTTTTTCGTTTTCATTTATGTCAAAAAGCATAATCTTATTACCTGTTTTACTGGTAGAAGCCGCCGCTACTAGGCGGTCACCCGGTAATAATTCCACAGAGTGGGCGTTGGGAACGGTCGCGTAAAATAATACATTCCGTTCCTTGACATCCAATAAGGCCACCCCTCCTGAAGAAGCTGAAACGACTAACTGTTTCCCATCCGAAATGATCTTGCAGTCATCCATTGTATTGAAACGCTTTTCTCGGTATACCTCAGGAAGATCCACAGCTTGATGAGCATCCCAAGTCCAAATGATTGCTGCATGGTCATCCGTAGATTGCTCATAGTCCACATATAAGACCTTGCTATCTCCACAAACCAAAAAACTGGAGGTATCTTTAGCACTGGTACAGGCCATGGCCAAGCAGGCTCCTAAAAGACCTGCGAAAATCCTTTTCATCTTCTTACTTATATTTTATATAACCGATCCAAAAACAAAAACCCTGGATCAATGGGGCTCTTTCACAAATTAAATAGCAGCAATAAAAATACACATTTAGACCAAAAGCCCAATCCCTGGCTTTTTAAGCTTTCCTTATTTTTTGATAAACGGCCGATAATCTGGCCTTGCCACCCCCCAAAATGGTAATCAAAAAGAGGTGTTCTTTGAATTCCTCCTTGAAAAAACTGCTTAAACCAAAAATCTCAACCAATCTTTTTGCATTGCAAAAGCCACTAATCGCTTTTTCTAATAACTTGCAATTTGTATGCTTGGGAAGGCCTTCTCAACTTAAATCCCTATCTTTTCTATTTTAATATTAGTCATTAACAATACATGGCATGAAAAACAGTATTATCCTTTTTATAAAATCAAAACTGCTCATTTGCTTGATTTGTCTATTGGGAAGTTGTGGCACTTCCAAGAAGACCGTAGATATTCAAAAGCTATACCCTACAGAAGGAATAGTCACCCCTTATCATAATGAATGGACCGTAGGTCATTACCAAGCTCGAATCCAAAATTTCAAAGAAAATCCCCTTGATTTTGGGAACATTGTCTTTATCGGCAATAGTATTACCGAACAAGGAAAAAACTGGAGCGAAAAGTTTGGTCTGGCACCTATCAAAAACCGTGGAATTTCCGGTGATGTTACTGATGGTGTGCTGGCAAGGCTGGAGGAAATCATCCATTATAGGCCCAAAGCAGTATTTTTGCTGATTGGCATCAATGATTTGTCCAATTACCACCAGAAAGATGAATCCAGGTCCAATATCGTCTACCATACCAAAATCCCTTCTCCTGAATATATAGGCAATAATATTATCAAAATTGCCCAGCAAATTCACAAAGGCTCACCAAAAACCAAGATCTATATCCAAACCGTACTGCCCAATGCCAAGCCCGATTTAAAAGCCAGCATCAATCTGGTAAACAGCATTATAAAAGAAAATGAGGCAAAAGAATATTATCAGGTGATTGATCTTCATTCCTTTTTTGTCGATCAGAATGGATTGATGAAAAGTGAACTTACCAATGATGGCACCCACCTCAATGAAAAGGGCTATAAAGTATGGGTAGCAGCAGAAAAAAAACTAGTTAATTCACTATAAGTGGATATACCTATGCAAACGAATAAAATAACTGAACCACGGTTTATTCTGTTAGTATTTCTTTAACTTATGTCTGCACAACCATAAGACCATTTAAACATGAAAAAACTAAGCAGAAAAGATATCAAACAGGAAGTTTTTGACCTATACGATGCCTATGCCCACAATAAACTGGATCGCCGGGAATTTATGGAAAAGCTCTCTGCCTATGCTGTGGGTGGACTCAGTCTGAGCGCTTTGACCAGCTTTTTAATGCCCAACTATGCAGACAATATCCAAGTGCCCTTACAGGACAAAAGCCTCAATACTGAAACAATCAGCTATTCCTCGCCAAAGGGTGGGGGAGAAATAAAAGCCCAACTTTCCAGACCAGCAGATACCAAAGTCAAACTACCGGGAATTGTGGTAGTTCACGAGAACCGTGGGCTCAACCCCTATATTGCAGATGTGGGCAGAAGAGCGGCCAAAGCTGGTTTCATCTCCATTGCACCGGATGCCCTAAGTCCATTGGGAGGCTATCCTGGCAATGACGATGAAGGCAGGGAAATGCAACGGAAAAGAGACAGGAATGAGATGCTTGAAGATTTTATTGCGGCCTTTGAGTACCTAAAAAACCATGAGGAATGTTCTGGTTTCGTGGGTGTGGTGGGCTTTTGCTTTGGGGGATGGATTTCAAATATGATGGCCGTAAAAGTACCAGCGTTAAAGGCTGCAGTGCCCTTTTACGGCAGTCAACCACCTCTTGAAATGGTCGATCAGATCAATGCCCCCTTACTCCTCCACTATGGAGAACTGGACCAAAGGGTAAATGTAGGGTGGCCTGATTATGAGCAAGCTTTAAAAGCAAACAATAAATCGTATAAAGCCTATGTTTATCCAGGTGCCAACCACGGCTTTCATAACGACACCACACCCCGCTATGACGAAGCTGCCGCCAAACTGGCTTGGGAAAGGACGATTAGTTTTTTCAAAGAGAATCTAGGGTAATATAGTCTAGCCTATGCCCAGCCTAAAGGACCATACACTCATGACCACCTAATGCTGCAAACGGTTCCTGAAAAAACCAAAGTGATCATCTGAAAATAAATCTCCCCTTTCCTGATTTGAAAAAAGAAAGGGGAGATAAAATCCTGCAACACAGATCAAATATTCAGACAGTAGATTTAGCTGTGAAAAAATCACTTTGCATAAACAGGGAATTCGGTAATTCTCAAAGTCGTGCAACCATAGGGTACCAAAGTGATCTCATCAACAATATCCTCTTCCCCCACGCTCTTGCTCCAAAAACCTGGCAGGTTAGGTGCATCGTTTTCAAGCGTCCAATCTACAGCTCTTACACCACGCATCTTAAGACTTATAGGGCTGTTTTCAAGATTCCATGGATATTCGCCATTCCATTCATTTTCGCTTACTTCCACAAATTTATCAAGATCAGCTAAATCACTGCCCAGTAAACCATACTTCCATTCCTCGGCAGGTATATATTCATAAAACTCCCCATACCCATCATTGCGGTCTTTGGCCACCTGCTTTTCCTTTATTTTGAGAGCATATACCAAGGGGCCTCTTTCTATGGCTGCACTGAAGGAATACCACTGTGAGTGTTTCAGCTGCATAGGCAAAGTCAAAGTAACTTTATCCCCATTTTTCCAAGTACGATCAATAATCGCTACTTGCTGATGAACTTCTCCTGCCCACACTTCCCCATTTATTGTTATCACAGCTTCCTCGGTCCAATCAGGTATTCTTAAATGGAACGGAAAAGAAGCTGTTTGGCCCAAGCCCATGGTAAAATGAACCTGATCCCTGAATGGATAGCCTGTCTCCTCAATAATCCTTAAATCCACATCATCAGCCACTTTCAGCTCTACCTCACTGGGGGCATATAACAGTGCTGCTACCCCTCCATCATGGGTGGCATACCAGAGATTTTGGACAAACTTTGGCCAGGCCTGATGCATATTGGAAGTGCAGCAAGGATAGCCTGATAGAATACCAAAAACAAAATCTGTCCCTCTATGATGATTGGTTTCAAAGGAAGTTTGTAACTGATCGGTTAACTTAATTTGGTTGGCCGCTTGAAAATACTGACGGTTCATAAAATCATCCGAAGCTTGGGTAGGCAAGGCATTATAAGCGATCTTCTCCAATTGGTCGGCATAATGCATGTCCCCTGTAATTTGCAAGATGGACTCCAGGGAAAACATCCCCTCAGAAATCGAACAAAACTCGATTCCCTGAGTAGGTTTATTCCCATGCAAAGGCTCATCCCCACCATACATTCCCTGCGGTTGCCCATGGTACTTTTTCAGGTCGGCCATGGCTTCCTTAAGGGCTTTAAGGTGATTGGCATCCTTATCATATTGGTACTGAATAATGGGTTGCTTTAAGCCCTGGGCCAAATTCACGGTATGAATTCCTCCAATTTTAGACACTGTCAATGATGCTATTTCTTCCTGATCAAATGGATACCGCTTCATCTGATAGAAATACCAAGGAGATTTGGGATCCTGATGGTTCTCTTCATTGAGGAAAACCTGTGACCAAGGAAACGTCTGCTCAGTAAGTAATTCTCCCAGATCCAATAAAAACTTGTCTCCAGTGATATTATACAACCAATAGACCACTTGCAAATTATCACCACCTCGCCTATTTGCCCAGAAAGTCCATTTATCCAAAGGGCTGTTTGGAAGTTCTTCCAATTGATATTTGAAATACTTGGTTAATGCAGCAATGATCCGAGGATCATTCGTAGCATTATAATATTGCTGCATAATCTTTAGCATCACCATTTTTGGCCACCAATCTTTCCGCATCCCACGCTGGAGACCTGGTTCATAGGCGGGGTCAGCATCAAATGGAATTGGTCCTAAATAGCCATTTGCTTGCTGGTTTGCCAAAGTCCATTCTATCCATGGCTGCACTTTTGCTTTTAACTCCTTATCATCCAAGATATACGCCAAGGGTAAAAGACCATCAATCCAATAAGGTCCCCTTTCCCAACCATCTCCATCGCCTCCCAGCCATCCATTTCTAGCTCCCATCACCTCTGGATAGATTTCATCCAAATTGCCCGTAAGCCCTGTTTTCATCCTCAAAAGTTGGTCTTTGATCCAGCCTTTTGGCTGAATATTACCTAAAGGCAATTCCAGATATGGTTTTTCTGTCAGGGGTATTCTATTTTGTAAATAAAGAGAGCTGTTCTTTTTCTTGTTAGATTGACCTTGGGCCACTGCCATAACAGTGTTCATGAGCAACCCCACACACAGCACACTGGTAATCAACACTTTGTTCATTATCTTAGGTATAATTTAGGTTTGAAATAGGGTACAAAAATATAAAAGTAAACACTAAGCTCATTTCAAGTTAGTGTTTACTTTTATTCCAAACCAAAATCAAACTCAATAATCAGATTTTGTGCTAATTTTTGCTTGAAATTTAGGAGCAGTTGAAAAGTGATTATACTGAACAATAATTGCTTAGATTTAGAAGAAGCTTAATAATGAGAATATTATTCCATTTTCACCCTTCCCAAATTAAGGGCCAATTGTCTTAATCATGGGAATTTAAAAACATGCCATCATTGAGTATATCAAAAAAACTGAAGTGATAGAAAAATGCCATAATAGCGACTTTCCTCAAATAGGGCTCTTTGCTATTATGGCATTAGGTTTTTAAGCTTTAAATTCATTCACCACCATAAAGCTTATATACCTCAGAACCCGCACTTAAAAAGGCTCCGCTTCCATAGACCTCGGTCTTATCTGGCCATGCCTTACCTGGTGCTGCTCCAATTGGCTGGACATAGCCCAACATCCCTTCATCGGTCACATGACCAACCATAGCTTTCCATCCCTTACGCACAGCCAAACCATAAGTTGATTTATCAAGAACCCCATTATTTATACCCCAAGCAAGCCCATAGACATAAAATGAAGAACCACTTGTTTCTGGTGTTGGGTAAAATTCATCTCCTAACAAACTCATAGCCCAATGACCTTCTTGAGTTTGAATTTCAATCAATTTGGAAGCCATCTTCTTGTAGATACCCAAAAAGTATTTGTACTCTTTGCTCCTAGGGTTTAGCTCATTCATAATATTGACCAAACCGGCAAATACCCATCCATTACCTCTCGACCAGAATATTTTTGTACCATTATCGAGTTTCCCCATGTAACTCTCATCCCGATAATATAGGCTCTCTTTTTTGTCAAACAAAAAATCCGTTGTTGCCTTAAATTCAGACAGCATAAAGTCAAGGTACTTCTCCTCTCCTGTAACATTGTATAATTTGGCCCAAACTGGAGGTGACATAAACAGCGCATCACACCAATTCCAACGATCATGGTGATATGGAGACATCCAATGCAATGAGGTTTTAGAAGGATGGTAAAGAATATAATCGAATTGCTCTTTAGTAGGTGACAGCATCTCCTCATCTCCATACTTTCGGTACAATTCTACATATAACTGGCCTACCGTATGGTCATCAGCATGATACCTTCTATTATACAATTTCCAATTATGGTCTTTTCCTATTTCCCTAAGCCAACTGTAATACTTATCATCACCAGCCATTGTAGCCCATTTAAGCATACCAGTGTACATCGCCCCATTAGTCCAATCCAAAGGGTGATGTGGTTCCTTATGGCCGCTAAACAAATCCTGGAAATGCGCCATCTGCCAATCAGCCACTTTTCGCATGATTGCCTTAACTTCAGCTGGTTTGATTTCCTGAGCCTGGGTTAGCATGGTCAACATACTGAAAGCAATTGCGCCTAAAACTTTTAATACTTTCATTCAGCAATAATATTTACTCTACCTCCAGATTGATTAATTTCACCCATCCTTCACTGCTTAGATCTTCATTTACGGCCAGTTCTAACCCTGGCTGGTTGCTTTTTGAAGTATCTACAATGGCTACTGCCCAAGTATAGTTCCCAGCAGGCAAGTCTACGCTTACTTTAAAATCATATGATATTGGATCATCTTTATGCCATTCGGAAGGATCACTATCCCCATCTACAAGCACCTTTTTTACATTGTCATTGGCATCCAATAGTGCAAAGGCGACCTTATACTTATAGTTCCATTGAGGAAGGTTATTGGGACAATATCCCCAGCCCATATTCCTCCAGCGATGGGTTATAACCGTCTCTGCGCCACTGTTGATTTTTTCAGGCAAATATAATTGGTCGGGATAAAGGCGGTATCCACCTTCTGAGACAAAACGCTGAACCAAGGAAAAACTGTTTTCAAACCATGATTGTGTTTCTCCCACCCGGAAATCCATCATATTCACATGAGCTTCTGCCGAGACATCAAACTCCCCTTGACGGACATCTTCCGGATGACCCTCCCTGTATTTCCCGCTTGGGTCAGTCCAATATCGGTGAGTCCCGGTAGTAATCCAGCCTCCTTCCATGATGATCGGACACTTGTTATTCCATGATTTGGCAAACTGTTTTTCCCAACCTGCATAGTAATCGGTCATTCCGAATGCATCTTGCCGAAGGCTATATCCCTTGTTGATCGCATTGACCAGTAACCTGTCGCTATTTTCATTAGGCGCGCCCCAGCTTTCAGGATGGCCAATCAAGCGATGGTAGTTGATCACCAGTGGAACTTCGGAAAAGCAACGGACATACAGGTCAGTCACCCACTCAAATACCTCATCTTTAACCTGTTCCGTCCTTTCATCTGTAGCGGTTTCAGGATCTTCATAAATAACATTATGTGCCTCTCCCCATTTCCCCAAACCATAAGCATCGATAAAAGCGGTTCGGTCGGCATCATTAAACTCTTCACCCAGTGCTTCTATGAATTTAGTGTAGTATTGCTGAAAAATAGGATCTTGAGGAATAGGTGTAATACGTGTAGGGAACTTACTGTTCTCAAGGTAATATTTGGCTCCTTTATCGAACACAAACTGTGGAGTATTCATCCCTTGGTCACGCCCATCCACCACAATCCGAAACGCTATTGGAAGACCTCTCTCCTCCGCCCCTTTAATTAATTTACCTATCTTGGAATTAGGATCATCCCAAGCATAAACCCCATCGCTAGGATTCAATGATGCCCAGCTGGTTCGAATATAACAAGCAGAAGCATAATCGATTGCTTTCACCTTCTTTCCTAAATCCGAAACGTAATATTCGGTATCCCAATAAGATTCATCAGCGGTTCGTCCAGCATACATTACCCAGCCATTCAATGGATTACGCAAAACGGAATTTTTATTGTATTTGGGTTTTACCAAAGTGTTGTCTCCCTTACCTTCTTCCACATCGTCACCACCGGCTAATGTGGAACAAGCAAATAACTGAAAACAAACCAACATCATAAATAGGTTTTTGATAATTGAATTATGATTCGATATTTTCATTTGGATTAAAATTTTATGACCATAAACCTATAGACATTATTCAATAAGTCATGGTCTTTGTTTTTACATTGCCCGTTTTGGGCTTTTGATTATCGTATTAAAAATTCAGTAAAAATATTACCGCATCCCCTTTCCTCGGCCTCTATCCACCTTCACAATGACACGGTAATATTTTAAAGATATTTCATCTCATACTAGCGCTTTTCTGCTAATACAGTTTTATTTCTCAGGTCAAGTATGACGATGTTAGCCCCAGTAGGAATGGTGTAGTAGGAATTGCGCTGCCCTCTTGAAGAGCCTCCCGACAGGTATGCTACTTCTCCTAATGTCAGTGAAAGTTCCTGGCCCTCGTTATCGGACTTAGGTTCACAACTGAATGCGTAAGCAAGGTTTTTGTTATTATCGGCCCCTCCATATACGGTGAATTTGGTTTTCCCTGTCTTAGCTCCTGTATATATAAGCACCTGAGGATCCGCCAAGCTTACTGTAGCATTACATTTTATGGGGGTTCCCCAACCGTTGATAGCACCATGTAACCATAAATCCGTAATTTCTGTCGTCATTGCTACACCTGCATCAGTGTTCCAGTTCACACTTAATGGTTTAAGCGCTTTTTCAGGGGAATACATTGTTACGGTTGCTTTTTGCATATTAACAACAATTCTATATTCACCTGGTGTTTCGATTTTCCACGAGACTGGATTTTCACGCATCTTCACCTCTACAGCTTCTCCATCAAGCAAAGTCCCATCTCCGTCTGCAGGACAGATATAGTTTGTTTCACCGTTAAATTCTACAGGAATTTGCAGCTCTCCAGCCTCCAGATCCAGAAGGTAGGCATACTGATTGAGGTTTTCTAAAGTCTTCCCCATCTCTACCTTAGCAATACTGGTCAATGCACTTCCATCCAGAAACACCTTATCAGCATCAAATACCACCGTTTTGATGGGCTGCACGTTCACTGACACTGTACGAACCTCTGGAGCCTCAAAGGTTGGCCCGCCCTCCCATTGCGCAATCACCCTGAACTCTAAAGTAAATGTTTCATTTACGGGCAGGTTCCATTTCTCATTTGCCCAGTTTTGTATCTGCTCTGAGGTAAAACTTCTACTAAACACTCCCTCTTCCTCAAAATTTAAAATGGCCGTAGAAGAACCGAAATTATTACCTACAAGGTCAAGTTTAGTAGTATAGGAAATCATGTAATCGTCCTGTGACAGTGATCTTGCCTCTGCCCATTCAAATGTCAAGATATCACTTGTAAGATTACTTTCTTCAAGTACGATATCGGTAGAAGAAGCCCACACCTCCAATTTCTCCTCTACTTTTTCAATATCACTAATATCCTGATTACAGGAACTCACCCAAATGGTTAGCACCAAAAACGTCAATATTTTATAAAGAAACTGTGTTTTTTTCATCTGTATAGCATTTTATAAACAACTGAACATTAGAAAATCAATCCATTGGTCATAGCCTCTATTATTCCCCTTTTGGGGCTTCAAGTCTTCAAGCCATTTAAACTTGCAAGAAGTGAGGAGCTGATCATTTATTCCATCTGCTACTCCAAGCTCATTTCACCTTGTCTGGACTTTATTCTTCCATGAACTCATTGCATGTTATTTTAGAAATTGTTACTAATTGCCGTACCCAGGATTCTGAGGAAATTCAACATCCCGGTTAGCATTGATAATTCCCTGAGGAATTGGCCACAATTTATGGTAGTCCTGAATTTTGTTTTTTAAAGCACTATTATGGCTTTTTACACGCTCTACAAGCTTTTGGGTCCGCACCAAAGTGAAACGGCGGCTTTCCTCTCCTACCAATTCCCGGATACGCTCATCTAGCAGAAAATCCATTGTCATTACACCCGCATCCACGGTGGAGGCCCCTGACCGCTGACGAACCACATTAACCGCTTCGGCTGCTTTAGATGGGTCGCCCTGTCCAAGATAAGCCTCGGCAAGCAACAGGTACGTTTCAGCCAGACGGAATTTCATGCGGTCTTTATAACTTCCCGTGAGACTTAAATTTTCCTCCCGGCCGTAGAAAAATTTGGTCAAGGCAGGAAACAGCGTATTGGTCGATGACCATGTCTGGTCAGTTATATTGGCTTTCTTTCCAAATAAAGAGGGCTCATTGGCATTATTATAAAACCAGTCTCGCTTAATATTGTAGTTAGAGTTTCGGATATCCTTTTCATCGAAAATTCCTGCTAAATCCCCTGTGGCATTGGTACCTTTTGTCCCTACCCACCATTTCATAGGGACGATCTGAGCTAAGCCTCGGCCACCCAATGTATCGGCTAGGACGAATCCTGTTACGTTCTGATACTTGGGATTCCAGGCTCTTCTAGTCCAATCGTCAGAATTGGTACCTCCTCCTATGTTATTGAATTCAAATTGCAACACCCAGATGCTTTCTCTATTACCACTATTCCTATTTTGATTGTTTTCAACAAACAGATCACTGAACGGATCACCGGGCTCATTCATTTTAACTCCAAAGCGCGTTTTCATCAGCTCAAAATACCCACTGTTAATTACTTCAAGTGCTGCCTCCTCTGCCAATGTGTATTCTCCCTGCAATAGATACATTTCGCTGAGAAGGTGATAGGCAGCCCATTTGGTAAGTCTACCGGGCTTAAAGCCTTCACTATCGGGATTAGAAGGAAGTCGTTCCGCCGCAAATTTCAGATCGTCTATAATATGTCCCAATACTTCTTCCTTGGGAGTCCGAGTGAAATTGAGCTGAAAATCATATAAGATGGTCTCTACATAAGGCACATCTCCATAAAGGTAAACCAGTGTCCTGTAAGCATACGCACGGAAAAAACGAGCCTCGGCCTGGAAAAGCTCCTTATCAGTAGGCTGGTCCCAATCAGTATTCTTTTCCGAAAAAAGCAAGATTTCATTGGATGAGGATATCAGGCTGTATGCCCAGTTCCAGTAGGTACCCACAAACCTCTCTTCCGAAGTAAGGGTAAGATTGGCAAATGCAGTAAGGGAGGCATCCCCGTGCCCCAAGTCAGCAATATCAGTCGCCACTTGTAAGGCCTCATATGGGCAGGCACCGTTGTGAATATATCCTCCCCCTTCGCCATATGTGTTATACTCAGAACGAGTAAGTGCATAGAGTCCACTAATCCCCACTTCAAATCCATATGTACTGGTAAAAGTATTGGTTGGAGATAGCTCTGATTTAAAGTCTTCTTCCAAGAAACCCTCACATGAACTTATCGTAATTGCCAATAGAAATACAAATACTGACTTTATATATGTATGTAATTTCATATTCTGTTTTGGTTTAGAAAGTTAGGTTTAAAGCCAGCATATAAGACCTTGCCGTGGGATAGGAGGCCATCCAGCTGTTGTCGTAATTTAGTACCTGCCTAATATTAGAGAAGGTATGGGCATTGTTTACACTGACGTTGACATCAATAGCGCTTAGCCCTAACCTCTTGGCTATTTCTGAATCCATTGAATAGCCAAAGGTTATATTCTTAAGCTGCACGTAGGAAACCTTTTTGTAAAATCCGTGCCCAAAAGTATTGACATAACCAGGCGAAACAATATCGGCATCAGGGTTTTCGGGAGTCCAATAGTTAGCACCATGTACGTAATTCGTAATACCGAATGTCCAAGAACCAATATTGGCCATATTGTCATCTCTCCACACCCCAAATACCCCATTCAACAGAAATGAAGCATAAAAATTTTTGTAATTGAATCTATTCCCCATAGACATTCTAAAGTCAGGCATTCTGGAACCTATGACCTTTCGATCTTCCGAATTGATATACCCGTCACCATTCACATCTTCCAACTTGGCTGATCCTGGAGTTGCCCCTGTCTGGATTTCCCTTTGATTTTCTTCTGTGTCAGTATACAAATATTCATCTCCTTGCTGCCAAAGTCCTACCATATTGTAGTCATAATACACTCTCAGAGGTTTTCCTATGAACCAGTTGTTTCCAATATCATCCATATTGTCCCCTCTAAGCTCAACAATCTTATCCCGGTTTAAAGAAAAGTTCAGATCAGTAGTCCAACTAAAATCCTCATCATTGACATTTACCGAATTGAAAGCTATTTCAATACCTTTATTTCTGGTCTGTCCTATGTTATCCCATATTCTGCTATAGCCGTTCATAATGGGTACGGTTCGTATCATCAGTAGGTCGTGGGTATTGGACATATACATCTCAAGAGTACCTTCCAATCGGTAATTGAAAAGTTGAAAATCCAAGCCAATATTGGCTGTATAAGTAGTTTCCCATTTCAGATTGGGGTTTCCTATACCGTCACCCGCCAAATAAGCAGTATTCACCGGTGTACCTCCATCACCCCAGATATATTTCACATTGGAATAAAGTCGATCCAACGTTCTATAAGCAGTAATCGCTTGGTTACCATTAGCACCATAGGACATTCTCAGCTTTAACATATCTATCCAATTGGTATTGTCTTTTATAAAACTTTCATCTCCAATTTGCCAAGCCAGGGCCGCTGAAGGGAAAAAAGCGTATTTATTGTTCTCTCCGAATACAGAGGAACCATCTGTACGAGCTGTAACTGTAGCCATGTATTTGCCTAAATAACCGTAATTAAGGCGGAGCATATAGGATAGCAGAGAAGTCTCAGAAAGTCCTGATGAGATAGTTTGATTGCGTTCTGCGGTATTCATGATATGATAACCGGAATCGTCAGTCACAAAGCCTTCTCCACTTTGGGAAGAGCGGGTACTCATGGTCTCCTGCATACTGAATAGCCCCGTTGCATCTAAGCTGTGGCGATCGGTTTTAAATTCATATCGGAGTAAATTCTCCCAGGTATAATCTGTGTAATGGTTATTGGAAATACTGGCCCTTCCTCCTATCAATCCTGCCTGCTCCCTCCCAGTAAAAGTATCGCGGCCATAATATATTCCGGAAAAACCGCTACGATAGTTGTATCCGTAATTAGTCCGGAAAGATAATCCTTTAACAGGCAATAAAACATTGGCATAAGCACTAAGAAAAAAGTTTCGACTGGTCACATCTTGATCTGCGTTGACGTTAATCATAGGGTTGGTAATCAGGGAATACTCCATTGGCTCAGTAATGTAATAGCCCGACTCATCCTTATACTTCCCATAAGGGCTTTGCTTGATCGCATGCTCAATGTTGGGGGTGACTCCCCCAGTCTCCTTTTGAATGAACTGGCTTCCTACTCCAATAGTAAGCCACTTATTAAATACCTGGTCTATATTGGCAGAGATATTGGTACGCTTGAGTTTGGAATTATATACTACTCCCTCTTGGTCTAGGTTAGAAATCGCCGCCAGGTACTTTGTATTAGCCGTCCCTCCTGAAACACTCACCTGATTGTCCATAATATATCCCCTCTGAAATATATAATCCTGCCAGTTGTGCGTGATACCTTTGGCATAGTTTTCCCGTTCACTGATACTGATGATATCTCCTGCAATTGGGTCGAGCTGATCCCCTGTATATCCATTCCTGAGTCGACCTATATCCTGCTTTAGTCGTATGAATTCGTTTGGCCCCATGACGTTTATCCGCTGCATTGGTTCAGCCATGCCAAACTGACCTCTGTAGGTGACCTGGGGCTTATCTTCAAAACCTCTTTTGGTCTGGATAAGAATAACTCCATTGGAGCCACGGGCCCCATATATGGCCACCGCCGAAGCATCTTTCAATACAGAAAGATTATCAATAATATTAGGATCAAGATCAGCCAAGGATCCGCTGTAAGGAATTCCGTCAAGAACTATAAGGGGGTCATTATTGGCAGAAAGGGAGTTTTGTCCACGAATAAGGATACTCTGATCCTGTCCTGGAGCGGCATTGGAAGTGGTAATATTTAAGCCAGCTACCTGCCCGGTTAGCCGGTCCATAAGATTATTACTTGAAACCATGTTCAACTTCTCCTTGTCTACTACGGACAAACCTCCTGTCAGATCTTTTTTTCGGGCTTTTCCATATCCGATGACTACCACTTCTTCCAAAGACCTCGTATCCAAGGCCATCGATATATTAATCCTCGTTTGGGCTGCTACCTCTACCACCTGCTTTTCATACCCTATAAAGCTGAATATCAAAACAGCTCCCTGATCTACATCAATACTATATTTCCCATCAATATCCGTCACAGTCCCCTTAGTGGTACCTTCTACCTGAACGGTAGCTCCCGGAATGGGCTCTCCAATTTCGTCAAGGACAGTTCCTGTGATTTCCTTAAAAAAAACACTTCCACTTGATAATGGAAGGTCTTCTGAACGGGAAGGCCTAATGGATATATTATTATTCACCTGTTGAAAGGACAATCCAGTTTGTCGACTGATATCCTTTAAAGCATCTTCAATGGATATTCTTGGTGAAGAAAGTGCAACCTTTTTCTTCAAGTAGGACTCTCCTTCATGAACCGTGAAATGGAACTCAGATTGAGTTTCGATTTCTTGGAGCACCTTGGCGAGCTTTTCGTTCTCAAAGGAAACACTCACATAAACTTCGTCGATTTTTTGGGCTTCAATTTTATGGGCCAAGACCACATTTAATATTAGCATCTGAAACAAAAAACCGTATAAGGTATATTTGGTCATTTTCAGAATTAGCAGTATAGGTTTATTTTTCATAATTTTGGGTTATTAAAGTACTGACTAGTATTTTGATAGGTTTATCCAATAAGCGACCAAACCTTTGGTTAAACCGGTTTAGAATCAGTGGGGTCACATCCTACTGATTCTTCTTTTTTTAAAATCTTATGGTAATGTTGTCTCCTTTTATCTCATAGGCAAAATTTTTAGCATATTGTAAATCAGTTAATATATTTTTCAAGTTTTGTCCTTCGTAAATAGTACTTACATGCCAGTCTTGAGGAATATCTCCCCGCACCTCAATTTTCACCCCAAACCACCTTTCCAGCTTTATTTTCACCTGATCAAAGGCCGCATTGCTAAAGACAAGCTTGCCATCTTTCCAACCAATAATGGCCATCGGATCAAAAGACCTTTCAAGTACTTCATTGGTAGACTGTATCAAACTGGCCTCCCTTCCTGGACTGAGTATCAAACGATCCCCCTGGTTGCCTAATTGACGGATCTCTACTTTTCCTTCGACCAAGGACACGCTCAATTCATCCTGCCCAGGATAAGCATTCACATTAAAAGCCGTCCCCAAGGCCACCGTTTCCAATCCTTGACTTTCTACCACAAAGGGCTTTTCTTTATTTTTAGCGACTTCAAAATAGGCCTCCCCTGATAAGAGTATCCTCCGCTCATTACCTGAAAAGCCTTGTATAAATTTTATTCTGGAGGAGCTGTTTAAATAGGCTACGGATCCATCAGGGAGAAAAAGTTTGGTTTTTTGCCCTGATGGATTTTCTCTGATCACATAATTGGAATGAGCAACTACTGTAGGTTCAGGATCAGAAGACTCCATATAAAAATAAAGGCTACCAGATACACTGATCAACAACAAAATGGCAGCAGCATATCGCCATACGGCTTTCCATAGAGTCTTATTACTTTCTGTCTCCTGCATTCCAGCCTCCCACATTTCATGGATCTTTTCTTCAGCATTTACTAGAATGGGCTCAGGACTTTTCTCTGACCAAACATCTTTCAAATTTTCCAGCAAGGCCAAATTCTCCTCACTTTCAGCGGCCCATTGCTTGATGGCTTCCTTATCCTTTTCTTTGGCATTGCCAGCAAGCCAGTCTGCTAACAGCTTGTCTATATGGTTTTCTTCATTGCTCACATAATAAAGACAATTCTAAAAATCAAAAGGCGTAATGGAAACAGAAGTTTTTTTTAAAAAAATCAAATACCGTCTACAATCCCGACTTCAGCCATAAAAATTGCAAGCCAGATCATTTGGACATTTCTTTGAAGTGGGACAATTTTAGTGGAATCGTCTTTGGAGGAAAGGTAATCACTGATGCCCAGTCTTAAATCCTTAACGGCCAATTCCAGATGTTTTTTCACCGTTTTTTCAGCAATATCCAGCAGCTTGGCCACTTCACTAATTTTCAATCCCTCATCTTTGATCATTTTAAAAACCAACCTTCTCTTATGGGGCAAGCTCTCCACTATTCCTGTGATGATATTTCTGAGCTCCTTGGTCAACATTTCATCCAAAGGCTGTACATACTCCCCCGTCTTGATATCATCAAAATCAATTATAGAAAAAAGCTGATTTTTTCTTTGGTTTCTTTTGACCTGATTTAGGCACTGGTTTTTTACGGAAAAATAAATATATCCCTCAAAATTCTCTATATCACTTAATGAATCACGCTTCTTTAAAAGTTTTACAAAAACATCTGAAACAACATCTTCTGCCTCCTCAAAATTAGGCATATAGCAAAGTGCAAAAGAAATCAGTTTGGAATGGTACCTCTTAAATAGTTCGCCAAAAGCTCGCTTGTCAGCATTAGCTGATATACGGAATAATAGCTCTTTATTGGTCAGGGAACTTAGCATAGGGTTATCATCAGTCCTCCATTTTTTTAACACTTTACCCTAAGAAGCAAAAGCTATCTATGGTGTATCAAAATAATAATGGAGATTAGTAAAAGAACAAAAATAATTTACAACGACAAAAATTATAAGTAAAAACAAATGCAAAAACTTAATTCAACCAAATAATAAATCACATATAAAGCCTAAACAAAAGCTTTAACTAATTAGTTATAATTGCATTTTTTGTCTTTAAAAATCTTTCTTCAATCTTGAACAATAAAAAATCAATGTAGAATTGAGTTAGAAAAATTAAGTATGATATAAACTAAAACCACAAAGGCTTATTGATGAATCAGCCTTTGTGGTTTCCAAATCTAATCTTAGTCTTTTGAAGATGAATCCAATAGCTGCACCGAACTATCATTGATTTCAAAATCATGCATTTGAAGCATTCTGATTACCTCTGCACCTGCCGCGATAACCGGCCCGTAACCATGGGCTGCATAAGGATTGATCGGACGGTGATAATAGAAAGCAGGGTCGAATCCCATTCCAGTACCGACACAAGTTCCCTCCACTTGACCTTGATCATTGACTTTAGTACTGACTGCATTCCAAGCTAATAAGGTCATAGGTGCATGGGCTTGATCATCAATCCACCCCTCATTGATCGCCTTGGCAATACAATAGGTATAAATGGCGGTTGCAGAAGTCTCCAGATAAGAATCATTTTGATCCAAAAGCTGATGCCAAAATCCTGAACCAGACTGTAACTTGGCCAATCCTCTGATATGCTTTTTCAATAAATCCATGACCATAGGCCTTCCCGGATGATCTTCAGGCAAGGCATCCAATACTTCAACCTTGGTCAAAATGGCCCAGCCATTGGCCCTGCCCCAATGGAACTGAGGATGTACATCCATCCCCTGCACCCAGCCATGCATATAAAGACCTTTTTCCTCATTGAACATGCGCTCGGAGAAAAGCTTTATCTGTCTTACGGCCTCGTCAAAGTACTTTTGCTCTCCCGTGTATTTACCCATTTGAATAATAGCGGGTAAGCTCATGTACATATCATCCAGCCATAGGGTGTTTTTTAATGGTCGATTTCTGGCCAAGGTACCATCCTCTAACCTAAACTGCTTGTTCATGATATAATCCATGAAATTTTCAATCACAGGCCGCACATTGGCATCTACTCCACTTCGGTCAGTTTTGATAAAGGCCGCACAAAGCGCCCCCGCATCATCCAATGCCCCTGGATAAAGCACAGAATGCAAAGCATGCTCCTTGCCCGGTACTTTTTGGAAATGTGGATACAGATCAGCAATAAACTTCACACGCTCTTTGGTATAGTTGGTATAAGCTTCATCTCCAGTCACCTCTCCGGCCAAAAGCATGGCAGAATAGGTCACTCCCCATTCATAACTCAATAACCTAAAATCACCCTGCTTTAAAACAGATTCCTCATCCACTTTAGTAAAATCCGTAATGACTTCACCATCCTTGCCGCTTAGAATTTCTGCTGGTGTAGTACTTGCAAGATAGTCCCTTACACGGTCTATGACGACTTTGACCTCTGATTCCTTAGGAAAACCATAAGGCACAGGATAATCCGGCTGTAAAAGGTGCAAAGGAGTATTGGTATCCGTAATTTTTTCTTCAGTTTTCACTTCTTCCTTCGGACCTTGAGGAGAACAGGCAAGCACCAAACTTATCATCCCCAATAATCCAGCTTTAAAAAGGGTATTTTGGATTTTCATATAATCAGCAATAAATTTTCCGTTTAGTAAATTATCGAATTAAAAACATAAAATTAGTTTTTCAGAAGAATTTACTATGCTGTACTGTAGGGCTTGGAATTAAAAGCCATATACTACAGCACAGCTTTCTTGGTCAGGATAATTAGATTTAATCTTTTATTGCGCCTACTTATTCAGTAATGAATAAAGCAACAGTAAAACATATTTCAGATCTATTTAATGATGTTAAAAAACAGAAAACACTATCTTATTCTACTCTTTCCAGTCTTCTTACTGACCATGACAGCGCTTATTCAAAAAGAAGAAAAAGCCAGCCTGTATATTATTGGTGATAGCACAGTACGTAATAGCCGAGGAGATGGTGGGCCAGGACAATGGGGCTGGGGAACCTTCATTGATGACTTCTTTGACAGCACTAGACTAGAGGTGAGCAATCAGGCCATGGCTGGCAGAAGTACCAGGACCTTTGTAAAGGAAGGCCGTTGGCAGCGGGTTTTAGATGACCTTAAGCCAGGAGATTTTGTGATGATGCAGTTCGGCCATAATGAGGGCAGTAAGCCGGACACCACACGTGCAGGCTATCGAGGGGTGCTGCGTGGCACTGGGGACGAAACGGTCAACCTCACTTGGCCTGACGGTACGGTAGAAACCGTTCATACCTATGGATGGTACCTGAAAAAATTTGTAACTGAAGCCAAAGCCAAAGGAGCCACTCCAATCATATGTTCTATGATCCCTAGGAACAAATTCCAAGATGGCGAAGTAGAAAGGGCTCATCAAGATTATGGCAAATGGGCCAAGGAAATTGCCAGAAAGACAGGAGCAGCCTTTATAGACCTGAACAGTATTGTAGCAGACCAGTATGACCAATGGGGACCCAATGTGGTCAAGGCCCTTTTTGAAAGGGACCATACCCATACCAATGAGGCTGGAGCAAGGATCAATGCTTGGTCAGTAGTCCAAGGATTAAAGGGACTGGAGGATTGCAATCTAAAATCCTACCTTAAAAAAGATAAACCAACCCTTTTCCTAATTGGGGACAGCACGGTCAAAAATGGCCAGGGCGATGGTGCCGGCGGCCTTTGGGGCTGGGGAGACTATATGGCACAATACTTTGACCAGGATCAAATTAAAGTCCAAAACCATGCCCTAGGAGGCACCAGTAGCCGGACTTTCCAGACCTATGGACTTTGGGAAAAGGTACGAGAAAAATTGGAACCGGGTGATTATGTCATCATGCAGTTTGGCCATAATGACAGCAGCCCATTAGATGACAGCCACCGAGCCAGGGGGACCATCAGAAGCGCAGGCACCGAAGCTGAGGAAATTTACAATCCCATCACCAAACAATATGAAACCGTATTTTCTTATGGGCAGTACCTTAAAAAGATCATTACGGAAACCAAAGCGGCAGGAGCGACCCCTATCGTCTGCTCACTGATCCCTAGAAACAGCTGGAAAGAGGGAAAGATAAACCGCGCCGATAATAGCTATGGACTATGGGCCAAACAAGCCGCATCAGCCCGGGAAGCCTATTTTATCGATTTAAATAAAATCATCTCCGATGGATATGATGACCTAGGCGAGCAATATGTAAAGGAACATTTCTTTAATGATTCTGATCATACGCATACCATCCTCGAAGGAGCAGAATACAATGCCAAAGCTGTCATCAAAGGCATTAAAGGCTTAGAAGAATGTGAATTGAAGGATTATATAAAATAAGTTGGGTTTAATTAGGTTTGAAAAGCCAGGGGTTTCGCCTCTGGCTTTTTTTTGTCATTCCTTGTCAATAAAGGTTTGATTGCATTTTGTACTTCACATCCTTAATTCCTTCATGTCTTCATGGTTTTTAGTTTTTTGAACCATGAAGAAGTTAAGGGACATTAAGGACTAGGTTTAGTTTTTTGGGATAAGGGTACTTCATGGTCTAAATGCCTTCATGGTTTTACTATTTTAACCATTAAGGAGTTAAGGGGCATTAAGGGATGGAGTCGATTTTGGAAGAGAAAAAAGCTTCATGGTCTTCACTCCTCCATGTCTTCATGGTTTTATTATTTTTTGAACCATGAAGAAGTTAAGGGACATTAAGGACTAGGTTTAGGTTTTTTGGGATAAGGGTACTTCATGGTCTAAATGCCTTCATGGTTTTACTATTTTAACCATTAAGGAGTAAAGTTCCATTAAGGGATGGAGTCGATTTTGGAAGAGACGAAAGCTTCATGGTCTTCACACCTTCATGTCTTCATGGTTTTTAGTTTTTTAAACCATTAAAAAGTTAAGGGACATTAAGATTCTGACTGGTTTTATCGAGGAAGGGTTCTTTATGGATTAACTTTTCTATATATTTAAAAGTAAATAGATACATATATTGGAAAATAATCCCCTAAGCATTAATGATTAAAAAACCAGCAAGGCCTGTCAAAAATATCAGTCCAAAGCCCCAAAGTATATATTTTCGTAATTCTTTACTTCCCATAGTCAATGATATCCCCAACTTCACCACTGTATTGCAAAGGGTAGCCAGCAAAATGACATTTTGGGCGGTGAGGATTGAAAAAGAATCCCCAGCCAATTTGGATACGGAAATGGTGATTGCATCAATGTCCGTCAAAGCCGCAATCGCGCTGGAAACATAAATCCCCTTTGTACCCAATTGACTATTGGCATAACTGACCAAAAAGAGTATTCCGGTATATAATAGCCCAAAAAAGAAAGCTTTCTTCAGATTAAGTGGCTCCCCCAAAGGCAAATCGGTTTTCACATCGGATTTTGGAGAAGGTTGCTTAAAGAAATAATAGGCTATTCCCAAGCCCATCAAAAACACCAGGGACAAAGGCAATACTAAATTCACTAGCAATTCCTGATTAAAAATAATGACCCAAACAAATACGCGAATAACCATAATTGTTGAGGCAGAAATAATGGCTACCGCGCAGTTTTTGGAAAGGCCAGCGACTTCCTTGCTTTTCTCTGCAAATACCCAAGCAACTACTGTACTGGATACCAAGCCTCCGAAAATCCCCGTAAGCAAAATCCCCCTCTTACTGCCTAGAAATTTCATCAAAATATAGCCCACAAAGCCAACCCCCGAGGTTAGGATAATGATCCATCCCAGCTCACGAGGATTGAAAACATCATAGGGCCCCATGGTCTGATTGGGCAAAAATGGTAATATCAGCAAGGATATCACCACAAACTTTACCAAGGCGAACAACTCATTTTGTGTGATCTGCTGGATAAAACTGTGTAGAGGATCTTTCAACGACAAAACCAACAATACAACAACCGTTACAGCTAGACTTGCCTCCACAAACCCAAGAAAACTAACACTCCCCAACAAATACGCCATCAACATGACAAAAGTCGTCGTCCCCCCAAAATCCCCCCTTTTCAATTTAACCCAATAGGACAGGACGCCGAAAACCATCACAGAAACCAAGCCTGCCACCACCAACCATGGTGTAAAAAAGAAACTTAGAAATGCCGTAAAAAACCCAAAAAGAACCACAAAAACAAAAGTCCTTACCCCTGCGAAAATCTCTTCTTTTATGGGCACCGAAGCATGCTCCCGCTCCAAACCTATCAACAGACCAATACCCGTAGCCACCAACAGCCTGATAAAAAACTCCTGCTGGGTAAGTTGGAAATTATCGATGTCAATGATCAGTATTTCTTCCATAAGCTAAAAAGGCTTAGCAAAAATCAAGTGTAGCAATTCCTCCAATCTGCCCAATACTTAAACCCGGGTTATGCATTAGCAATCGTAGTGAGGGCTGAAAATGCAAGAAAATCAGGCTGTTTGGAGACTGAGGCATAGCACTGCTATGGTGAACCTGTCTACCGCCAGGTAGAGTCGAAAACAGCAGCAAAGCGACTGATTTTAAAGCATTTTCAGTCCGTAATAGATAAGCTAATGCATATTTCGGGTTAAAATTGGATCCTATCTTTTTTAATACTGAGCAATAGCTTTCCCTACCACAATTAATTTAGCAATTTTAGCTCATTTTACCCGCATCGCTATAACAGTTGGTTATGGGCTTAAAACTCCATCCATAAGTATCCTCTTCGGCACCAGACCTGATCGCAGTAAGTTTTTGCTTCAACTGATACATCTGAGCATCATCTCCTACATAAGGCTGATAATTCACTTTATCCAACTGGATCAATTCAAAGGGAGCTACCACAGCAGCTGTCCCCACACCAAAAGCCTCTACTTTCTTACCAATATCAAATGCTTGCTTTATTTCATCCAAACTGATGGGGCGCACCTCCACTTGCCAGCCAAAATCCTTGGCTATCTGGATCAAAGAATCCCTGGTCACTCCAGACAGAATGGTCTCACCTGTTGGTGGAGTAAGCAAAACCCCATCCACAATAAACATCAAGTTCATGGTCCCGGATTCCTCTACATAGTTATGCGTTTCGGCATCGGTCCATATCACCTGATCAAAGCCTTCCTGCTGGGCTAAGTTGGCTGGATAGTAAGCCGCTCCATAATTACCCCCATTTTTGGCTGCACCAACACCCCCTTTTGCGGCACGGGTGTATTGTCGCTCTACTTTTACCTTGAGTGGCTTGGCATAATAGGCTGCCATCGGAGTACATACCACCATAAAAAGGTACTCCTTGGAAATACTCACACCCAAACGCTCCTCTGTAGCGATCATAAATGGACGGATATAAAGCGAATACCCTTCTCTGTCACTGATCCACTCCTTTTCTAACTCCACCAACTTGATGATTCCATCTTTAAAAAGTTCTTCTGGGACATTGGGCATGGCCATACGTTGAAGGGATTCGTTCATCCTTTCATAATGCCTGTCCAACCTGAAAATGCTGAGCTCCCCATTGACCTGCTTATAGGCTTTGAGCCCCTCAAAAACCGTCTGCCCATAATGCAGGCACATGGCCAAGGGTGAAATGCTTAAATGCTCAAAGGGCTGAATGGCGGCTGATTGCCACTCGCCTTCACGGTACCTGGCCACCAAAATATGGTCGGTAGCTTTTACGCCAAACTGGAATTGGTCAAAGTTAAATTGATCCGCGGTATTCTGAGACTTGGTTTGCATTTTGATTTCCATACCACTCATCTTTCAGGTTATTATTTTGATTTTTCTCAAAATTAACCAACAAAAACACACCATTACAGACACAGATTTTTGTATTTTTAACCATAACAGTTCACTTAATATGAATTTGTACGAAAAACTGGCAGAGGATCTGGAAAGACAGATCAAAAAGGGCACCTTTCATTATGGGGACAGGCTTCCTTCTGTGCGCAGCATCCATCAGGAAACAGGTGTGAGCATAAGTACCGTTTTACAATCCATGTACCTACTGGAAAGTAAAGGTTTGATAGAAGCCCGGCCCAAAAAAGGCTATTTTGTAAGCCCTTACCTTAGGCCTGAACAAAACAATCCTGTTGTTTCCCAACCTATTGCAAGAAAAGGAAAAAGGGACATTGAAGACTTTATCCAAAAAGTCTATGGTCCCATGGACAGTGATAAAAGCCTTACCAATTTTTCGGTAGGAGTGCCTTCGCCAGAAATGCTTCCCATCGCCAAACTCAAAAAAATCGTTCGGGACATGATGCGGGACTTGCCGGATGCCTGCATCCATTATGAACCCATTATGGGCAGCGAATACCTCCGTAGACAAGTAGCAAAGCGGACATTGCTTTGGGAAAACAGCTTGTCGGCGGATGATCTGGTCACTACCCATGGCTGTATGAATTCCCTGGCATTTGCCCTGATGTCCCTGACCCAGAAGGGAGACAGCATCATCACCGAAAGCCCTGTGTACTTTGGCACCTTGCAGTTGGCCAAGAGCCTTGGGCTCAATGTCATTGAAATGTCCACACATAGTGAATATGGTTTGGATTTGGAAGCTGTGAAAAAGACCGTCAAAGAAACGCGAATTTCGGCGATCATCGTGGTCAGTAATTTCTCCAACCCCATGGGCTACTGCATGCCTGATCAAAACAAAAGGACTTTGGTAAAGATCTGCACCGAGCAACAGGTACCACTAATAGAGGAAGATTTATATGGTGATGTTTACTTTGGTGCGGATCGCCCCCTTTCCTGCAAAAGTATCGACACAGATGGTATTGTACTCTGGTGCAGCTCGGTATCCAAAACATTGGCTCCTGGATACAGGGTGGGCTGGATAGCTCCGGGAAGGTTTTTGGACCAAATTTGCAAAACCAAACTGTACCATAATGTGGCCAGTTCTTCCCTTACCCAAGAGGTCATTGCCAGGTTTATGGACAAAGGCCGTTATGAAAACCATCTACGACAACTTAGGATAGGACTACATCATAATTTACTAAAATACCTACAGGTCATTTACAAATATTTCCCTGAAAACACCAAGGTCACTTATCCCAATGGAGGTTTTTTACTATGGATAGAATTAGATCCCAAAATCGATACCACGCTCATCTATGATGATGCTTTGGAACAGGGAATCAAATATGCTCCGGGCAGGATGTTTACCCTTCGGGATCAATTTAAAAATTGCCTGCGCTTAAGCTTTGGACTTGACTGGAACGAAAAAACATCCCACTCCCTGATCAAATTGGGAGAGCTGCTAAAAAGGCAGTTAATTTAGGCTAATATTAGGCTAATAACTTCTTAAATAGGTCGTCTTTCACGCTTCAAAAAGTAATTTATGATTTTATGGAATCATACCTGTAATTGCGATTGATAAAAGAAGTCTACGAATTACATGAATCTATGTCTTCAAAACAGACTAAATTAACACCATTAGTTTTAATTTATTGAAACAGACAGTGCTGGTATCATTGAAGATCAACATAATATATTATCTCCTATTTTTCCAAACTCTTGGATTTCTACTGGTGTGCGTTATCCCAAAAACAATAATTAACTTATCCTCTTCTTCTATTCTATAGTGAATCTGGTACGGAAAACCATTCACTAATATTGTTCTCAGATCACGATAGGTAATCGAAAAATGTAATGGGTGTTTCTTCAAATAATTAAATCTTGATTTTAATGCTCCATAAAACCTTGTCCCCAATCTCGGCTTTTCTTTTGTTATACCATTCTATAATTTCAACAATATCTATACGGGCTTCAGGAAGCAACTTGATCTTGTAACTCCTTGTTTTTTATCAAGCTCTTTCATGACTTCGTCCCAGTCAAGTGTATTTTTAGGATTTGCTTTATAAGCTGCAATGCGATCATCCAATAACGCTTGATGAGATTCACTTAATCCTTCTTGCTGATCATTGAAGGCTTTTAATTTTTCCAAAACCTTCTGGTCTTGTAACTCCGTAAGCCAGTGTATAAGATCTATTTTCATCGTTTGAATATCCATTTCCTTTCATTTATTAATGACCTAAATATAACGATTTTTGAAATCAATTAAGTTTCAGAATACTCCATCACCATTTGTGATTTCATTATAAATCAAAGCCTTACCACCTTTTTCAACCATATGGTCAAACCAAATAAACTTTTCCAAAGTTTTAAACTTTGGAAAAGTTTATTGATTGGAGCTTATCTAAGCAATACAGCCTCTACTCTTTGATGATTTTTTGGACTGTCCTTATTCCTGAAATATTCACATACATAAAATAAATCCCAGATGCATAACTGCTGATATCCCAAGTACTCACAGGGCTGTCTATCAATCTATCAACCTTCTTGACACCATTCACATCATAAATACTTACACTTACCAATTCTGAAACTTGTTTTGGCAAATAGAGTTTGATCAAACCGCTACTAGGATTTGGAAAGACCTTAACCTGCACTTCTTCTTCACCATTGACCCTATTTACAGCTTTTGGCAAACTCCGCTGATCAGCCGATTCAATCGAATTAACTTCAGGCTCATTTCCATAGATCAATTTCCCGTAGTAATAAACCGTAATGTTTTCTTGCAAAGTCCAATCACTATTATCCATAAATGAATAATCGTTTTCCTGCTCAAAGCCGGACCAGTCAGACTTGATTATCCTCAGTGCTATCTCACCCGTCTTGCTCAATTGAGAGAGTCCTCCCAAAGCTGGAGCTAATTTCACTTCCAAATAATGATCTGCACTCGAGGAATCACCCGATACATCCATAAAGGTTCCTTGCACATTATCTTTGCCCAGCACTGCATAATCTATGGTCGTGTTCAAATCTCCTCCTCCATCTTTGGTAAACCAATACCTAAAACTCAACCCTTCATAATCCAATGGCAAATTACCTTCATTTGCTAAATTGAAGGCCTTTTTGATGGTATTGTCCTTTGAAGACTGGTGTTTCAAATAAACTTTGGCCACCCTTTCTTCTGGTACCAATTGAGGTTCATTACCCCAAATCAATTTTCCTTGATAGTACAAAGTAATGGACGGGTTAAGGGTAAAGTCAGAAGATTCGAGCATGGAATAATCATTCGTTTCATCAAAGTCAGACCAATCTTCATCATGGATTCCCGATTTGATTTCTCCGGAATCATTGCCCTGAGCGAGATGGCTATTTTCTCCAAATGCATATTCTACATAGCCCAAGGCCTTTTCCCGAGGCTCAACTAGCCCTATATAACTCATGGTCACCTGGTCTGCCCCCAATGCAGCATAATCTAACCTGGTTTGAATATGCTGGGTGTTTTCTGGAGTAAACCAGTACCTTGCAGTAATATCCTTTAAATCTACTGCCATGGTATCCTTATTGACCAATTTGAAGTTTGGCTGAAGCTGATCATCACTCAGCTGATTAAGGTCTTCATTTTTGTAAACTACCTCCAGTTTTGGGAAAGCATAGTACAAAGCCGCTATTTCCGATGCACCCAGTGCATAATTATACAGCCGCACATCATCCATTTTATCCCTGAAAGGTTTGTTTTCGTCAGAATTACCCAAACTTACAGGACTGGATTTCCCTATCCTACCTGTACCAGAATTGGTTTCAGCGGTCATTTGTCCATTGATATAAAATCGGATTTTCCTTGACTCACTATCCCTAATGGCCACCAAATGCACCCATTCATCTGTAAATAGGGGATGCGAAGAACCATTGCTAACGCTAGTACTTACAGAGGTTTTGGTCCTATCATCATCGATGGCGAAGGTCAGTCGACCATCCCTCAGTTGGATACCGTACCAATTGTCCGCAAAACTTCCTTTATGGATCAAATAGCTGTCTTTCCCTTCTCCATACCGATAAGTATCTTCCGGGATTTTCACCCACATGGAAATGGTAAAGGAGGTCTGATCAAAGGTCAAATGATCGGCATGTGGAATACCTATGGATGCGCTGCTGTTAGGACCTTCAAATGCATACGCCTGCCCAAATTTACCCGCTACTCTATCTGTACTATCAAAGCCTTGGGCCATTCCATCCTGTTCATAGCTACTATGGTCTTCTACCATTACTCCTGTTTGCTCATCCATCTTCCAGTAGCCTACCAAGCCTGCAGGAGCAGCAGCCTCAAACATCCAAACATCCCCGGTAGTGGTACCATTTGGACCTAAAGCATCCACTCGCCAATAATAGGTCTTTTTCCCTTCCAGATCTTTCAAACTAAAACTTGGGTTTTCTACGTCAGTACTTCCTACCAAATCTAAATTATCTTGTTCCTCTCCAAGGTAAATTTGGTAAGAAGTCGTGTTCACTCCACCTTTCCAGCTAACAGGAACTTCTTTGCCAAATCCTTCCAAAACAGCTCCCTCAGCCAATGATGGAGCAAAAGCTTTCATCGGTGTCGAAAGGGTATGGTATAATTCCAGCACTTCCTGATCAGTCAGCTGCTTATTGAAAAGTTTTACTTCATCAATATAGCCTTTAAAAGGTGTCCCAAAACCATTGGAATTTCCCAAAACAATCGGTTCCAACTGGCCAATGCTCTTCTCAGTGCGGTCATTGGTTTCCTTAATTTTGACCCCATTAAAATAAATCCTCAGGACATCCTCTTCCCGGTCCCTGATGGCCACTAAGTGCACCCAGTCCCCGGAAAAAATAGGAGAGGCACTAGTGGAAAGCTCGGTTTTGGTGTTATTATCATCTACGGCAAATCTTAAGTTGCCATCTTTGATTTCCAATCCATACCATTGTCCCGTTCCCCCAGTGTTCTCATCTGCTTTGAAGGTTCCTTTGTGTATCAAATAGGATTGAGAAGTAGGAGCAGATGACTTCAGCCACATGGAAATGGTAAATGAATGTTCATCAAAATACAGTTGATCTGCATGGGGTATAAAAACATGAGAAGGATTTTCTGCATTGGTGAAGTCCAGGGCATTATTTACCTTTCCTTCTGCCCAAGAAAAATCGTTAAGTTCATTGACTTCCCCATCATTAGCAAACCGGCTACTATCTGCCACCAAAGTCCCTTCCTCATGATCCATTAACCAAGCTCCTACCAAGCCTCTTGAAATAAAGGGGCGGGTGGTAAAGGACCATACAGTTCCCTCTGTAAGCCCAAGTTCATTGCCCGCATCCACTTTCCAGTAATAGGTACGATTGGACATCAAGTCTGCCAGTTGGTATTCGCTGGTAGTTAATGAATCTGTCAACTGCAAATCCTCGGGATCATTGCCAATATATAGCAAATAAAAATCGGTGTTTTCACTTCCCGCCCAACTTAAATCCAAAGTGGTAGTATCCGCAAAACTGAACCCATCATTCGGAAAACTTAAGCTCGCTTCTGAAGGAGCTGTCGGAACCGGGGTGGTTTTGACATTCAAAGTATTTGAAGGCACCGCCCCTAGTGCACTGCTGTATGGTGTCAATCTAAACTGATATGTTGTATTCGGCACCAATTCCTCTACCAATATTTCGGTAATATTTCCTGATAAGCTATCCAATACGCTAAATTCTCCATTCCCAGTTGCGCTTTCCAATACAATACCTTCATATCGTATATCATTATTTACCCAACCCAACTTAATACTATAAGGGCTGACTTCTCCATAAGACAGTTTGGTAATAGGCCTCAAAAAATCTTCTGGTGTTTGTTCAAGAATTCCATTGATATAATGCTCAATATAGGCATAGCCATCAGGAGCTATCTGCATGGCATCGGCAGCATCATTGGGATTCAGCCCATTGGCCGTTTCCCACTCATCAGGAATCCCATCCCGGTCCGTGTCTGCTTTTGATGGAGCTCCAAAAACTTGCCCTGGACCTCCTGTTGGCAGCTCCCTTTCATTTGAAATCAGCTTTCCCTCTAAGCCAAGGCTGCTTAGCTCAGTCATCAGGAATTTATCAACTTGATCCCTTCGCGGATAGTTGGCCCCAGCTTCCGCTAAAACGAAAGCATAACTCTCCTGAGCAGTCATCACCTGTTCTGGGAAAGCATAATCATAAGGCATTTCAGCAAAGGTTGTGATCCCTTCATAAGCAGATTGCTCTACCAATTCTCCGTCCAAAACACCGTTTAAATTTCCGTCATGATAATTTCCCTCCACATAGGGGATAAAGGATTCTGTCCCTCTGGAAAAGGGTCGGATGCTTGTACTTGGCCCATCGATATAATAATTGTGGATGATATTTGCCCGGGAATCCGCCGTAGATCCCCCCATAATATATCCTCCACCTCGGCCCCAATTATAGACCACATTATTCACGAACTGGTTCCGGTTTTTAACTTTGGGATTACGTGTATTATTGTCAATATACAAGTTCCTAAAGAGGCTGATCACCCCTGACGGTTCCAATAATCCACCACAGGAATGGGTTTCCAGTCCTTGGGAGATTATGCTGTTTTGGATGGTGATACTGTCAGCATGTCCAGTAATGGAAAAAGTCTCATCCCTTCCCCAGCTAGCAGAAACATGGTCAAAGATAAGGTGCTTGGCATCATCTGTCATGGTCATGGCATCTGCTCCACTGGTACCATAGCGTCCCATCCTCACCCGCAGATAACGTACTATGGAGTTACTGGCCTGGGTGAAGGTAA
Source organism: Echinicola marina (assembly GCF_020463795.1). Taxonomy (NCBI): domain Bacteria; kingdom Pseudomonadati; phylum Bacteroidota; class Cytophagia; order Cytophagales; family Cyclobacteriaceae; genus Echinicola; species Echinicola marina. Next base: position 1,965,162 of record NZ_CP080025.1, on the reverse strand, counting down.
TACCATCGCCGTAAATGACCACTCCATCTCCTGGTGCTGTCTGTCCCGCAATAGTGACATTATGAGCTACGACTATTCTCGAATTGGTCTGAATGATCCCGCCCACTTCAAACACTACGATTCTATTGGGTTCACTTACAGCATCTCGAAAGGATCCTGGGCCGGAGTCATTAAGATTGCTTACAATGTACACTTCACCATTTCTCCCTCCTTCTGCAAATCTCCCGAAACCTTCCGCACCGGGAAAGGCCAAGGTTTGGGCTAAATTTTGGTGAATGATTAATCCTGTCAATAGGATAGCCAGAAAGCAGGTAATGCCTACTTTCCTAAATGGATAAGTAAAAGTAAAATTCATGTTAGTACTTGGTTATTTTGGTTAAAACTTTACTAACACTTGGGGTTTGCAAAAATAAATTATTGTATCAGACAATTTTAAAAATATTATTACGGGAACTGTTCTGACCTATACTGTATTAGCTTGCTAAAAATTAGATGACGCTGATCCAAAATTAGAAAAAATGGGTTCTTCATGTCCTTCATGGTTTTTTTATTTTAACCATTAAGAAGCTAAGGGGCATTAAGGTTTGGGGTTGTTTTTTGGGGAAGAGCACTTCATGTTCTTAATCCCTTCATGCCTTCATGGTTTTTATATTATAACCATTAAGAAGCTAAGGGGCATCAAGGTTTGGACTTGTTTTTTGGGAAAGAGTACTTCATGTTCTTAATCCCTTCATGCCTTCATGGTTTTTATATTCTAACCATTAAGAAGCTAAGGGGCATCAAGGTTTGGGGTTGTTTTTTGGGGAAGAGTGCTTCATGTTCTTAATCCCTTCATGTCTTCATTGTTTTTATATTCTAACCATTAAGAAGCTAAGGGGCATTAAGGTTTGGGGTTGCTTTTTGGGGAAGAGTGCTTCATGTTCTTAATCCCTTCATGTCTTCATTGTTTTTATATTCTAACCATTAAGAAGCTAAGGGGCATTAAGGTTTGGGGTTGCTTTTTGAGGAAGAGTGCTTCATGTTCTTAATCCCTTCATGCCTTCATGGTTTTTTTATTTTAACCATTAAGAAGTTAAGGAGCATCAAGGTTTGGAATTGTTTTTTGGGGAAGAGTACTTCATGTTCTTAATCCCTTCATGCCTTCATGGTTTTTTTATTATAACCATGAAGAAGCTAAGGGGCATCAAGGTTTGGAATTGTTTTTTGGGGAAGAGTGCTTCATGTTCTTAATCCCTTCATGTCTTCATAGTTTTTAGTTTTTATCCATTAAGAAGCTAAGGAGCATTAAGGTTTGGGGTTGTTTTTTGGGGAAGAGTGCTTCATGTCCTTAATCCCTTCATGTCTTCATGGTTTTTAGTTTTTATCCATTAAGAAGTTAAGGAGCATTAAGGTTTGGGGTTGTTTTTTGGGAAAGAGTGCTTCATGTCCTTACTCCCTTCATGTCTTCATGGTTTTTATATTCTAATCATTAAGAAGCTAAGGGGCATCAAGGATTGGACTTGTTTTTTGGGGAAGAGTGCTTCATGTTCTTAATCCCTTCATGTCTTCATGGTTTTTAGTTTTTATCCATTAAGAAGCTAAGGGAAATTAAGAGTGCTTTTCACCTAATTATGCAAGCTCCCTCAATTCCCTTACCGTCCTTCATTTATTTCCTATTCCAAATTTTTAGCCATTTAGTTGAACCAAAAATTTATTGTTCTTCTCCTTCAAATTTCACTTCCTCTCCATTGATCACCACATTTTCAAATGTAACATCCTTGAGGTGATTGACATTGAATACCTGATCCACGCTATCAATACGGCAATTGATCATTTGGAAATTCGTTACTGGAGAACTCTCATAAGCATTGGCCAAAACAGCATATTTACCTCCATTTTTCACGTACAGGTTTTCTACGATCACATTTCGAATGGTCGGAATATGGTCACCTTCCTCCTCATAAAACATATTAAAACGGACGGCAGCCTCTTTATAAGTACCTACCACCACATCTCTCATATATACATTCTCTACAATCCCTCCCCGCTTGGAGCTGGTTTTGATGCGTAACACCCTGTCCAGATTGGGACTGTCCATGGTCAGGTTCTGAGCAAACACATTACGGGCACCACCAGAAATCTCACTGCCGATCACCACTCCTCCATGACCTTCTTTCATTTCACAACCCTCAATAATGATGTTTTCGGAAGGAATACCAGGAATTCTCCCGTCTTCATTTCTTCCGGATTTAATTGCAATACAGTCATCTCCCGTGTCAAAATAGCAATCCTTGATCAAGACATTTTTACATGCCTCTGGGTCACAACCATCATTATTGGGCCCCAGGGTTTCTATGCGGACCCGCTCTACGGTAACATTCTCGCAAAGCACGGGATGTAAATTCCACATAGGAGAATTGATCAATTTCACATCTTGGATCAGGACATTTTTACACTCAAATGGTTGCACAAACTGTGGACGCAAAAAGTGGCCTTCCCCAAATACCCTTTCCTCCAATGGCACTTGGTCATGTACCATTTCATGTAAAAGTTTCCTAGCTGGATTTTGCCTGCCCATGCCTTCTTTCCAGCCATAATGCTTGGCACCGCACCATGGCCACCAATTTTCCATATCAGAATTCCCATCCAAAGTGCCTTTACCGGTAATCGCTATATTTTCCTGTTGGTAGGCATAGATAAATGGCGAATAATTCATCAGGTCCATGCCCTCCCAACGACTGCGCACCACAGGTAGATAGTCTTTGGGATTACGGCTAAACCTCAGCACAGCACCTTCCGAAATATGAAGATTGACATTGCTCTTCAAGTGTACCGCCCCCGTAAGAAATACCCCTTCAGGTACAATCACACGTCCACCACCTGCTTCATTACAGGCCGCAATCGCCTGGGCAATAGCCGCTGTATTGAGCTGTTCTCCCCCTGCTTGAGCTCCAAAGTCTGTAATCAAAAAATCCTGCTCCTGAAATTCAGGGGCCTTGATCAAAGCTCGAATGGAATCCAGCTGGGACCAAGGACCTTGATCCACTTTTTCCGCCTCCTTTTGCCCACAGCCTACCAATAAGCTGACCGCCAATCCTAAAATATAGTATTTACTGTTTATCTTCATCATTATTAATTTTTCAACCTTCCAATTTTACAATTCCACAATCTTTCAATTCTCCACCAACTACCATCCTAACTCCATAGCTGCCAAAATAAATGGCCCTACACCTTTGGGGTCATTGGTTCTGATCTTTTCATTGACATAATATTCATAAGAGCCATCTCGATATGGTTTGCCTCCCAAGCCTGCTACTGCACATACTTGCGTCAGGTTGAGTTCACCATCATCTTTCACCTCTATCAACTCACTGATAATACCTTCAAACCCCTTTTCAGCGGTTTTCCAATAGACCTTATCCAAATGCCCCTCATTCACGCCTTTGGCCAATGCATAAACAAACATGCTGGATACCGATGCTTCCAAATAGTTTCCTTCACGAGCACCTTGATCGACCACTTGGTACCACAATCCACTTTCCTTGTCTTGATAGCGACTTACAGCTGATGCAAGTCTTTGTAAGATTCCTTTCAGCACCACCTTTCCATAATGTTCTTCAGGTAAAAAATCTAAGGCATCTACCACTGCCATGGCATACCAGCCCATGGCCCTACCCCATACATTAGGTGACCTGCCTGTTTCAGGATCTGCCCAAGCTTGGAACCTGCTTTCATCCCAGCCATGGTAAAGCAAGCCTGTTTTTGGATCCCTCAGGTGCTTTTCCATCAATTCCAACTGCAACACGGCTTCATCGAAATCCTTTGGCTGATTAAACTCCTTGGCATATTGCATCAAAAATGGCGTGCCCATATAAGCACCGTCCAGCCACATTTGATTGGTATAGCGCAATTTGTGCCAAAATCCCCCTTCACTGGTTTTGGGCTGATATTTCAGCTGTCCTCTGAGGATTCCTATGGCCTTCTTATAACGTTCATCACCAGTTTTGGCATACAGGTTGAACAGCAACTTACCTGAATTGATCATGTCAATATTATAGGTTTCATACTTGTAAGTCTTGATCTGTCCATCCTCCTCGATCAGCTTATCTGCATAAGCTTGGATATAATTATAATAGGTATTATTATCCGTTTTCTTCCACAATTCTTCAAAAGCATGTAACATCAAACCCTGGGGATAGCTCCATACCGCCCGATCCATAAAATCCACCTGCCAGGCTTCAGGATTCCGCTTCATCACAGAAAGGGCCATCCGCTCTGACCAATCCAGGTCTTCATCAATCTGCCCGGATTGCCCAAAAGTTGATTGGCTAAAAAAAATGGCCATTATCAGTAATAAACTTAATTTCTTCATATTCTATTTATAAGGTTTCAATATTGAATTATTTCAAGGTCAATAAGAGGCTGTCTCAAAATATGTCATTTCGACGTTAGGAGAAATCTCTAGACTTGTTTGTTACTGGAAATCAACTCTATGAGATTCTTCCTTTCGTCAGAATGACACAAAAAACTCGACTTACGAGACAGCCTCAATTTTAATTGTTCCGCGTTTGTATGCCGCGGCGTAGTTCTTCCAACGGGAAAGCCTGATGAGTCAACTCTTCGATCCTTCGTCCCTTTGCCAAACTCAGGAACTGATGCTCAATCCAAAGTCTCACACATCTAATGTCTTGCGTCTCATGTCTAAGGTCTATTTCAAGGCATTTCCTTAAGTCCTTCCCATTTTACATTCCATTTTCCATTGTCAGGGAAACCCGGATTAGCCCGATCTGGTGCTCCTTCCCAACCTGCTGCCATCATGGCGACTGTTGTAAGCAATCCACCATTGCCTGGCAGATAGATTCTCAAGCGCTCATCTTGATAGTTATGGCCGTTTGGTAAATAGGTATTCTTTTCTTTTCCCATAAAAAGGGCTTCCAAAGCTGTTTCAGGCATATTGAGTCTTGCCGCACTCATGGCCATCATCGGATAATCCCAACCCCAGGTAGAGTCCCAGTTCCAGATCTTCAAAATTTTCTCCAATGTATTCTTCATAATGACCGTATCGATCATATCGGTCTTTGGTAAAATCCCATAAGCCCCCAAGACCACCGGGTGGTCATGCAGGTAAAAATCATCTTCATAAGCCCTAGGATGGGTACTGCTGGGCAGATAAAGGCTGTCTTTGATGGCCAAAGGAGCCAAATTATCCAAGACCTCTCTCCACTGTGGATTTTCTTCTATACCCAAACGCTTTTGCCAATCCAATGCTATATTCAAACCATAGTGCCAGTAAGCCAACTCAAAAGGAGGATCATCAGTAGCATTGGCAGGAAATAGCTCCTGAGCAGGAATCAATGGCGCTATCAAATGGTATTTGCCATCCTTTTCGCTCTTCTTTGCAAAGGATGCCATAAATTCAGCTGTTTCGAACACAAGCTCCTTGTATTTCTCCAAAGTGGCCTGATCTTCCCTATCCTGATAAAGTTGCTCTACAAAGTAAAGGATGTGGGGCTGCTGCCAAATCAAGTATGGGGCTACTTTAGATGGACTTTCATCTCCATAAGGATCAGTCATTTTTTGCCATCTGGCGCCTTTAAATCCCTGACGAGCTGCAGTGGCCTTGGCCTTCTCCAAAGAACTGAAATACCAAGGCAGGCTTTTTTCCATTAATTCCACCCGGTTCCAAAGCCCAAAATGTGCACCATGCCACCAATGCATTTCCATATGGAATTTCCCATACCAGCTGTTCATGGTCAATCCTGTCTCCTGTGGAGGTAAGGAACCCGCACAATTGACCTTGGTAAGGTATTGGGAAAGGACCACCCTTCTTTCCAGTTCCTCTGCCCGCTCATCGGTACATTCCGAAAAATCAATCACCCCACCGGATTGCCAAAATTCTTCCCAACCTTGACTGCTACTATTTGCAGTAGCCTCAAAATCGGGCAATTGATCTTCTCCCTCTTTGGAAAAAAGGGCTGTAAATTCCAATGTTTCCTGTCCCTCTTGCGCATTGAGCAAAAAGGTATGCTTTGCTGCTGTTTCAAAAGCACCATTACCTTCCCAACTAATATCCGTCACATATTTGGTACTGTCCAATGTCCGCGAAACCCTCACTTGGCTTGGTCTTGTTACTTCTACATAGGAAGTATGTTTATCTGCTTGCGTCCAATCATAACCTGGGCAAACATGGCATCCTGAGCCATAAGGATACCTGAATTTCACTTTCAATTGGCCATTTGCCACCAAAGGTGAGCTGATTTTCGCTGCAATTCCATCTTTTTCCTGATGGGCAAAAAGCTCCACTTTTACTGGCTGCCCCTCCACTGTATACTCGCTGGTGATCTTTCCATTCCATAAATCCAATTCCTGCTGTATATTTTCCAGATCATCCACTTCCACCTTACTTCCATCAGATTTTAATATCTCCAAACCAATAATGCCCAAATGCAGGCGATGTGGACTGGTCCTGAAATAATCGGTGACTTTCTTTTTTCGCCCCTCTTTCCACTGTACCGGAAAGGATATCACCTGACCAATGGCCGAGGTATCATAGCGTAAGATCTCCTCCCATTCATAATTGTCCGGATTAGGAAAAGCATGCCAGCCCCATTGGCTTTGTGTACCAAGGGACACTCCCTTTTCATAATATTCCGGAAATGTCTGTAAGCCGCTGACATCCACCGTATAGGCAAATTCCCCATTGCCCACAGAAAGCGAGGCTAAAGTATCGGGCTGGGTCAGTACAACATTATGCCTGTTGACCAGGGAAAAACGGTCTATCGACGTGGATTTCTCCTCTCCACCTTCTTGGGGCATAGAGCATGAATAAAAAGTTAATCCAGCCGACAATACCAGACTAAATGCTTTGAAAGAACGCTTCTTAAATAAATTGATCATATGGGTATTATTGAAATTAATTTGCTTCAAAAAAAGATCACTACTGCAAATAAAACCAGCCCTCACTTCTCCTCTCCCTCGAAATCTTTTGCAGCCAAATTTTATAAGGGCAGTATAATCCATCAAAATTGGTTTCCATTCCAACTTAGATAGTGATCCACTACTAATCCATTAAGATAATTTTCCAATGCTGTATATCCGTTCTTGTCTGTCCGGTTTCTATCATTAGCATCCCTCGGGTCCAAGCCATTTCGATTCTCATACTTGTCTGGCATTCCATCGCCATCGGTATCCTTATCAGCTTTCCCACCTTTAACTTTTCCTGGACCTTTCATGGGAAGCTCCATTTCATCACTGATGGTTTTTCCTTTTTTCCCGAGGGAAACCAAATCCTTGATCAGGAAATTATCTACCTCATCCCTGTATAATGATGCGCCAACTTGATCCACGGCTTGTTGATAGGCTTCTTCCGGATGGAGGACAGTCACTTCAGGATAATCAAAGGGGTCTTCCTTCCAAGTAACAGGCTCGTATACTTTTCTCTCCACTAGCTCACCATCCAACTTTCCATTGAAGTTCCCATCATACCAATTGTCTTTGGCATAAATATGAAAGTTTTCATTGGAGCGGTTAAACGGTGGTGTATCTCCTGTTTCAGGGCCCGCTATGAAATAATTGCCTTCAACATTTGCATAAGACTTACCTGCAGAGCCCCCTCCTTGGATATAACCGGCCACTGCCCAATTGTAGACAACATTATTAACATATTGATTCATGCCTTTTACTTTGGGATTTCTAGTGTGGTTATTGATCCATAGGCAAGCCAAAATAGACACCCCGCCATTGGGCTGAATCAAGCCTCCTGTAGAGTGTGTTTGCAAGCCCTGTCCGATGATAGAATGCTGTAAAGTAACATTTTGCACATCACCATTGAGATCAAAAGTCCCATCTCTGCCCCAAGTGATGGAAACATGATCAAAAATCATATCATGACCATGAGCTATCCCTATGGCATCTTTTCCCTTATCTCCCACCTTTCCCATTCTTACACGGATATATCGAGTAATGGTATTGTTAGCATCAGAATAGCTCAGTCCATTTCCATAAATCGTAATTCCTTCTCCAGGAGCTGTCTGACCTGCTATGGTAATATTTTCCTGCACCACAATTCTGGATTTGATGTGGATCACCCCTCCTACTTCAAAAACCACGGTCCTATTGGACTCGCTTACTGCTTCTCTAAAGGAACCAGGACCGGAATCGTTTAAATTGGTAACTTTATAAACTTCCCCTCCTCTTCCTCCTGAGGCATATTTACCAAAGCCCTCTGCACCTGGAAAGGCCAATTGCTGAGCTTGGGTAAGCACTGATGAAAGTAATGTAATGACTAATAATAATGGGATATATCTCATTTTTCCAATGGTTTTGATGAGTATTGAGTCATGAGAATCCAGCTCAAGACTTAATACTAGCTACTCTATACTTACTATTAAAAAGACAAAACCGGGCAATAAGTTGCCCGATCCTGTACCTAATTAACAAACCCCAAGTATCAAGTCAATATTTTAAACCCGTTTTATGCATTAGGAATCGTTATGAGAACTGAAACTACAAGAAAATCAGGCTGTTTGGAGATTGAATCATAGCATCGCTATGGTGAACCTGTCTACCGCCAGGTAGAATCGAAAACAGCATCGAAGCGACTGATTTTAAAGTAGTTTCAGGTCGCAAATGCATTTTATAACTTGACTTGATACAAGTGTTATTACTGTTCTATTTATTTAAGTCATAATTGATAAACCAGTTTTCCGGTTGCATCAGTAAATTCCTGATGCTTTCGCTTTTTCCTGATGGATACTTGGCACTCACCCGGTCAGCTAACATGGATGGATCATTCCATCTCTTGGCCATCCTGATCATGGCAAAATAAGACCTTGCTTCTCCAGCACTCTCCATACAGGTTTCTTCCACCAAAAGACTATCCAGACCTTTCTTATATTGTTCAATCTTTTCAGGGGTATCAAGGTCTTCTTTGCTCAGTCCCTCAGGATAAACAGGACCAAGATCAACTCTTCTTCTTACTCCCCAATTGCTGCTGATCCCTGCATTGATGACTTCATTATCCAAAGGATAGCGAAGATTGTCTTCATTCTTGGACAGATAGGTCTGTACACCGTCATTCAGGAACGCTTCTGCCTCTGCAAACAACTCCATCTGGTTGAGTGCTTCTGCGATGAAAAGATGAAGATCGGCCGCTCTATAAAGCACAATATGGACATCGTTCTTATGAATATTGTCAGCAGATTCATGTGCCCTGGAAAACTTCCTGACAACCCAATCGCCATTTTGCCTCCAATAGGTATAATCTTCTCCCCGGTACCTATCCCCCACGGTGATACCATCTTGACGTACCTGCTTCTGGAAGCGCTCCCTGGCCACCTCTGTAGGTCTTAGAAAATAATCGTTTGGCTGGATATTGGAAAAAGAAGAGATCAAACGGTTCGTTTGCTGCCTTTGGTATTCAAACGGCACAATATTGATCAGCTCTCTGGTTTTGGTAATCGGATCACGGTAGAAAAACTGGATCCACTCCCCATTATAGTCCTCATTGCTGAGCTTATAGCGCTTGCTCCCTTCATCGTATATAAATGGCATCCCTATGCTGACCACTTGCTCATAATTTCCATTCCATAGGTACAGTTCCATCAGCAAAGGTTCCGGGGAAGGACAAATCATATTCCATGTCAAATCCTGGGCTGAGGTACTTACCCCTGGAAACAATAGATCAGACCAGATCAGTACCTGCTTACCATTTATTCCATTTACGCCCCCTTCCATCAGCGTGATCAATTGCCCGATCAGTTCATCAAAACCTAAAGTAGGGTACTTTGAGAGATCCGTTTGTTCTGTTAGCGGCTCCTCCATATAAACTGCTTCTCCATACAGTTTGGCCAGCATCAGGTAAGCCCAGACTTTAAAGCGAATAGCACCACTGACCAAAGGTTCAAAAACGGCATCTTCGACCGCATTCGGATTGGCCGCTTTGTATTCAAAGGCTTTTTTGATATAGTTATTGGCATTGGAAATTACGTCATAGTAGCCCTTGGGGTCCACAAAGGAATTTCCCTGTCCAATACTGTGATTATAGATATCCCAAAGTTCCTGTGGGGCATTGTCGGTAGGCGCCAGAAAGTCCCCTCTTAGCTCTGCCAAAAAGATCGCTTGGTCGGCCACCGACTGCACTTTGGCAGCAATACCCATATAGCCAGAGTAGAGCTCATTTGTATTGCCCATATAATTTTCTTCCAGTAAAATATCGTCAGCATCTGACTCAAAGTAGCTTTCACAACTACCCAAAGCCATCAAACCTGCGACAAGCACGCATTTATAGAATGAAGTATATTTCATAACTGATGTCATTAGAATTGAAGGTTAAAACCAAGTTTAACGGTAGTTGGCAGAGGCAAAGCTCCAAAATCCACCCCCTGCATATAGGGCTGATAAGAATAAGATGTCACCGGATCAAGGCCCAAATAATCGGTCAATGTAAACAGGTTTTCACCTGCCAAGTAAACCTCTCCGCCTTCTATAAAGCTCACCCTGCCCAACTGATAACTCAAAGTCACATTATTGAGCCTCAGATAAGAACCATCCTCTATCCAACGGTCAGAAAAACGACTATTTCCCATTGGATCACCAAACATGGCCTTGGGAATATCGGTTACCTGTCCATCAGTTTGCCACCTTCTATCTACAGCAAGGGATTGGTTGCGGAAATCACTTAGCGATTCCATTTCCCTTCGGGCAGCATTGTAGACCTGATTGCCAGCACTATAGGTGAACTGGGCGGATAGGGAGAATTGCTTATACCTCACTTGGGTAAAGAAACTACCGAAAAAATCAGGTGAAGCATCGCCGATAACCCTACGGTCCATATCATCAATCACACCATCTTGGTTAAGGTCTTCAAAATGGATATCTCCTGCATTGAACTGGTCACCTTTATAATCTACCAAGCCTAGCGCATCAGCCTCCTCTTGAGTGGAAATGACGCCATTGGATTTAAATCCATAAAAACTGTATGGGTTTTGCCCAACCTTTGAAACTATGGCCCAATCTCCTGGCATCTCACGCACCAGCTCGTCCTTATCACCCCCCATGGAGCTGAGTTCATTTTGATTTTTATTGATGGTACCACCAAAGTTCCAGCTAAACGCTCTTCTATTGATCAAGCTGAACTGCAGGCCTGCCTCAATACCTTTATTTTCCAGTTTTGCTCCATTGACATACATTTGGTTGATACCATACACCGAGGATACTTCCTGAGGATAAATCACATCAGATGAAACCGTCTGGTAAAGATTGATACTGGCTTTCAATTTCTGGTCAAAGAATCCAGCATCCACTCCTACATCCATAGTCTGATTACGCTCCCAGCTCAAGGAGGTATTGGCCACATTTCCATTGACAATGCCGGCTAGACTTCGATAAGCTTGGCTGCTATAAAATTGACTGCTCAAACCCGTAGGATATTGACTGTTTCCAGTAAGACCATATCCTGCATGTATATCCAACAGGTCCACACTTTTGCTATCCCTCAACCAAGGACTGTTCTTGGCTTGCCAGGTCAAATCCAAGCCCGGAAAAACCCCAAATCGTTGGGTGGCTTTTCCCGTGGATGAGGCTCCGTCCACTGATACGTTCAAGGAAGCCAAGAACTGCTCTGCAAATTCGTAGCGGGCATAACCATAGAGGCTCATCCAGTTCCAGGAATTATAATATCCCTGAAAAGAGCGACCCTCAGCATCTACATAGGAGAGGGTTTTATAAAAGTCAGAGCTAGTATTTCTACCATATCCACCATCAAATTCCTGACGGGTGAGTAATCCTTGATAACCAATCCCTGCATCCAAGGAATTACCTCCTATTTCTTTAGCAAAATCCGCATTGACCTTATAGTAAAGGTTAGCAACCTTTCCACTTCCCGCCCTGGCAGTATTCAAGGCCACACCTTCCTCTAATGGTATAATGGTTTGATCTGATCTCCCTGGAATAAAGCTGGTCTGCCGCTTATACCCTGAATAATAGCCAAATGTCCCACTAATAGTGGTATAATCACTGGCTTGAAAGTTCAATCCGGTATTCAGAAACAAATCAAAATTGTCAGATTCCATTTTCGTATTATTCAATACGGCATAGGGATTGGATACGCCAAATTGCCTTACGGCATCATAAGCCGGCAACTGGTTATTGTACTCGTCTTTTTTGAATGGGCTTAGAATCGGGGCTTTATACAATGCAGCCATCAAAGGATTGGAAGCATCAGAAAGTACCTTTTCATGAAGCTTACTGTTGCCATAAGTCAAGCCCAAAGAACTGACCAATTGGAATTTTTGACTCAAGGCAATCTGTGCGTTCAGCCTGGTAGTGTACCGGGTATAATTCGTTTTGTTCATCGTGCCACCTTGACTGCTGGCCCCCACGGACAAATCATACTTGGCAATGGCATCCCCACCTTTTACTCTCAAGTGATTGGAGGTAACAAAGGCGGAGCGATCGATTAGTTCTTGCCAATCATTATCATTATTGTAGAGGAAGTTAAAGTAATAATCCGGATCATCTTCCAAAAATGGAAAGAGTGCCAACATATCCCCCATATCTTCATAGCGGGTAAGCCCCACATCGCCGATATAGCTCTTGAAATCATCCACGCCAAGTAAAGGCAGTCTTTTTTTGTTGTAGGCTACCCCATACTGCCCTGAAAATTCAATTACCGTCTCCAAATCCTCCGGAGAACTGGTTTCTATCAACAAGACCCCATTTGACCCCAGCGAACCAAACCTTGCCGCCTCACTGCCTTTAACCAACCTGATCTCTGCGATATCATTGACATTGATGGCATTAAAAATACTGGCCGAATACCCTTCTATGATACCTGAATTGTTCAGGTCCTGAAGATAAGGAACCCCATTGATGAGAATCAAGGGCGCATTATTGCCTGTCATGGTCCTTATCCCTCTTAGGTTGATATAGGCTCCTTCACCGGGCATGCCACTTTTATTGATGACGTTCAACCCTGGAAATGCTCCTTGGATAACATCTTCCACATACATGGCACTTGGCTTAAAGCGTTGCTGTGGCAAAACCTCTGCCTTCATCTCGCCCTGCTTCAAACCTTTTTTCGGCAACTCATAATAATCATAATTCTGGGGCACCAGTACGACCTCTAGTTGATTTCTTCCCAACACAGGAATTACCTTTTCCTGGTATCCAGGCAGCCAGACCCTTAGCTCACCTTCCAACTTATCTACTTCCAAGCTAAAGGCACCTTTTTCATCAGTTTGTGTGGTGTTTTCCTGATTTTCCAGTGATATATAAGCCTCCTCCAATGGAGCATGTCCCAGAGAAGAAACCACCTTTCCTTTGATGACTTGTTGTGCCTTGGTGCTAATGGCAAACACCATCATCACGGCCAACAGGATCCATCCTTTATTTATGTTTTGCATCTTTCCTTCAGTTTTCATCAGTAGTTATTTTGGGTGGGTACTAATGCCCAGTGATAAAGCTTCATTTCTTCCCGTGAAGACTTGCCCAATAAAGCCACCTCCACTCGAAGTTTAAATGAGCGCACTTCATCACCTTCGATATTCACAATACCGACCAGACCTCCCAGTCCATCCCATTTGGTTCCCGGAACGGTATTGGTACTTCGGTCATAGTTCCATGGAGAAGAAGGCTCCACATTAAGCTCAGCAGCTACCAGCTGATCATCTATATACACATTGAGGTAAGGATGGTTCTTGGACTGTACGCCCATGTACAAATTGTACTCTCCTGGCGGCACTTCCACCACCGAAGCGGTAGTGGTCCCGTCTTCATTTTTATCCAGCTTCACAGGGGTATAATCCACGGCTAATGGTTGCCCCGGAATATCCTCTCCAAAAAGCCGCAAAATGGTGTAAGTACCAGATACATTAATGTTTGGGAAAGAATAATTATCCGTGGCCTGTATCCTTATCTCACTGGTATTGTGAAAAGTAAACAGCTCATCACGCTGTTCATCAGGAACAAACTCGTAATAGTAAAACAACTGCTTGATCGCCGAAATATGGACATTATTGGGGATTTTAAGGAAGTTGACATCATAGACCCTTCCATTGCTCATGCGCTTGTACTGTGGATTGACCCCTTGTACTGTCGTCTTCCATAGCTTCCCAAAAGCAGACACCAAATCCTCTTCCGCCCCATAATCGTCCACGACTTGATCATAGAAAACCGCATCCATCACCCAGTTCCAAGCGATCAGAGAATCAGCCTTGGTAAAAGGCTTTCCGAACTGGTCATATAGTTTTTGGAGGTTGTCAAAACAGACGCCCACCACCTCATTACTCGGCACAAACATGGTCACTTGTGAAAATTCTGACCTAAAATCAACTTCCTCGAAAATGGGATTCTCAATGACAAAAGCTGAATCATAAATCGTATTCCCAGATTTATCCACGCCTATAGGAACACTATTGCTAGCATCAAAGACAGTGTCATTGGCCGCAAAAACAGAGTCCCTGATCATGGAATATTCATCGGACAAGCCGTATAAATACTCATAGATACTTTCATCCGGTACCATCAGCTCATTGATCTCATGGACTACTCCATTTTGACAAAACTGATTTCCTTCTGTCACCGTGGCATCGGCCACTTGGATTTTATTTTCCACTGGCCTGGTTACGGGAATGTATTTTCCATTAAGGGACCTCAACCTCAGCCCATCCCTTAGCTTGCTCATGTCATAGGTCAGGTTATTGATATGATAGCGTAGGACAAATTCCTTATCCAAATCCATGCTCTCGAGCGCTTGCATGGCCTCATTATTAACTGCCCAAACGGACAAATACTGGTCACGGGTGAGCTCTTCTGCAATACCATATTGTTCCAAAGCCTCCACAAACTTGGAGTAATCAGGAATACTTTTTAGGTAATCCAATAGATTGAGTGATGATACCACATAAGCGCTCTCATCTCCGCCATCCAATCCATAGTGCTCATCCCATACTTCATTACAGGCCATGGACAGTAGTAAGAGCAAGCCCATTATATATTTTAAATTTTTCATTTGCTTCATGTTTAGTCTACAGGTGTAAATCTGATATGATCCAAAGTGAGTAACTCACCATCGATGGCCACAATTCTCAAAGTATGGCTGCTCGTCTCATCAAAGGTATAAGAACTGGTCATCCTTCGCTCCAGCTTCCTATCGTACCTTCTGTTGGACACAGGCCATTCACTACCCAGTCTCTTTCCATCCATCGAACACTGCAAATACCCCGTATTGGAGGATTTCGTGTAGCTTAAATAGATCATCGTGATCTCATAACTTCCTTTGATCAGCACCGGAGTTTCCATTTCTATCCATCCTGAAGGACCCAAGTCCAACCTAAGGTGATCATGGTTCAAAGCATCTGCATACCAGATGCCATCAGCTCCCCGATTATTTCTATAGGTCACCACATTATTTCTAAACTCCGGAGTGGATTTCCATTGATAACAGCTCACTTCATCCTGGGAAATCGTCCTATTATAAGTGGAATTCAGACTTGGATTCTGGTACTGGTCACATAATGCCTGTAGATCGGCGTAGTCGGTCAAATCCCACAGTACGGTCACGCGGGGAGGGGTAAACAGCGGCATCCAATTATCCACTTCATGGACCACCCCATTTTTACAGTTGATATTCTCCTTAATGAATTCCACTCCTTTTCCTGCCTCTTCATCATAATTCATCACCAAGCTTCCTGACCGATCAGAAATATTGATCAGCTCATTGGCGGCCATGGTGTTGATATTCATGGAAGTTTCCCCTTCAGGGAAGGCCCCCAAAGCCGCAAAAGATTTTAGCTGTGTCAGGATATGGTAAGAAACATATTGGTTAAGGGCATTTTCAGGAGCCGTAAAGTTTTCATCTGACACCTCCAGTTTTGTTTTCAAGTCCTCCAAGCTCATGATGCCTTCCTGTGCATATACTTCATCAGAAACTGCAAATGCAGTCACCCGAATACGGTATTCAAGGGGATTGCCATTCGCATCAATCCCTTCCTCCACTATGGTATTCAGTATATCGGCTTTGCCCACAAGTTCTACAGCCCCTCTGAAGATGGAAAAACGATCTTCCTCCAGACGGTCCATGATCGTAGCCCTTACCGGTACCAATACCTCTTCCAGGGCGTGTATGATCCCATTGGTAGCCTCAATATCGAGCTCCATTACCCGGGACTCCCCATTGATATAAATCGCATTGAGTCCTCCATCACGAAATTCAATGGACAAGTTATCATCAGTGGCATTACGGTCATTGATCACTCCATTTTCAAATTGGCTTTGGCTGATCTTGACGGAATAAATCGTATGGTATTTCACCAAATATTCCGCCTCTTCCTTAGGGATATCACTTACTTCATCCCAACCATTGCCTTCCAAATACCGTTGTACCCCTTCATTGCTTGGTGCAAATACAGTATAAGTGCTCCTGAGATTGAGGGTATTGTACATGTCCGCATGCTCCATCAGCTCCACCCAGAGAGAAAAGGTCTCCGGTTGGGATTTCAGCAGGGAAGAAATCGGCAGCTCTTCATATGCTGCAAAAGTGCTTTCTTCAAAGGGATCCTGACATGACACCATTGCCATGACCAAGCCCAATAGGTATATTAAATAAGTCTTTTTCATGGCCAGATTAGTTGAGGTTGTCGTAATATGGGTTTTGAACCAAAAGCCTGTTGGCTGACAGTTCATCAAAGTGAATCGGTAAATAATGGCTGTTCTCATCCAATAATTTGGACCGGATTATTGGGGCTGAACTTGCTGGAGCAGTAAGCAAGACCTGAGTGATGAGGTAATCCTTATATTGATAAGCATCTCTACTACCTACCCTCAACAAGTCAAACCAGCGTTTGCCTTCTCCCACAAACTCCCTTGCCCGTTCTTCCATCAACAGCTGCAACATTTCTATCTCAGTAGATGCTGCAGACACTGGCTCAGAAATCTGTGCCCGCTCACGGACGGTATTTATCAGTTCTGCCGCTTCATCATAGTTCCCAGCCCCCTTCATCACCAAAGCCTCTGCCTTCATCAGGTATATATCCGCCATGCGGTAAATGATCCAGTTTTGGTCACTAAAGGTCCTTGGTATGCCTGTACCCGCTTCAGCGCCTAAATATTTCCATACTTTTAGGTCTTCGGCAGTATAGCTGGATCCTTCGCCCCTGATATCTTCATCACTCTCTTCAAAAAGTGTCACCACATAATCCGTAACCACATAGCGACTGTTTGTCCCGAACCAGGAAACCAAGCTATTGGTCTGGCTTTTTTCATAATCAAACTGTAGTTCAAAAATCCCTTCGTTGGAATTCCCCGGACTGAAGATTGTATACCAGTTATTGGTTGTATTGATCATTCCTTCCAGCAAACCCAAGCGGCCAGAATTGATCACCTCATCACATACATCAAGGCATTTGTCATACTCTTCTGTCCACAGGTACACATCGGCCAAAGCAGCATAAATGGCCCATTTGGTAGACCTTCCTTTGGTTTCCCAAACCGTCGGCGCCACTTCTTTGGCATATTCCACAGCTCCTTCAAGATCTGACTTGATCTGCTGGTATATTTCATTGGCCGGGGACTTGGCCACTTCGAAAGATTGCTGGTCATCCATATATGGCTCCGTGATCAAGGGAACGTCCCTGAAGTTTCTTACCAAATAGAAATAGGCCAATCCCCTGAGAAAATATGCTTCGGACAAATAAGACTGCATTACATTTTCACTGAAGGAAGGATCTTTCGCTACCACGGTGGGGCCATATTTAATGACCATATTGGCATAGTTGATCACCTCATAAAACTTGTCCCACTTCACAAAGTCATTGCCGGGAATGATATCCCATTGACTGATTCGGAACAGATCGGCATCAACAGTTCCCCCGCCCAAAGCGAGGCCATTTCCTCTTAGCTCTCCCCAGACCAGCATCTGTTCCATGGATTCGCGGAGCCGCACATACCCAGCTCCGAGGACTGCTTCTACTTCTTCTTTATTGGCCCAATATTCATCACTTACCTGGTTATTTTCAGGCTGTACATCCAACCATTCGTTACAGGAACTCAAGGCCAATGACATCATCGTGATCAAGAAAATATATGTTTTCTTCATGATTAACTCGATTAAAAATTCATGTTTACACCCAGAGCAAACCGCTTAGGTCGAGGAGTACTCGCCTTGTCCACACTGAGCATATAAATATTACTGGAAAGGTTTACCTCTGGATCCTGGCCAGAATAATCGGTCCAAGTGTAGAGGTCTTGTACCGTGAAGAACACATCAAAGCGATCGATCTTATTTTTGGTCAGGAAGGCCTTAGGGAGGGAGTACCTCAAAGAGACTGTCTTTAGGCGCACAAAGGATCCATCCTCCACAAAACGGTCCGAACCCAAGAAATTGTAGCCTTCATTATAAAGGGCCCTTGGGATATCGGTATCATCGCCTTGATTTCTCCATCGGCTAAGCACCGCTGTACTTTGGTTGGCAGTTCCAAACATATTTTCGGTATTGATCCTGGTCTCATTGACGATCTTCTGTCCAAACCTGCCATGGAGGAAAGTGGTCAAACTAAAGTTTTTATAGCGAATATTGAAACCGCCACCAGCCGTGAACAATGGCATGGCATTGCCCAGATAAACGATATCATACTGATCGATCACGCCATCTCCATTGATATCCTCATACTTGGCATCCCCAGGAAAAACCCTTCGATTACCATTACGCATATAAACCAACTCCCCGTCTATATCCCGAATCAAATTGCCTTGACCATCACGGGCATAAGTTTCTTCTCCATTTTGGTAAACACCTTCGTACCTATAGCCATAAAACGAACCGATGGGATTGCCTTCAACGATTTTGTGCGCATATTCCCCATTGCCAAACTGGTAGTTCTCAAATTGCATATTCTCTGGCAATTCAACCACCTTATTGCGATTTCTGGCAAGATTGAAATTAAAAGACACCTTCAGGTCATCCGTTTTGATGGCATCATAGTTAAAGATCAACTCCCAACCTCTGTTATACACTTTACCGGAATTGAAATACCTCACTTCTGAGAAGCCTGTAGATGAAGGAAGACTATAATCTTTCTGTAACAAATCTGTGGTTAAGCGATCATAAACCTCCGCCGTGATATATAGACGCCCTTGCATCAAGGACAAATCCAATCCTATATTTGACTGGGTAATCGTCTCCCAACGAAGGTTTTCCAACTGTATGCTGGCAGGCGATATGGCTACCATATCCATGTATCCGGGAGTGATCGGGCTGAATGTGCCGATATAAGGGAAGGCTCCACCTGGAGGATTGCCGCTTTTACCCCAGCTGGCCCTCAATTTACCCAGATCAATGCCTGCAAGGCCATTCATAAATGGCTCGTCACCGAAGTGCCAGGCCACACCTACAGAAGGAAATCCTGCCCAACGGTTAGACGCACCCAAGCTGGAATTGGCCTCCCAGCGATAACCGCCCGAAATGATATATTTCTTATTGAATGTATAGTGTGCATTGGCAATTGTCGCCACTCTTCTGGACATGGAATTGTCGGACTTCATCGAGGCCACTGCTGCACCATCCGTAGGATCGCTTAGAGAACTTGATGCATTTCCACTGGTTTCGCTGACATAACCAAAACTTCTGGACTCATTGGTCTGTACCAATCCACTCAGGATAACATGGTTCCTCTCATTGATCTCCTTATTATAAATCAGCTTGTTTTCCGTGTTGATATACAGCTGGTCCGAAAGCAGGTCAGCACTTCTGTTGAAATAGGGATCGGTCCAAAGTACCCCAGTCACAGACTGTGGCAAAAACTTGCGGTTCTTGGTCGTCCGGGTATCAAAACCCACAGTGCCAGTATATTCCAAATCTGGATTAAAGCGGTATTTCAATCTAAAAATCACCCTTGCATTATCGGCCTTTGTTTCATTGGTAGATTCATTGACCAAGGCTACTGGATTATAAAACTTGGTGCTGGAAAATCCTCCCTGGAAATTCTCCAATGGAGTAAAATATTCCGAGGTCCTATTACCATTATCATCCAAAACATAGGGACTCATATTGGGCATTTTTCGCATAGCCATACTTCTGGCGGATGAAATACCATTTCCTGACCAGTTGGCATCCTTGATGCTCTGGGAATAGGACATGTCTGCACTGACGCTCAACTTATTGGAAAACTTATAAGTTACACTGGCCAAGGAATTGAAACGGTCCAAGGAGGTCCCGATGGTCGTCCCCACATCCCTCAGGTAGCCCAGAGAAACCCGGTAAATGGCCTTATCACCACCACCACTTAGGGAAAAGTTATTGTCCAGATAATGTCCCAGCTGACTTACCTCGTTGATCCAGTTGGTATTTTGGTTGTATTCATCAAAATACACCCATTCAGGATCAAAGTTGATTTCCTGGGTATCGAAAAGACGATCGGTATAAGCACTCCCTGCAAGGTATCCAATATCATTGACCGAATTCCAAATCCCATCCTGCATCAGGCTGACATATTGAGAACCATCCAATAAAGGAATGGTAGAAGGCTCCTTTTTGATTTCTGACTTCGTAGAAAAAGAAAAACGGGTTTTCCCTTTTCTTCCTTTTTTAGTCTTAAAGACCAAAACCCCATTGGCTCCTTGGGACCCCCAAATGGCCGTAGCTGCCGCATCTTTAAGCACTTCTATAGACTCAATATCATTGGGAGAGATATTTACCAAAGCACCAAAGTCCTGGTCATTGGCCGTGGCGAAGTTAAAATCATCCCCAAAATTGGTCGGATAGGGGATACCGTCCACTACAATCAATGGCTCCGAATTGGCATTTAGAGAAGACGTCCCCCGGATACGGATGGTACTCCTTGACCCTGGGTCTGCCCCTGAAATGATATCCACATTGGCCATCCTTCCCTGCAAACCTGACTCTATGGATGTCATAGGCACTTCCTTGAGTTGGTTCACATCAAAACGCTGAGAAGAAGATGTCTGCTCCCGCTCGCTAATACCGAGGGAGTTGGTCTGAACTCTTTCAGCTACCACTTCGGCAGAACCATATTCGAAGGCTTCCTCCAAAAGGGTAATATCCAAATTGGATTGGTTACCAAAGCCTATCTTTTTGGTTTTAAAGCCTATATAGGAAAATACAACTGTTAAGCTTTGCTGTGCTGGTATTGCCAAACGGTAATTACCATTTTCATCCGAAATGGTTCCATTAAGGTTACGCTGCTGGTCATTCTCGATAAAGATACTCGCTCCTATTAGAGGCTCGCCACTTGCGTCGGTTATTTTGCCTGTCAAAACAGTTTGCTGCGCGTGCAAAGGCGACGCGATGAGCAGCATTAGCAGGCAGCTAATGATATAAAATGATTTCATGAAACTGTATTTGAAGTTTATTGTCCTGAACTGAGCACCTTATCAATCTGATAAATCGCTCCATCCACATAAATTTTAGGGAAAGTGCTGACCACATTGGCCATTTCCCCTAAGGTGGATTTAACTTGTAAGCTGCTTCCGTTATCCACCAGGGTCAACTGGCCATAGGAATTACCATTCTCCTGAGAGGTCAAAAAATCTCCGGAGACACCCATGCCTGGAAAAGCATAGTCATTGATGCTATTGGGACTGATCGGCACAAAATAATACCGCAGGTAATCTTCCAGTTCATCCTTGTCAGTAGGAATTTTACCTTCTTCTTTGGCACGAAGGATCGCCTCATTCGTCGGAGCAAACAACATATAATTATCACCAAACAAGAATTCAAACTCTTTGTTAGGTTCTACAAGGTCTGCCTGTGACAAAAGCTTCGAAAATTCTGAGAACTCCTGTACCGAACTGGTACCAGAACTTGCCGAAGCAACGATATACTTAAAGCTTCCCTCTTCCCTGATCAGGGAACGGTCCACTTCGTAAACTTTGCCATTGGTCCAGTTGCCCCCCACATTTTCTGCCGCGGTAAACTCTCCCAGATTATAGGTATTGGAAGAAGCCACTCCATCATCACTGATATACAGGTAGCTGAAAGGATTCCTGGTCCTATATACTTTAGTCCCTGCTATCTCCGTGATTTCATCTGTCACAATATGATTTTGGACAAAAGCCTTCATGGCTCCCGTACTCACCGGTACGCGGATTCCTTCTGAATTTTCCACTTCCACTGCCTCATCGCCAAATTTCAAAGGATTTCCTTCATTCCAAAAAATTTCGCTACCACCATAAATCGTATTCAATATCACCTCATCTGATGGGGCAAACACCGTAAACTTAAGGGCATCTCCCATCAAAGCCTGCAAAGTGCCAGAGCCATATACCATATGCAAAAACATATTGTACTTTGGATTTTGGAGCATTGGCCCGGTAACACCTTCAAATAGCCCCGGAACGATGACTTCATTAAGTCCATAATAAACCCCATTCACACCTATTCCCCTGTCCTCTACATCTGTAACTGGATCAAACTGGATAATATTCCCAAAAGTACTTTTGATATCCCCACGCTCCACTTCACCAGGAAAAACTATACTCCCACTATATACATGATTATACAATAGCACCTGAAGAGGTAAAAAAGGTACTTCGTCTAAGGATGAATAATAGGGCACCCAGAATTGATTAAAGAATTGCTGAATGGCCTGGTTATTGGGAGCAAATACATTATAGGCATCCGATGAAAGGGCTGCTAGATTAGCATAATCCTGAAGGCCTCCCCCACCATTATAAGACCATTCCGAAGCGATTTCAGGTAGCCCAAGATGGCTTTTGATATACAGGGAATCACCTACTTCCGCATATTCTTTGGAGGTCTCATCATCATACCAGTAGGAGGTAAAACGATCATAAATAGAAATGAAATCACTGTAATTACTTTTTTCCTTTAATTCAGCATGGACCGTTTCCAGTGGCTCAATAACCTTGTCAACGATATACACATATCCATTGTCTGTTGGCAACGCATACTCCTCCACGCTGGCATTGGAAATATTAAATCCTCCTGCCCCTGTCCAGCTGCTTTCCGGGTAAAAATACTCGTAATTGGATGTGGCATCAATATCCTTGGAGATAAAAAGATAATGGGAGAACACCGGAACAAATCTTTCCTTATGGAAAATCGTTCGCTCTTTTCCCGCCACCATATCTTGCTCTACGGACACAGTGTCCCTGCTCTTGGTCCGGTGCTTATAATATAGACCGGCCATTGCTGGCTTCTCTACTGACTGACCTTCTGGCCGGTAATTCGCAAATCTTTCCTTATTGAATGCGTAATACACCAGATGAAAACCCACCAGTTTCTTAAGCTCTGCTGCAGAAAGTTCACTTACCGAACTGAGCCCTTTTTCATTTAGGTAAGCCTCAAAAGCTTCATCTGATGGCGCAAGCACCGTAATGATGCCCTTCCCTTCTACCAAGCTTCGATAGCCGGCAATCTCTACTGCTTCTAAAAATATGGAGAAACCTCCACGGTCTTCCAGCAGCTCCCAAGCATTGCCCTTGAGCCATTCAGGCCTTTCATAATGTTCTTCCCAGCCTACTTCCCGACAAGCAAATAGCAGAAAGCAAGCTGAAAAAAGATAAGTAATCCTTTTGATCATCTTACTAAGGTTTAGGTTATTAAAATTGGGTACTATTGATAGAGTAATAATCGCTAAAAAGAACTAGACATATTATTACGCAAAAACTCAACTATTCAAAATATGCTATCAACAATTAGCTTAGGGTTAAAATTATATTTGAAATATATGTAGCTTAAAAATACCAACTGATCTGTACTGACCTGTGCTGACCGTACAGTACGGAAACGTTTGCATTATTCAATTATTTTCTTATATTATTTTAATATTTTATTCGCCAAAACTGATATTATTTTTGCATAACTAACAGGTTGACTCCCCATTTCAGCTACTTCTGCCTAAAGTGAGGTATCATTAATTTTGATCAAATGGACATAAAAAAGCCCCACCCTTTCTCGGTGAGGCTTAACAATTCGAAAATGTAAAAGTCGCTATAACGATTGTTGTAAAGACTGCTACCAAATCGAGAAGCACAAATGATATCGTTTGGAGTAGAACCTAAATGCTTTGAAATCGACTACCCTTTCCATAAGTTTTGCACATTGAGCATTTGGCCTTTGGCAGGCTTCTATCGCTCTAAGGTCAACCCCATCAATCCAATAACCACCTCAATTGTAGTGGCTTTGACCTCTAAGTAATCCAATTCTTTACTTTGGTCCAGTGGTAGATCCCAAACAGTAGCAGCTCCTCCATCTATCGCATAAGTCGTAAAATGATCAATGGCAGTATAATCATCATGGGCTTGATTACTAATTTTACCTGTCTTTAAATGTACCCTGATAGGTCGTGGAGCACCTGTTTCGAATGCATATCTATCTATAAAATAATCTTGCTCAATAGGCCACCATGTCTCCGGATTTCTTAGGGACAGTTCCGCAGCAGTACCATCCTTATAGTGGATAATGACCTTTCCATTTTCTATCCTGCTCTGCATATGATTGGTAGAACCTGCCATCAACAAATAGGCATGACTGGCCCTGCCGGATAATGAAATCCTTGCACTATCAGGATAATTATCCCAAATCGAAGTAAAGACAATATTGTTCTTAGCAGCATCTCCCGGAGAGAAAAAAGGAATCCCTTGTGGTAAGGTGAATTTATTTTCATTACCAGCCAATGCCCTCAAGCCAACATCATCAATATCCATATATGCCCCATATGAAGCCCAATCCCCCATTCCCTGTATAGGTATTTGCAAAGTAGGGTAGGGCGAGCGGGGACTTAAATATTCATTTCTAAAGATGCTGGTCACTTTATCATTAAAAGCATCTGAAATATCAATGGGTTCTAATTCTCGGGCTTTAATAGGCAGGTTCCAGTTGGTCATTTTTTTACTGGAAAGTAGCTGTCCACCTGCAAACACCTCAATTATATTGGTTCCTGTTTTGAGGAATTCATTTGAAGCAATGGTCAAATCTTTATGCTCCTTAGCTCCACAAGCAAGCTGCTCTTCCCATATTTTCCCATTGACTTTGATGCTAAGTTGCAGCTTTTGGTCAGCATGGTGCTTGACCCTGAATTTTAAAGATGAATCATCTTGCTCTTCTGCCAGTATTAATTCTATTTCAGGCTTCACCTCAGTGCTTATTGGCTCCCACCAGCTCATCTGGCCTTGCTTTAGTTTTGCAAAAAAAGTACCATGGCCAAGGACATTTCCAATTCTCGCTGCTAGTCTTTTATCCTCTAATTCAGCCTTCGCCAAGAGATGCTCTGGATCATGCACCTGTAACACTTCCAGCTCATCACTACCAAGTGTAATCACGTCCCCACGAACAGGATTTTTTTCATGAGAAACCACATCTATTTTCTCCCCTTTCCAAACAATTGAAATAGTAGCCTTTTCTTCCAACTGAACTTTTATTGCTACCTTGGGATTTCCCACTTGATCTTCCAAGGGTTCCCAAGAAGTCTCCTGTCCATCTATCTGCACTTCCTGAATGGATTCGTAAGGAGCATCGAGTATTAAATTCAGCTCCAAATCTTTCCCAAAACGATTAATCACCTCATACTGATCCTCTTTTCCTTTTCTTTTAAAATCAACTCCCAAATCGGGAATTTTAAGCGTAGCATAATCCCAACTATCCGGAAACCCTGGCTGAATAGTCAAACGGTCGTTCATCAGCTCAGGCTGTATTCCAAAAAGTCCCTCTATCAAAGAACGCGCCCCCATACCGACAGCATCCGCAAAATCCCTATAAAGCTCGCTTCTCATGGCATCCAAGAAGGACAACTGCTGAAAGTTCCCAGGACTGCCTCCCAAATACATGCTTTCCAAAATGGCACTTTTCCAGAGCTTGAAAGCCCCTGTTGCATTGCCTGCTTGCCAATAGGCCAAACTGGTATGTAAGGCTTCCGCCAATGCCACATTGTTTACAGACCAAGTATAGGGCATCCAATTGGTCGTGGAAATGGTCTGGAACTTTCCCTCTGGAAGACCTTCGGCCACCAAGGGAATATGGGGGATTTCCGTATCTACATAGCGGGTCATTTGAAAAGCCTGGAAGGCATCTGGAACTTCACTATCTAGGCTATGGTACACGGACCAAACGCCTGCTTGGGGGTGCAATTTCTTCGGCCCCAAAAAGTCCTTATATTCAGCATACCAGCCATCCTTCAACCATAGTTCTTCATTCATGGCCTTCAAAATCTTTTGCGCCTCCGCCTGATATCCGGATCCATCCTCTCCCAAAATATCCGCCAATTCTGCTGCTTTTTTATGGGCATAATAATTATAGGCTGAAGAATGGGCGACCCCACCACTATTATACTGCAAGGCATCACTGGCCCAGATACTGGCATAGGCATTATAAAGGCCGTCATCATCTGGATCAAAATTGCGCTGCTCCCAAGCAAGGTGTCGTTGGATTGCTGGCCATACTTCCTTCAGATATTGAATATCTCCTGTCCAATCAAAATGGCGGATCAGCTGATCAAAGAACACCTGGTTCATATCATAATGATGCGGACCTGATGGCTCCCCGGGTCTCCTGCTGATATATCCTTTATTGAAAATAGATTTGCCTGTTTTTTCAAGTTGTCTGGCCAAATGTTTAGCAGAGTCAGGATCATTTCTGCTCCCTGCTGGTTCCAAATATTGCGAGGCCAAATAACCATCAAAATGGGTTCTTGCTCTATCATGCCATCCCATCCAATCTGCCACATAAGCTCCTCGCCAACCAGGCAGGGGCATCCTCCAAGCCACTGCACCATGCACATAGGCCGGGGCATCATAAATGGCATCCGCAGCGATCCCCAAGGCTCCGCCAATGGTATTGATAAAGGGATCGGGAGTTTTCACTGTCACCCTATTGGCTAAAGCAGCTCTTTCTCTATTCGCGCTTTCAAAAGCCATGGGAAGGTCTGCATAATCCATTTCGCCAAAACCTGGCCGATAAATGGCAAAATAATGCTGCTCGGAAGACAAGTTTATTTTCCCCATTATGGCCGCTGCTTGATCTGCCTGGGACGACCAAAGCTTATTAATATCATCCATCGCTGCAGGATTAACCCTTTTCAGGCTAGCCTTTTCTGGGAAAACACCCATCATCTTGGCTCTTTCCTCACCGCTTTTTTCATCACCATAGAAAAGCGCTATCTGATTGTCTTCATTAAACTGTATATGATTTCCAATACAGTTTTCCACCTTTAAATCAAATACAGATGGTGGATCAGCTCCCAAATCTCCCATCCTTCTAAACCGCTTACCTGTCACCCCACCATAGAGCCATACCAAGTTCACTTCCCCCACTTCTTCTTTGGTCCTCACCTTAAAAACAACTCCTTCCCTGTCCCTGAACGGCATGACCACAATTTCTATCTTGCCACTTGAAAGCATCGGATCTGCAATGGTATAGACCATGGCTCCTGCCCGGTAACGCGACTCGATATGAGTAGCCTCACTCAGCCATATTGATTTTTCTCCCTGCTGTATCCCAAAGCGAAAATGTCCGCCCATGCCCGGTAAGTAAAAAGAGAACAAAGGCAAATCTCCAGCTTCTGTTCTGAAGTCTGAGTGATAACCATAAAGTGCCCGGTTAAACCTGCGCTCTCCGTTCTTAATGACAAAGTCCTCTCCATCGGGTTGGTACCTAAGCTCCCTATATTCCCCATGCCAATATTCCTGTGCAATGACCTGGGGACTTTGTATTATTAGAAACAAGGTCAAAAGGAGACCATAAAATTGAAAAATAGTATTTCTGGAAAATCGCTGAATCATAATTCTTGAATTAGTTTCTTATTTTAACCCGAAATATGCATTAGCTTATCTATTACGGACTGAAAATGCATAATCCGGGTTTAAAAAGGTAGCTGTCCGAGTATTTTTCGGCTAAACATAAAATAATATTACTGACACCATTTCATTTCAAATCCGACAATCAAAAGCCAAAAAACCATCCGACTGAAGCGGATGGTTTAATTAAGCCTAACTTTATTTTATGTCCATAGTTTAATACCCTGCATTTTGGTCATACAAGCCTTCCTTAACATCCAATTGGTTGATTGGAACAGCATAAATCATATCATCTGCAGTAATATCAGTAGAGATTTTATTGGCTGCATCTTCTTCCTCAACCCAAGCTTTCATCACATCAATGGCCATTCCTGACCTGACCAAATCATGCCATCTCAGCCCTTCACCAATAAATTCCCTTCTCCGCTCTTCCATGATTTGCTCATAGGAGACATTGACCAAAGGCAATATCAATCCGGCTCTTTGACGAATACTATTCACCAAGGCATCGATCTCCAACTGCGCGCCTCCACTTTTACTCAGGGCTTCTGCCTTCATCAGCAAAATATCGGCATAGCGGATTACAGGAAAATTCAGTTCAAAATCAAAACGATCCACTCCTAGATTATCCAGATCCAAATACTTTTTGATAAATCGGTCCTGGGTAATATTTCCATTCCCGTCATCATAGTTGATCCAAACCGAAAAGTCATCACGGACATCATTGCTCTCATAAGAGTCCATTAAGTTGGCCGATACTGTTTTCGGCGCATCAGGGAAAGTCCCCCCAGCAAATGGAATCCCATTGGTTCTGGCAAATGCCTCGGGATAGTGATATTGCACATATTCCCCACCTACACCTTGGCCTCCACTCAAGAACTGGATATCAAACACGATCTCCTCATTATTCTCATTGTCATAGGCAAAGATATCTGCATAATTGTCCACCAAATCAAATTGACCGCTGTCGATAATCTGATCCAACAAACTAATGGCCTTATCCCATTCGTTTGTGCCCATTACAGGCCCTTCAGGATGCAGCTGGGTTCCAGATCGGGTCATATATACCCTGGCCAAAAGCCCTCTGGCAGCATGGGAAGTGGCCCTGCCCAAATCTGTGGCGCTGGTGAATTCATCTGGCAAGTTGGAAATGGCAAATTCCAAATCAGCAATAATCAGACTATAAACATCAGCAACAGGACTTCTTGGTATCTCCAATGCCTCTAAAGGAGTAACTGGCCGGTCAAACAAAGGCACTTTTCCATAAAACCGTACTAAATCAAAATAAAACAAGGCCCTCAAGAACTTGGTTTCCCCTTCAATCCTTGCACGCATATTTTCATCTGCCACCACATCAGCAGTCAGCTTTTCCAAAATGGTATTGGCACGCATGATATTATTGTACAGGTCATTCCAAGTGCTGTTCATAATACCGGCTGTTGCCAAATTGGTATTGAAGTTATTGATCAGGTTATAATCCCTCACACCTGCAGTTCCTGGACTGTAAATATTATCCGAGCGCACCTCACTCAGTTCAAAATGATTGATTGGATAAGCATTTAGGCCATTGTACACGCCCGAAAGTGCTTTGATAAAGTCTGACTCATTTTGATAAAATGCGTTTGATCCCAAAGAAGACTTAGGGGATTGATCCAGCTTACTTTCACAGGACATCATTGTTCCAGAGGCCAAGCTGATCAAAGCGATATATAGAATTTTTATCTTTTTCATGATACTTGTCTTTAGGAATTAAAACTTAAGGTTTACACCAAATACAACTGATCGGGAAAGCGGAAAGGCACCATAATCATCTCCGTTATTGTTAACTGCCTCAGGATTGAAGCCTCCCGTATACTTATCTCCTCCAAAGAAATTTTCAGCAGTGGTGTAGATACGGGCTCCTGTAAGGAAATTCTTGTTTTTGACCAATCTGCCAAGGTCATAGCCCAAAGTAATATTTCTGATCCTCCAATAATCAGACGGATAAAGCCAGTCCGTATTTTTTATTCTACCAAAACTGGACACGGCCTTGCCTGTCTGCCCATCACCAGGGTTCTCTGGGGATCTCCAGCGATTCCTGTGTCGGCCAAGGGTATTTTCAACAAATCCCATTCCCGGACGGTCCATCGCCCTGCCAAAAGTGGAATAGATCAATCCGCCCCATTGGCCTTGCACCAATATATTTAAGTCAAATCCTTTATATGAAAAGGTATTGGTAATCCCCCATACATAATCCGGATTGGGATGGCCTGAAAGTATCCTATCATCTGGATCGATCACCCCATCACCATTGGCATCAAAATACTGGGGATCTCCCTCCTGTTGGTTACCATAAAGTGCCGCGCCATTATCAATTTCCTCTTGGGTGAGGATCCCAATATTCTGCACCAAGTATAAGCTGTACATCGGCTCTCCCACCATGGTAATATTGTGATTGATATCAAAGCTACCACCTAATATCGGGGTGTTTTCTGGTCCTAGCTGCCTGACCTCATTGGTATTATGGCTAAGGTTAAAATTGGTAGACCAAGTAAATTCACCCGTTAGGTTTCTGGTGCTCAACTCAAATTCCCAACCCTTATTCATCACCTCACCGATATTGGTCAAGGCAGAGCTAAAGCCTGTGGCAGAAGGCACAGGGATATTCAAGAGAAGATTCGTGTTTTTCTTGGTGTAATAATCAAAGGAAGCGTAGATCCTATTTTGTAAGACCCCAAGGTCCAAACCTATATTGAGCATTTCGGACTCTTCCCATCCCAATTCGTTATTAGGAAAATTGCCTGGAATCAAACCATTGACCAATGCTCCACCATAGGAATAATTCGCAAAATCCAAGGTCGCTATATGGGAGTAATCGCCTATCCCATTATTCCCGGACAGTCCCCAGCTTCCCCGCAATTTCAAATCGCTCAAGAGAGAAACATCCTCCATAAAAACTTCATCAGAAAGTCTCCAACCCAAGGACACCGAAGGGAAGAAACCCCATTTGGTATCTTGTCCAAAGCGTGAAGAACCATCCCTCCTTGCCGATGCAGAAATCAAATATTTACCTTTATAATCATATTGCAAACGACCAAAATAGGAAAGTAAGGTACTTTGTGTTTCTGTGGTATTGGTGCTCCCCGCATTGATTACAGCGGCATTCAGGGTCGTAATGCCTTCTACATCAAAATTACCTCCCATAGTATAGGTATTGCGCTTATTGAAATTATAGGACATCCCTGCCACTGCGCTTACATTATGCACTTCATCAAAAGTCCTATTGAAGGAAAGGGTGTTTTCATTGACAAAGGTGAGTTTTCTGTACCCGTTAAAGCCCCCTGTAGTCTGCTTATTTCTGGTTACGGGCGCTGGGGTATAGTTTTTATTCTGTTGATCCACATTATCCACATTCAATGTCGTTTTGAATGCCAAGCCCTCTATAAAGTCATATTGTCCATAAATAGTCGCCAGATTTCTAAATATGCTTGTTTGGTTAAGCCGTTCTTCAGCATAAGCAATGGGACTGATCCTAGAGCTGGCCCAAGTGTACAGCGGAATATCGCCCACTCCTGTATAGATACCTGCATCAGCTTCAACCACTGGAGCCATCCCTACCGTAGTATGGGTAATCGCATCTTTACCTTCTACCCCCGGATCATCCAAAGATGAATAGGAAGGATTGAGATTCAAGCCAAATTTCAATTTATCACTTGCCTGAACCTCTACATTGGCACGGGCTGAATAACGCTTATAATCCACACCAACTGCAATTCCCTCCTGGTCCATATAATCCCCGGAAATAAAATACTTGACAAATTCATTCCCTCCGGAAGCATTCAGCTGGTAATTCTGTACCAGTCCTTTTCTGAACAAATGGTCTTGCCAGTCCACCAGCATTAAGCCTGGATAGCCTTCTTGCATCCATCGTTCATCATACATATAGTTTCGATCAAAACCACCCAAGATGGCTTCCCTTTCAGCCAAGGTCTGAGAAGCTGACCTTCCCTCACCAGAATTTTCCCACTGGGTATTGATCATTTCTGTGGCACGGTCAATCCACTCTGTAGGGCTCAGCACATCCAATTTCTTCACCGTCTCATTCCATCCTGTATAGGCATTTAAGCTGATTTGGGCCTTGCCCGATTTTCCACTTTTGGTATTGATAATGACCACACCATTGGATGCCCGGGAACCATAGATAGCCGCAGCAGATGCATCTTTCAACACTTGTATGGTTTCAATATCATTCGGGTTCAGGTTATCCATGGGATTGCCGCCAGCACTCTCCAATGGAAACCCATCAATCACGTATAGCGGTTGGTTATTGGCCGTGATGGAACCTACTCCTCTCACTTGTATGTCAAAGCCTCTGCCCGGCACCCCGGAGGTTTGCTTTACCCGAACACCCGCCATTTGGCCGATCAATGCCTGATCCACTCGCTGTATAGGCCTTTCATCCAAGTTTTCAGGTTCGATTTGGGCGATGGCTCCAGTAATATTAGCTTTCTTCTGGGTACCATATCCTACCACGACCACTTCTCCCAACTGCTGCAAATCCACCTCCATGGTAATATTGATCGTGCTTTGAGAACCTACAGTTATCTCTTGTCTTGCAAATCCAATAGAACTAAAAACCAATACGGATTCCTCACTGGGCACCTCTATGGTAAATTTCCCATCAATATCAGTGACCGTTCCTGTACTGCTGCCCTTGATCAGGATACTGACACCCGGCAGGGGCAGATTATCTTCACTTGACAGCACCGTTCCGCTTATTTCTTTGGCGAATTGCTCCTGGGAAAGTGCAAGCGCTTCGCTCGTTTTTAAATGGGCAGTTTCATAAAGCAAACTACTTGCATTAGTTGCTGTACCGCCTGCCATGGCCAGCAGGAATAGACTTCCCTTGAGCCAATGGTTTTTTAGGGTAAATTGCTTTTTCATGGTTTAATTTTAGGTTTTGTTTGTCCGGTGTGACTAATCATTTCTCCTAGGGAACAATATTCCCCAACCATCCTATATTACTGAACATTAAAGCATGGCCATCTTGATTATAATCTTGATCAAAAGCCTTGGGCTAGCTCCAGTTGATTTTCAGGACAGCAGCAAACTAGCAGTAGAATTTTAAAAATTCGTACTGTACTATCATGGGAAATGGTCTTTTCAAACGTTTGAATTTTTCACCTAACACAGTTGAAATACCAATAAAACAATATTAAAACACACAAAAACACCATTATTAAGCCTTCAAAAACCATATTAATCACCGAAACCAAGAAAAAATATACCAATAACAATTTATCCCATTTCATAGCACCTTTGTTCTAGCTGTTATGAGGTATCCTGCCACCATCCCCCATATATCATTACATAATCTGGCCCCAAAATCTTTATGCTCCTTAATGTTTAAAAAAATGAACCACGAAGACATAAAAGTATGAAGAACATAAAGCAATCTTCCACACAAAAAACACAATGCCAACCCTTAATGACCCTTAACTCCTTAATGGTTAAAAAAATGAACCATGAAGACATGAAGGAGTGAAGAGCATGAAGTACTGTTCACAAAAAACACAATGCCAACCCTTAATGTCCCTTAATCCCTTAATGGTTAAAAAATGAACCATGAAGACATGAAGGAGTGAAGAGCATGAAGTACTGTTCACAAAAAACACAATGCCAACCCTTAATGTCCCTTAATCCCTTAATGGTTAAAAAATGAACCATGAAGACATGAAGGAGTGAAGAGCATGAAGTACTGTTCACAAAAAAACAATCCAAAACCTTTAATGAACCTTTACTCCTTAATGGCCAAAAACACAAATTCCACTCATGCTTCAATCTGGCAATTCCCGAAAATATTCATTCACCATAGGTCTCATCGTTTTGCTAATATTATCTGTGAAAAAATTAATTAACAGTCCCTGTGGCTTTTTTAACAACTTCATATAAGTTAACAACTGGGCTTCATGAACGGGCAATACATTCTCCACTGCTTTTAATTCTACCACTACACAATTATCTACAAGCATATCCAAACGAAGAACTGTTTCTATCACCTGCCCATCATATTCTACTGGAACAATCATTTGCTCTATAACATTAAAGCCTTGCTTTCTTAATTCAAAAGATAAGCATTGTTGATACACGCTTTCCAATAGACCTGGCCCTAACTCCCTATGTACTTTTATAGCACATCCAGTTATTTCATAGGACAATTGCGTAACATCAAACTTAGTCATATTCAAAAATGAAGACATCTCTAAAAAATTTAATTCAACAAAAATCAATAGGTACTAATATAACAAAATCAAAGATTAAACTCAATCCCACTTATTGGTTATAAGTATTAATCACAAAAAATATTTTCTCATAATAACCAACCCAAAACCTCAATACTCCTTAATGGTTAAAACATGAACCATGAAGACATAAAGGTGTGAAGAGCATGAAGTACTGTTCACAAAAAAACAATCCAAAACCTTAATGAACCTTAATTCCTTAATGGTCAAAACATGAACCATGAAGACATGAAGGAGTGAAGAGCATGAAGCAATCTTATAACAAAAAATCCAAACCCAACCTTAATGCCCCTTAATCCCTTAATGGTTAAAAAAATGAACCATGAAGACATGAAGGTATGAAGGACATGAAGTACTGTTCACAAAAAAACAATCCAAAACCTTAATGAACCTTAATTCCTTAATGGTCAAAACATGAACCATGAAGACATGAAGGAGTGGAGAGCATGAAGCAATCTTATAACAAAAAAAACAAACCCAACCTTAATGCCCCTTAATCCCTTAATGGTTAAAAAAATGAACCATGAAGACATGAAGGTATGAAGGACATGAAGTACTGTTCACAAAAAAACAATCCAAAACCTTAATGAACCTTAATTCCTTAATGGTCAAAACATGAACCATGAAGACATGAAGGAGTGGAGAGCATGAAGCAATCTTATAACAAAAAAAACAAACCCAACCTTAATGCCCCTTAATTCCTTAATGGTTAAAACACAAACCATAAAGACATAAAAGCATGAAGAACATAAAGCAATCTTCTACACAAAAATCCAAACCCAACCTTTAATGAACCTTAATCCCTTAATGGTTAAAACATGAACCACGAAGACATGAAGGTATGAAGAGCATGAAGCAATCTTATAACAAAAAACACAATACCAACCCTTAATGCCCCTTAATTCCTTAATGGTTAAAACACAAACCATAAAGACATAAAAGCATGAAGAGCATAAAGCATTGTTGCAAAAAAAACAAACCCAACCTTAATGCCCCTTAATTCCTTAATGGTTAAAATATAAAAACCATTAACCAAACAATCCCCATCCCTCCCAGACCATAACAGTTTTTAGCCCATATATTCCTTTCTTAGTCGATTAAATTCTTTAAAATAACCTAAACCCATGGAGTTAAAATTATCTAAGGAAACAAAAAAAATAAATCACCTAAAAGTTGTATTGGCCCTGCTAACAGGCTTATTTATATTACCCCAATTGCTTATTGCCCAAAATAAGGAAGTCCAATACCTCAGTGGCAAAGACAGTAAACATACCGTCACCTGGGATTTTTACTGCACCGGAGGCAGAAACAGTGGCGAGTGGACCAGCATCGAAGTCCCTTCACATTGGGAACAACAGGGATTCGGCACTTATAATTATGGCAGGGATTATCACACCTATGGCAAATCCTTCCGCTTTGCCGATGAAAAAGGCCTATACAAACATACCTTCCAGGTCCCCGCTGACTGGCAAGGCAAAACCATCGAACTGGTTTTTGAAGGTTCCATGACGGATACTGAAGTAAAGGTTAACGGCCAACTTGCTGGGGAAATCCATCAGGGGGCTTTTTACCGCTTTAAATACGACATTACCGACAAAATAAAACCTGGTGAAGACAACTTACTGGAAGTAACTGTCAGCAAAATGTCCGCAAACCATTCTGTCAATAGAGCCGAGCGCTACGCAGACTATTGGATCTTTGGTGGCATTTTCAGACCCGTGTATTTGCAGGCTTTCCCCGAACAGCATATTGAACATACCGCTATTGTCGCTGAGGCAGATGGCACCTTCAAGGCAGAAGTCCACACCCAATCCGCTACTAAAAACAGTAGGATCAAGGCCATCATTACCGATTTAAATGGACGGGAAATCAAAACCTTGGATGTCAAGGTAGACAAAACAGGCATCACCTCGATCGAAAGTCAGCTGAATAATATTGCCACTTGGACCGCTGAAAGCCCCAATCTTTATGAGCTGCACCTTAGCCTAATGGAAGGCGAGGAAACCATTTTCAGCACCAAAGAACGCTTCGGCTTCCGCAGCATTGAAATCAGGCAAGGGGATGGCATCTATGTCAATGGCACCAAAGTAAAATTGAAAGGAGTCAACAGACATGCTTTTTGGCCGGAAACTGGCAGGTCCCTTACTCCGGAAATCGACCTACAGGACGTATTGCTGATCAAGGAAATGAATATGAACGCCGTTCGTACGGCCCATTATCCCCCGGATCCTTCTTTCTTGGACCTTTGTGATTCACTGGGACTTTATGTCATGGATGAACTGGGTGGATGGCAAAATGCCTATGATACCGAATCCGGTGAAAAGCTGGTCAAGGAACTCGTCATGAGAGATGTCAACCATCCTTCCATCCTCTTTTGGAGCAATGGTAATGAAGGCGGTACCAATAAGGAACTGGACGATGATTTCTTACTTTATGATCCTTCCAAAAGACCTGTACTCCATGCCCACCACCGTCCGGGCAATGCCTTCAATGGAATAGATACGGACCATTATGAGAACTATAAAAGCTTAACCAACAAATTTAAAAGCGACAGCCTGATCTATATGCCTACCGAATTCCTGCACGGCCAGGATGATGGCGGGGCAGCTGCCGGGCTTCATGATTACTGGGAGCTGATGTGGGCTTCCAAAATGTCTGGTGGTGGTTTCCTTTGGGTATTGGCCGATGAGGGAATTATCCGAACGGATATTCACAATAAAATCGACGTCAACCGCCTCAATGCCCCTGATGGTTTGGTAGGGCCTTTCAGGCAAAAAGAAGGCAGTGTCTATGCCATCAAAGAAATTTATTCACCAGTAAAAATCCAATTGGATCAATTGCCGGAGGCTTTTGACGGCACCATTGCCTTGGAAAACCGCTACCACTTCACCAACCTCAATGAGATTACTTTCGAGTGGAAGCTGGTGGATTATAAGTCCATGTCCAGTCCCCAAACAGGATATGAGACTGTTATCTCAGGCCAATTCCAAGGCCCTGATATGGCTCCACTGGAGACGGGTTCCATCCAAATCCCATTGCCCGCCAACTGGCAGGAACAAGAAGGATTAAGACTTACGGCTACCGATCAGCATGGGCAAGAAATTTACACCTGGTCCTGGCCTATTGCTCCTCTTCAAGGATTGATGGCACAGATCAAAAATAACGAAGAAGGAAAAACTGGCACTTTCGAAGAAAAGGATGAACTGGTAACCATCAGTGGCGGAGGCTTTACCCTTAGCTTTGACAAGGAAACCGGCAAACTTGCCCGTATCCAGAAACCTTCAGGGCCTGAGCTTTCCTTTACTAATGGCCCTAGCTTTACCCAAGGCGATGGAGAGGTAAGTACGATAAGTCATGAAGAAATTGACGGCAAACAAATTTTCAAGGTCAATTATGATGGTGCCTTGAAATACGCCCAATGGACCATCCAGCCCAATGGTTGGGTAGCACTCACCTATGAATACGAATTGCCAGAAGGGGAATATCCCTATATGGGCATCAGCTTTGACTATCCAGAGGCCAATGTTATCAGCGCCAAATGGCTGGGCAAAGGTCCTTACCGGGTGTGGAAAAACAGGCCTCAAGGACAGTTTGGCGCCCACCAAAACCTGTATAATAATACCCATACGGGCGCTACGCCATGGGAATATCCAGAGTTCAAGGGTTATTTCAGCGATATTGCCTGGATGGAGATCAACACTGCCCAAGGAAAGTTTTATGTGGTCTCTCCAGACGACCAACTCTTCGTCAGGTTATTTGACTTCTATGGCATTTCCGGGCCTACTTCCTATCCTAAACTGCCTACAGGTGATATTTCCTTCTTGGACGGCATCCCGGCATTGGGCAGTAAACTGGCACTGGGAATCACCTCCAGAGCGGGCGTCTATGGTCCACAAGGAGATGACAATAAAGTACTTGGCCCTGTAAAAAGAACCTTGTATTTTTATTTTGGCATCTTACAAGATTAATTTGAAATGAAGTCCATGAATAAACAAATCGCTTTCCGCATGAAACTCCTTCCCGGACATGAGGAAGAATATGAAAAAAGGCACCGGGAAATCTGGCCGGAACTGGTTAAGCTGCTCAAGGACAGCGGGGTCGTCGATTATTCCATTTACCTGGACAAGGAAAGCTCCAGCCTATTTGCCGTGCAGACCATTTCGGGCGACAGCTCTTCCCAGGATTTGGGCAGCACCGAGATCGTGCAAAAATGGTGGGCCTATATGGCAGACATCATGGAGACCCACCCCGACAATTCCCCGGTAAGTGTGACTTTGAAAGAGGTATTTACGCTTTAAGCCCCCTTAATCCCCCTTGAGGGGACTTTTCGATAAAAGTTACGAAATCGATCCCTCCCCTTAAAGGGGGAGGTTAGGAGGGGGGAGATAAGCGGAAATCGTTGCCCTGTCCGCTGTGCTACACCGCGGCGCACAGCCACAACAGAATAAAGAATTAACCACAGATGGATAAAGATAAACACAGATGGAGTGGTTCTTTACTCCGTGGCATGTGTCTTCACAGGCCACTTGGCCTTAAATAGGATTCATTCCGGTCTGTGAGGACACAAACCGGGGAATGAGATGAAAGGGATAAACACAGATTAATGATAAAAAGATAAAATCCATCCGTGTGCATCTGTGTTCATCCGTGGATAATATTTATCGATGCTCGGTCTAGAACTGGACCTTGAGACAATAAAAATCAATTCGCTTACATAGTGGACACCTTTTGACCATAAATAACCCATTCATGAAACTCAAAACAAGCCTTTATTCCTTAAGCTTAGCCACAGCAATATTTACATTTTCCTGCCAAAAAAGCACCGAAACGCAAACTGTCCCCCAAATACAAGCAGGCAGCTGGCCGGAGATCAGCCAGACCGCCAAACCTTGGACCCGCTGGTGGTGGATGGGCAATGCCGTGGACAAAGAAAACCTCAACTATCTCCTGCATGAGTACGCTGATGCTGGACTTGGCGGCGTGGAGATCGCTCCGATCTATGGTGCCAAAGGTTATGAGGACCGTTATTTGGATTTCCTTTCCAAACCATGGCTGGACATGCTCCACTATACCGTGGATGTGGCCGATAGCCTGGGCATGGGCGTGGACCTGACCCAAGGTACCGGTTGGCCATTTGGAGGACCATTTGTGGAAGCCCATTTTGCCGCTTCCAAATTGGAGGTCAAGGATTTTGATTTTGATGGCAATGGGACTTTTAAGGCCGATTTGAATATCATCAATGAAAGGCACCCTGACCTTTCTCCCAAACTCCTTGCGGTAATGGCCTATGGTGAAAATGGACAGGTCGAAGATATCACCACTCAGGTAGCAGAAAATGGGGAAATAAAATGGGAGGCAGCAGGAAACTGGAAAATCATGGCCATCTATAATGGCAAAACCGGGCAAAAAGTAAAGCGGGCCGCTCCGGGAGGTCAAGGCTATACCTTGGACCATTTTGCCGAGGAAGCCATTGAAGATTATTTAGGGGAGTTTGATAGCGCTTTTATCCAGCAAACACCAGGTATCCGCAGCTTTTATAATGATAGTTTTGAAGTTTATGGGGCCAATTTCACCCAAGACTTCTTGGAGGAATTCCAAGAACGTAGAGGCTATGACCTCAAGCCTCACTTGCCCGAATTGCTTGGCAAAACAGACAGCGAAAACTCCCGCCGAATCAAGTCCGACTACCGGGAAACCCTGCATGAACTGCTCTTGGAACACTTTACCCAACGATGGACCGATTGGGCGCATCATAAAGGCAAGCTGACCAAAAACCAGGCCCATGGCTCACCGGGCAACCTGATCGACCTCTATGCCGCTGTGGACATTCCCGAGTGCGAAACCTTTGGTTCCAGCTATTTCCCCATCCCGGGATTGCGCAGGGACAGTGCCGATATCCGCAACGTGGACCCCGATCCCATTATGCTTAAGTTTGCCTCTTCTGCTGGCCACCTGGCCGGAAAAGAACTGATCTCCTGCGAAACCTTCACCTGGCTGGGCGAGCACTTCAAAAGCTCCTTTTCACAGATGAAGCCAGAGGTGGACCAGGCCTTCTTGGCAGGCATCAACCATGTGTTCTACCATGGCGTGACCTATTCCCCTAAGGATGTGGAATTCCCGGGCTGGTTATTTTACGCCTCCCTGAACTTGACCCAGCAAAACAGCCTTTGGCCGCATTTCAAAAGCTTTAATGAATACATCGCCCGCTGTCAGTCCGTGCTACAGGCCGGAAAGCCGGATAATGAACTGATCATGTACTGGCCGGTTTATGATGTATGGGCAGATGAGGGCAATATGTTCCAGATGATCTCCGTGCACCATATCGACCACTGGCTGCACCCCACGCAGTTTTATGCCCAGTCCACCGCCTTGATGAAACAAGGTTATGCGGTGGATTTTGCCTCCGATAAGCTATTGGCGGGAGCACAAATCATCGACGGTAAGGTCCAAACCCATGCAGATGCTACACCTGCCAAGGCCCTGCTGATCCCCGCCATGGAATACCTACCGGTCAAGACCTTGGAAAGCATTTTAAAATTGGCAGAAGCAGGCGCAACGGTCATCTTCCAGGAACAGCCTAAGGAAGTGCCGGGCTTTCATCAAGTAAAAGAAAGAAAAGCTGCCCTGAACCAGGCTTGGGAACAGCTTAGCTTCAATGCACAGGGCATTGCTGCCCATGGCAAAGGCAAGGTGATCCTGAATCAGGATATTAAGAAGGCCTTGGAGGCTGAAAGCATCCAAAGGGAAGAACTGGCCGACACAGGCCTGCAGTTTATCCGTAGGGCTGTAGGGAAAGACAAATACTATTTCTTGGTCAACCACACCGACAAGGCCATCCAAAAAGAAATCCCACTGAACCTAAGCGCCCAAACCGTGAGCATCCTGGATCCACTGAGCGGAGCTACAGGCTTGGCACAATCCCGTATCAAGGGAGCAAAGACCATGGTCAAGGTTCATTTAGCATTCGGACAAAGCCTGATCTTACAAACCAGCCAAGCCGACAACAATGAAATCCCAACTTGGAAATACCTGGACACCATCAACAAGCAAATTTCCCTAGAAGGCCCTTGGCAAGTCCATTTCGATCAAGGTGGTCCTGAGCTACCAGAAGATCAACACATGACGACCATTCAGCCTTGGACTGAACAGGGGGATAAAATAGCCGACCAGTTCTCCGGACAGGCCACTTATAGCAGCACCTTCACCCTTCAAAAAGGGGAAGGAAAGAGCTACCTGCTAAAACTGGGCAAGGTCTACGAAAGCGCCAAAGTCTGGATCAATGGCCAAGAAGCAGGCTATGCTTGGAGTCTTCCTTATCAGTTACGGATCGGGGAATTCCTCAAAGACGGCGAAAACGAAATCAAAATTCAGGTCGCCAACCTCATGGCCAACCGCATCCGCTATATGGACCAGCAAGGCCTGGAATGGCGCAATTACCACGAAATCAACTTTGTCAATATCAACTATAAACCTTTCGATGCCTCCGGCTGGAAGGTCATGCCCTCAGGAATTGAGGGGCCAGTGGCGATTGAAATTTATGAAGAGTAGATGGGAGATTTGAGACGCTAGACATAAAAAACGAAATTAGTTGTCCCGCTGTCTCTGACGCGGGACTTATTTAATTCTTATTTGAAAGGCAGAGATTCTATTTATTCTTCTAAAGTCCCTACCTGATGATACTGTGAAAGTCTTAATATATGAAAAGGTTAAAGCATTTTTTGGACTTCCTTAGGGAAAAAGAAAAGATCAAAATGTGACACTACTTTAACTCTATTGCTTTCCATCCCCATTCATTTTTCTTTTTATTGAATGATAATATTGCCTTTCCTTTTACAATCTGTCCATTAGATATATTATTATCCTGAATGAGTTTTGGCTCAATAAAGACGTCCTCTATAAAACCAAAATTCTGTGGATAAATCACCCTTAATGTTCCTTCAAAATACTTAATCGCATCAGAGGCTTGATCAGTTTCCGCCCTTTTAGCACTTAAAATTTTGTAAAATCCGTCTTGCCCCTCTCCATTGAAACGAACCTTTAGTATGTCTCCAATTTGTAGTTTATCCAATTGACCAGAATAGTTGAAGAATCCAAATTTCTGTTTGTCCTTCACAAAATTCAATATGTTCTTGTTCTCATTCACGAATTCTACTGCAATGACCTCTTCTGGCACGTCCTGGAATAATATTTCTTCTGCCTTCTTTACATGTTTCGAATACAGATATTTATTATCCATGTTTGGTGTGGCCGATTTATACCAATCTTGTTCTGTCCATTGGATTATTTGGTTTGGTAATTTCCATTCATGTTGTTCTCTGGTAACAACCACCTTTTGGATTTCGGTTTTGGCCTCATTGTACATTTGCCTCTCCACAAGCATACCTGCAAATGTCTGTCTGAGCTTAACCAGAAAGTCTTCTGGTGTTTTCAGACTCAATGCCTTACAATAACATGCAAACTGAACTTCTTTTTCATCTGGAAATATTTCCGCCATTACTTCCCATACCCAAAAGTCATTTCTTTTCTGCTTGGCAAAAGGTAAAAAGGAAGAGAGGATATTTTCATCATCACCTAATGCCAATAATAGCTTTGCCTTGAAGTAAGGCGGATATTGATATTCGGGACGTTTTTCAATTATTTTGTCTAATTGGTGTAAAAATATCTTAATCTTGTTTTTATCAATAGCCCTTTCCTGTCCAAAAGGGTCAACCAATTCACCCTCCAAAAGCTTTTTTGAATAGGCTATGTACGCCTGTTCGGCAATTGCCATTATTTTTTTGTCTTTAAACTCTTCCTTTAGGTAATCTTCTGGAAGGAAGTTTTCAAAGTTCCACCAATCGGCAAATTCCAGATACTTTGACCAGTTTTGGTATCCCTTGTGAAAAGCCTTATAAATGAAGGAATACGCTTCTGACGGTTTGGTAAAATGAAATTCCTTGATAATATCTAAGAGTCCGTTAATTTTTCCATAATCAACGTGTTCTAGTTTATGTAAGCCAAATACCATGCTCCCAATTTGCCAGGCTAAATTATCAAATACCATTTTTTCATCTTCCGGCAATTGCAAACTTTTAAT
Source organism: Echinicola marina (assembly GCF_020463795.1). Lineage (NCBI taxonomy): Bacteria > Pseudomonadati > Bacteroidota > Cytophagia > Cytophagales > Cyclobacteriaceae > Echinicola > Echinicola marina. The sequence goes on along the minus strand of NZ_CP080025.1, from coordinate 1,922,058 downwards.
CTTTATTAGATTTTCCTTGAATGCATCAAATGAATCAGGTTGAGAAGACTTTTTGAGATAATCATAATACACCCAAGCAGCAGCTCGCTTATTCCAGATGTTATCCGGTTCTGTTTCCAAAGCCTGATTTGCCATTTCTAAAGCTTCTTCAAGTTTTCCGGTTTTTCGAAGTTCCTTTATCTCTCTAAACGACATAATCATCTTCTTTTAGGCGGTTAATAATAGCCTTAACTTTTTCAAGGATTTCAGAACTGTTGCATTTGTTTTCTAAAGGAAGTACTCGCCCAAAGAATCCATCTTTGTTGTACTCAAAGTCGATAACACATGACTTTAAATCCTTTTCTATGGTATAACGCTCCCGATAGTTAAGGTGTTGAATATCTGAAATGACTTCACCTTCATCTAAATTTTGGCTGACTTGATCAAATAAGGTCTTTAAAAATGGTTTTTCTTCTTCTAAGGCAACATCAAATCCAATCTGGGTCAAAATTCCTTCCACATTATTTCTGTTTACAATAACCTGATGAGGATTTTCAAAAATCTTTAAAATTGTTTCAAATAATTCATTCGAATTAGTTTGGGCAGGAAGCTTTTGAAAATTAGGTTTAAAAATGTTCTTCCCGTTTACCCAATACTTAAATGCTGCTGTTTGACCTTCTCTTCTAAAGATATAGCGGATTTCATATTCAACTTTTTGCCATGCTTCAATAGCTATGTATTGCTTTCGCAGATTATACCATCTGTGAATAAAATGATCTTGAACGGTCAATGGTGCATCAACTAAGCCAAATTTTTCCAATTCTGGCAAAGCCTCACTGATATTGATTTCACTTGTTGGATTTGATTGCCCTGTTAATTGATTGAAAGCCTGTTGAACATTCACATCTATAAAGTTCATTCCTGAAAAGGAGGAAAAGTAAGGAGGGTTTATACAGAAAAGCTTTTTAGATGCTCGGGTTACGGCGGTGTAGGCCCATCGGTAAAAGTCAGGGTTGGATTTTCCTGATCGATTCTGCTCTGATTCATAAAAATTGAAGTTGGCTTGTGTGCCTCTGTCCCAGAAAACGAATGCACTCGACCATTCCCCACCTTGGGCTTTATGGCAAGTTACGGCATAACCATATTTTAGAAGAATGCAGTTGAAATACTTATCATTAGTGATGGCCTTCTTGAATTCTTCAGTTCCCTTTTTCAGTTTAGGGTGCCTGTTTTTGAAATCAATGTAAAGGGCCCTTTGCTCTTCGGGGGTTAAGGTGTTATCACCGCATAGGTAGTTCTCTAAAATGAAGCCGTTTACGGTTTTGGGCTGATTATTTTCATCAGGTAAAACAAGGCTTATGCTTCGCCAAGTAAGTCTCACCCTTTGCACTTTACCTCCTTTGTCATAAAACCTCACTTCTCTGCTTTCAACTACTGGCCTGGCTTCTGAAACAACCGCAAATTCACCGTTCATGATACCTAAGCGGTAATTGTTTCCTCCTATGATAACTGTGTCAGATGGTTGTATGGGTAAATCATCTCCAAATTTGTCTCTCCGAATAGCTCGGTTCAAATCAAGTCCTGTTTTGTTCTTCCAGCAAATGATGATTTTCTGCTCTTTTTGGGCCTTATATGTTTCTAAGTAATCCTGATAAGGCGGATTAAAAATATCACGACCATTTTCTCTTAAATCAAAATCGTTGAAATAGCCGGATGTAAGACACTGCCTGATTTTAGTGGCAGAAATCAAAATGCCATTATTGGCATCTTGACGTTTCACTTCTTTCATTTCGGATTGAGCAACTTTAACATTATATGTATCTGTGAGATACTCAGGATCAAGGGCGGGGGAGAAATTCATTCCAATTGGTGGTAACTGTGCAGGGTCACCAATGAAAATGATTTTGCTGCTTGTAGTTGTTTCTTGAATTCTGCCATAAGTCATAAGGTCTCGCAACAAATGACCACTACCAAAACGGAAAAACTCACCTTCACTAAGGATATCGCTCACCATGGAAGCTTCATCCACTATCAAAACCGAATCATGAACTTCCGGATTGTTTCTGATTTTGTATTGGTACAAAAACGAAACATCATTTTCGTCTTCACCTTGCTTTATTTCCTGCAATTCTTCAAAACTGTAGATCCCCTTGTGGATAGTGCTAGATTCAAAGCCTGTTTTTTGATTAATGACTTTCGCCGCCCTGCCAGTAGGAGCCATTAATTGATATTTCTTTTCTAAAGATTTGAGATATTCAACCAAACCTTTTAATAAGGTTGTTTTACCACTACCCGCATATCCCTGAAGTATAAACACCCGCTCATCACTTTCTAAAAAAGCGTGAAGCATTTCCAACGCATTGCGTTGGTGGTTGGTGAGATTGATATGTTGGAAATGGTCAAAAATTTTCATGGCTGTTATTCTTTCATACAAAGGTTGTTTTAAACTGTGCGGTGTATCTGCATTAATTAATATCTACTCCATTTTCTTTTCCGGTCAATAAGAATGAGATTAGCTCAAATAATTCCTTGATATCTCCATTTGGTTTAATTGAATGATTAACCCTTTTCGCTTTTTCAGTTTGATTGTAGAATCCTGAAGAAATATCAGAACCATGGGTTAAATATAGGTGGTTTCTAGCCTCATTTAATCTGACTAGGTTATGTTGGAAATTTGATTTATTACTGCTAATCGAGAGATTTGCCTTTCTCTCAATCAGAAAGGCAATCTGAAGAAATAATGTGTTTTCATAATTAGTATTAGTTTTTATCGGAGAAACAATATGAAATTGATTGTTTTCGAATAAGAAACAAGATTTCCGTTCATGATTTAACTTGTAATACCTGCCTGAAGTATTCGTTACATGATGCCTCGTATTTGTATCAATAAATGTACTGTAGGCATATTCAACATATGTATCTGATTGACCAATTATTTCCCACTTAAAATGGTTCTGATTATAGGTTATTGGCTGTCCTCCTGGATGATTGGATAATAAATTACCTGCTGAATCTTGAATTGTTATGTTCGGTTGAGACTTAATAAAATTGGCCTCACTTATTTCATTCAAAACACTCCATAAGGTCATAAATGCCAACTCATAGTCTGAAAAATGAAATTGCCTTTCATTATATTCAGTTTGCTCAAAGCCTCTTTTCAAAAGGCCATAGAACATCATTAACCGTTCTTCGATTCTAGATTTAAAGTTGGAACTACCCTTTTCCGGTATTGAAAGAAATGTTTGGTCCTTAAGTATTTTTTGGATTGCTTCCCAATAAGGTCTTAACACCTTATACTTTTCCAGAGTCTCCCTGACAGACTTTTCGAAGTTTATAAAATTCTCCTTTGAATAAGTTTGATCACCAGCGTATTCAGGCGATTCTTTAACATACATACCATCAGCCCCAAAATTTCTAACGGTTTCTCTAGTCCAAGATTTATTTGATGCAGTAAATACTATTATGGGCACTTGGGGGTAAGAATCTTTTATTCTCTTTAATAGGTTTATACCGTTATCATATTCAATTTCTTTTTTTTGAATTTTTGGAAGTCTAAGGTCTAAGAAAATTAAATCATATGAACTCACGTCTTTTAGATTTCCAAATTGATTTACCATTTCAAAATCATCTGCCACATCAACCTCTCCTGGTTCAAACATTTTCGCTAGTGAGGCATGCCAGCCTTTGTCCGATTGGTCATCTATCAATAGAACTTTATTCCTTTTTAACAGGGAGTTAAAATTTGTTTTGATTGTATTAGGTTCTGTTTTAATAGAATATTTCTTGATCAAATAGTTAAAGTATAGCGTTGGCGGGAATGTATAATCTATTTCGTCTAACCCATAACCAGCATTTAAAGCTAATTTAACTGCCCCCCAATGATTCGTTATTGAGTGACGGTCATTTGCTAAATTCTCTGAAGTTATTATTATTGCCTTGGTGTCAAAATCTTTATTTATGGTTTTTAAGAACTTATTTATCCCATAGTCGGTATTACCTTCATCATTTTCTCCTTTTCCAAAAAGGGCAAAAAATGACTTATAAAATACTCCAGGAATATTTAGGAAGTTTTGTATGTCCTTTAAATTAGCTAAATCCTTATCATAAATAGGGTTAGGTACATTATCGGAACAAATGATGATAGGCGTTTTTGAAATCCAATTATCATCAGGTAGGAGCCTAAGGTAAACTGACAATCGAATCACTTGATCCCATCCAAGTCCTTCCTTGAAAATAATGATTGACTCATACTTTTCTGTTGTCAAATAAGAACTTACCCGATATGGGAATAAGTCTTTTTCATCAATTCTTTTCAAGCTTTCCTCAATTGGATTTAACGAATTTTCTTTGCGTAAATTTTCAAGATTGCAACTTGAGAATGACGCTGAATCTAGCTCTGAACTTAATTGCCCAAGATGTAGTATTAAATGTTTCATTGGTTAAAATTTAGTCTCCATTCAATTATTTTATCAGCAATTTGCTCTTCAGTAAATCGTTCCTTAAAATTTTTTTGAACTAAATGCAAATTCCAACCGCAGATAGAAATATATAATTCAAAGCTTTTGTGACTTAATAATGTGTCTTTACCTTTCTCCTCAAGTACTTGATACATTTCATCGATAATAGGATAAAAACGATTTATGTTCCCACCAAACAAATATGAAGTTGGGAAGACTTCCATTTTTAAATAAGCATCAACAGCTGGCTTTAGGAAATTACCAAAAAGCGATTCTCTCCTAACTTGTTTAGTTGAAGGATTAGTTTCCGTGCCCCCACTAAAGATAAAAAGGTCTAAGTTTTTCAACTTATCTCTTAAATCTGATAATTGGGATTCGTTAATGAGAGGGTCTTCATAGCTGTGATGAAGAAATACCCCTGCATATTTTTTCGGGTCAAATAATACCTCTACTGACCATTCATCTGATGTCATAATTAATTGATTTACATCCATATAAAAATCAATTAATAGCTGCAAATCCTTTGAAAGTTCTTGCATAAAAACTTTGCCTCTGAACTGTCCGTCTTTTTTGTCGTCAATTAGTAAAATTGGTTTTAAATCATGTGCCATAAAAAGTGATTTTATGAGTAAATCCTTTTGTTCCTTCTATACTAATAATGTCTTCTTTCCCAGTATCTTGAATTCTTTTTAGAACCCTTAGCTGAAAATTGCCATCTTCATTCTTTAAGTAAATAGTCCAATCACAAATCGACCTAAAATATTTTTTGAATACCTCAGACAACCTCAAGTCTTTTAGTATATCTTCAGCGGGTCTTTTAGCTACTGAATCTGAATCAGTAATCAAAAGAGAAATAGTGTTTAGAAAAGTATCTCTTCTTAGCTCAAAATAGATTTCTTTAGTGCTAAAGGAGCTACTCCCGCAAATATTGGAGTGTTCATTTATTCCTTGTGCGATAAATTCTAATCCTTTCTTAACAGAAGGTACCCATGTGTAAAAACTCCCTCTTAGGTTAAACCTTCTATCATCTGGAAGGAAAATGAGTTTTGAATCAAACCTTGTTATTTCCTTTAAAAATGTAAATCTTATTAATTCTTCAAGACTAGTGTAACCATCTTGCCTAGGACCAAACCGATAATTTTTCTTGAAGTTCATCGCATAGGTCGTATATTCAGACGATCCATGTTCTCCAAAGGGATATTCTTTAAATTGATCCCAATGCATATTTCCAATTCTTTCAAAAGAATTTATTAAACCAATAACAGAATTTTGGACTTCACGATTAATGTTTCCTTTAAACCCCGATTTTCTTCCTTTTTTGAAATACTCACTAAAGTTTGGATGGTTTTTCACTTCCTCTAAGACCTTGTAAGGGGTAATCTCATCAAATGGTTTATGAACCAATTCCTTAAAACCAGATCCATCATTTTTAAACTCAGTGAGAAGTATCGTTGTCTGTTCCGGATTGTGCGGGAGTGAAGGTTTATATTTGTCTGGGTTCTCAAAAATTTCAATATGGGGAAGTTTCAATCCCTTTACTAAGTATTTGTCCACCATCAACTCTTCAACGGTAGAATTACCAAGTGGACGAACAATTAGTTCTATGTTATTAATTTTGTTATTATTCAGAAGTTCTGATGGGGTTCCATTAGAAATGGACACTGTCTCATTTTCTAACATTCGATTCTGATTGTCATCGGAAAGTTTCAATATTGTGGGTGATGGATAAGATTGTGTCAATTTATCAAACCTCTCTTTCAATCCTTTATAAGTCCCATCCTCAATTCCTTTGACCATCTTCAAGAACTCCAATTTCCCATCTAACACATTAACCAAATGAGCATTGATGTTTTTTACATGCCCTTTATCGGCAATGTAATCCCGTTTAAAAATCTGTTCCGCTTTTTCATAGCCGTACTTTTCCCAATAGTAAAGCCACATGCGGATTTGCTTCACATATCTCCTGCGGACATTGACTTTGTCGTTTACAATCAATCCTGTGGCTTCTTGGCGATAATCCGCCTTCTGTAAGCGTGTCTTCTTTGGGTTGATAGCCAATTTTTGGTCTTCCTCAATGATTCGCTTCAACTCGTTATTGAATGCTTCATCGTTATAGATAGTATGCGGTGAGGAAAAAGTAATATCGTCCGCATACCGGGTAAAGGTCGCCCCAAAGCGATTGGCCAATCCATTCAGTCTGCGATCAAGTTTTTGACAAAGAATATTGGTCAAGGTAGGTGATGTTGGGCTTCCTTGAGGAAGTACGTTTTTTACTTCGCCCTCGACTTCAAAAGGATGTGTTACAAGACTTGCCAGTAAAAATGCCAAGGGCTCTTTGTCCCCATGTAAATTGAAAGGGGGGGACATGAGCCCGTATTTCACCCATTTTTTATCGAACGAATGAAAGAAATCCTTCAAGTCCAAATTTAGCACATAGTGATGTCCTACATGCTTTTGGGCATTATCCACAATGGACTTGTCCAATACAAAACCTATTGCGTTTTCATGGGGCTTGTATAGGCACTGCAAAACAAAATTGAAGGATCGAAGTATAGCCTTTAACCCTTTAACCGGAGCGTTGATGGTCCTGTCCGCACCTGATTTTTTCTTGATGTTAAAAGTTTTATAACGCTTCCTGCAAACTTTAGGATTGGAATAGTAGGTCAATGCCTTCAACTGGAATGGCTTACACTCCTGTCCATATAGCATATTCCTTGCATCGCTTAATAGCTTCACCAGGTCCTCTTTGCTTTCCAGCTCATTAAATTGCTTTTGTATTTGGTTGATGTGTGTTTGGTCAATTTTCATGATTTATATTGAAGAGTACTTTGAAAACACCTGCCGGATATTCTATTTGTAATGAATGTGTGTATATTTCATCAATCCATATATCATCATAAACAATAATCGATATCCAAAGGAAGAACAACACAAGGGAAGTCGATTGGAGTTTACCAAAATAACATTCAATCCCTCCGGGCTGGCCGGCCCATATGAAGGGAAAGAGGTGCCGATCTTTTCCCGGGAAACCGGGACAGCACCCACGAATCAATACCTTTAGGCAGGTGTTTCAAAGAACCAATGCTGCAAATTAATAATTAAAGAGTGCAGTCAAAGTGCACTGGTTATAAAATCAATGTCTTTTTCTCAAATTTCCGTTGTCCCTGGCATTTGAAGCATATTCCGTTTTTGATATGAGCAAATTGTGGCAGTTTTCCGGTGCCTCCACATCTGGAACATGTTTGAGTCTCCTTCTCTTCAACCATTCTTTTGCCTAATTTTCCTCTAGTGATCTCCATAGCTGTCATTTTTAACTTTGACACAAAATAACTTACTTGCTGTGCAATCAATCTGCACAGTAAATGGCCACTAATAAAAATGCACTAATTCGCTACCAAACTTTGGACAAATGCTTTCGCAATCCAGGCCGAATGTATTTTTGGGAAGACTTATTGGATGAATGCAACAGTGCATTGGCAGAATTTGATCCAAAGGTTGAAGGAATACAAAGAAGGCAGCTTTTTGATGATATTCGTTTTATGGAGAGCGAGCAAGGCTGGTCTATTTCATTAAAAAGAATTCGTGATGGTCGGAAAGTCTATTACCGGTATAACGATTTATCTTTCTCCATAAATAACCAACCTTTGAATGATTCGGAAGCAGAACAGATAAAATCAGCACTTCAAATACTTTCCCGTTTTTCCGGCACCCCCCAATTTGAATGGGTCAATGAAATGATCCCCATGCTAGAATCAAAGTTTGGCTTGATTGAGCGTAAAAATGAGGTCATAAGCTTTGAAAGCAATATAGATTTGAAAGGACTTCATTTCTTAACACCTTTATTTAACAGTATAATTAATGAACGGGTTTTGAAAGTCACATACAAGGACTTTAAAAGCTCAGAACCTTATGAAATAACTTTTCACCCCTACTTTTTGAAACAGTACAACAATCGGTGGTTTGCATTTGGACTTAATTCTGATAATCTGGTACCCAATTGGAATCTCGCATTGGATAGAATTGAATCTTTATCAGAAACGAGTTTAAAGTATAAACCATCCAAAACAGATTGGGAAGAGTATTTTTATGATTTAGTCGGAGTTACCAGTCCGGAAGGTGTCAAATTACAGGAAATTGTATTAAAATTTACACCCGAAGTTGCGCCTTATGTCGTAACCAAACCAATTCACCCAAGTCAAAAGCATAAAAATGATCCTACAGGTCTTGAAGTCAGAATCAAAGTCATTCCAAATTTTGAATTAGAACGATTGGTTCTATCGTTCGGAGAACAAGTTGAAGTAATATTTCCTCAAGATTTCAAAGAACGTATTGCTCATCGACTCAATTTGGCCATTCGCTCTTACTGAAACTAAATCCCTCTCTAGTCCTCGTTTGCAAACTGTCTTTTATCCTCATTATCAAGGGAAAGCATCAGTTTGTAATGCGTCCAAGTAAATTCCGTCCGCAGTGCGGACGTAGTTGGGAAAGTTCGGTAAAACTGCCGGAAGCGTTCCAATTGCCGGGCAGAAAACCCGGTACCATATTCCGGCTCCAATGCTTCCGCCAGGTTTTTTATTAAATAGGCACCGTATTCTGCTCGTTGCTCACCGTGTTGCTCCTCTTCAAAAATCCGTTCCCCAATTTTCCAGTACATCACCACCCGCTCAAAATTCACCGAGCGCACAGCATTCTGCCGAGCTGTGGAGATAATAGATTGGATGTCCGAGAGGATGTTTTTAGAGATTTTCATGCTTATGAATTTAGTCTAAAAATACTTGTTTTAATATTCCTTTTCAGTTCTGGGGTGCTCCGCCTAGCTGTATAAATAAACCGTCTATGGTGACTGGGGGTAATTTGCAATTACACCCTAATATCCTAGCCAATTTACAATTGCAAAAAAACCAAAATTTACCAATAATCTACCTCAATTACCCCTTTGAGTCCTGAGTAGTTTCTGGCGCTTGAGCACAAATAATCTTCAGGTTTCTCCACTAATCCTGCTCTTACCGGGTTTTCATGGATGTATTTGACTTTGTTTTCGGTCATTTCATGTCAGTAAAGTTCTATAGCATGGTTCTCATGAGGCCAGAACTGCATCCCTCCAGACCTTTTGTTGAATTGGGCATGGTAAGTAAAGATCATCCTCAACCACTCTTTCCTACTTTCTTGTTGATTCTCCAGAATCATGGCAAGTAGTTTCTTACTTGTAAACTTTTTGAAATCACGTACCCATGCGGACAATTTCCTGTCCTTTTGCTGAACCACCAAATGAATATGATTTGTCATGTGACATATCCAAAAAGGTAAAGTCTTTTTTCTTTTCTGTAATAGGCCAGGTTTTCCAAGACGAAGTCCCTATAGACTTTTCTTGAAAAAACATCTACCCAACCTACCACTCGGAAGGTTAAAAAACAGGGCATTTCCTGATCTCTTATCTGATAGGTTTCTACCATAGCTGGGGATAATCCATGAAAATTGAATTACAAATTCTTAGTGATAGAAAGGTGTAATTGCAAATTACACCTAGGCCAACGCTCTTTCTACACCCAGATGGGATAGTGCAAAGACATCATACACTAAATTCCCAATGCAGCTAAAAAAGGATCTACTTCAGCACAATTAGAATGTTACTCCTAACTCTCTAAACATTCCAATCGTATTTATATAGCGTACTCCGAAATGATTACATGGCTCAGGCATTTTTATTTTATTCTTTTGGTTGGGATTACTAACTTCATGGGTCACCAAAATCCTATTCTGGACATCATTCAGTACATAGGCGACTAAAAATGCATCCGCCTCATCAGCATCTAAAAATTCATTGATGGCATTGGGCAGGTAATGGTCACTTTTTGAGTTTGCCCAAGCGGATACTTAAGCATACTGCTGCAAAGCAGCTGATGAATCATGAAAGAATCCACTCGGCAAATTATTCACACACCATCCTTCAAGATCATCATTCTTATCATAGAGCTCCTTTTTAACTTTATCAATACTTATAATCATTCCCGACTGCGCTAGTTCATTGATTTTAATCCAAAAACTCTTAGCTACATCAAGTGGATAAGTGGCTCTATGGGCTTGTATAAAAAAATTGCTATCAACCACATATTTTTTCATTGGCCTTAGATCGTTTTCTCAAAAAATTTATTGAAAGTATCCCCTTTCATGCTGGTTAGTTTGTAGGCATCCCTATAAAGTAATTGACCTGTTTTCACGGCATTATTAACATGAGATGCAAATGTCAAACTAAGTCTTTTCCTTGCTGTGGCATAAAAGTCACCACCTCCCCCTTTATGTTGCTTTTTGACAAACTCTCTATTCTTATATTCTTCATAAAAAGCAAAAAATTGGCTTTTGGATATTTTCCCAGTATCCAATGCCCTCCGAGCAATAACAATTTCACTCACTTTAAAGAAACGGGAGCATTCTTTGATACTTGGATAATCTGCCCATTGCTTGTTGAATGCACTTCTAGGCACCAGAAATTCAGCAGCTACTTTGTCACAGAGTACTTCAATAGGATCATCTGCAGGCTGAAGCTTGCGAAAATCAAACCCAGCACTATGCCCTGTCCAGATATGGGCCAATTCATGTACTATCGTGAATAATTGAGCGGCTTTCCCATCTGTATTATTAACGAACATAAATGGAGCTAAATCATCCACTAAAACAAAACCACGACAATTCTCCACCTCAATAGTGCGGGACGTATTATTTTCAACTACACCATTAAAAACAGTGATAATCCCCTTATCCTCAATAACCTCTACTAAATGATTGAGGGCTTCTTGCCAGGTTTTAAAATGTTGAGCCCAGTCCTCTGCCAGTCCAAGTGTAGTTCTTATATTATCAACAATTCCAGAAACATCTTGGCTGCCTTTGAAGCTGCCTACAAAGCCCAAGCGTTCGAAACCGTTCTCCTTCAAGTATTCCCTAAGCCAATTTTGACGTTGTTGAAGCAATAAAATGGTATCATAAACATTGACACTTACTTTTTCAATTTGTTCACCATTAGTTCGAAAAAAAGGAATAGGCAGTTTTTCCTTTGGGGGCTCTGTCAAGAATAGGTACCCAAATGGCAAGTAAACTTTTTTAGAGAAGGCCTCCAGTTGCTTCAAGGTTGGTTTTTTCTCCCCTCTGATCCAAGCGGTGACCTTCGGCATCTTTTCGACAAATTCATGCATATCATACCCCGCTCGGTCTATTGCCCAAGTTAGCATGTTAGCATTTACATTTATCTCTGTTGCCATATCACAAAAATATAAATTCAATTATACAATAACTTCCTTCTTTATACAACATGAATCAGGTGATTTTGATTCTCGCTTGTAAACAGCTTAGGCTCACGCCAAAACAACGGCAAAGTATAATCAAATTTACCGATCAATATTACCTTGCAAAAATTTAAACAATCTCTCCCCTTATCATCACCTTCACCCCTCCTAGCTGTATAAATAAACCGTCTATGGTGACTGGGGGTAATTTGCAATTACACCCAGTCCTAGTCCTAATTTTCAACGAGGACTCCTAAATCCCTGCGTTTATCAACGCTATAATTTATCCTATAACCGCATTGTAAACGCGGGTTAGCAAAGGAAAAAAGTAGATAAGTAAAAACAAGATTACTTCAGCATCAACTCCCAAAAATATCTACTCCTACCCTTTAGACAAGACCTTTACCTGCTCCTCCAAATTTGCAATGATCTGGTCCTTTAGCTGGACGATGATTTCCTTTTCCTTCAGTTGCCCTTCCAGTGCGGCGATGACCTGCTTTAAGGAGGCGACCACCTCCTTGTGCTGTTCGATGATTTTGGACTGGTATTCCACCATGGGTTCGTCAAATTGGTGGGAAGGCCGCTGCTCACTTTCTCCTGGTTTTTGAGTGGGTAGCAGCATGTTTCCATCCCCCGTCAGCAGCCAAGCAGGATTGACTTCCGGAAAATGCTCCATAAATAAGGCGATCCACTTGGTATGTACATCCTTGTCCTTTCCTATGGCCTTGGACAAAGTACCATTGGCCGCTCCGATCTCCAGCTCTACCTTCCGGATACTTCTATTCGTATATTTAGCGAATTCACCTATTCTATCTATTATTACCGACATTATATAGATTTATTGTTTAAAAAAGTTGACTTATTAGATAAAATACTATAAATTTAGATGATTGTTCTTGAAATATAATCAATTGGACAATAACTATCTACATTTTTGAGCGCTTATGGTCCTGTACACACTACACCGTACAGGGATTGAAACAGTTTTGAATTTTCGAAGTAGGGCTGATCCTATTCGAAAAGTTGTTTGTTTATTTATTGCTTTTGACATCATGTTGACATTCGGAGAAAAGGGGCGCTACCCCTATAGCGTCATTGCGGATTTTTGTGATTATATGGGCTTACAGGGGTATCGCATCCATTTGGATGATTGGTTTCATGCTGCTTTTGGCTATAAGCCTGAAGCGGTCCGGTCCTATCCCTACGCCATCACACATGCCTATGGCTATTGGAACCAATTACTGGGACATCTATTTAGCCTGAAGGCGCAAGAGTGCTATCCGCACCGCATCAGAACCTATCAAGAAAAAGCCATCATTCGCATGGTGGAGGGCATTAGGAAGTTTTGGCAGCCTGATGATTATCCTTCCCACTATTGCCATACGCCTGGATATTTGACGTATCGGGAATTGCATCAGCCTTATGTGGTCTTATGGGAAATTCTAAATTGGAAATGCCAGACCGATTGGGAGCGCATGCTTTACAGATGGCAGATCAATGCACTTTGTGGTGCGGAAAGGATCTACGATATGGAGGAGGATGACTTGGAAGGATACCGTTGCCTTCATAAGCTATTGGACATCTGCTTTTTGATCTACACGGTAGAACTGGACACCAAGGAAGTGAACGGACCTGTATTACTGGATGACTGATCTTGACTTGGCACATATTTTAAGATGATACATTATGAATAATTTTCAATCAACCGCTACCGCAAAAGGACATCTCCATAAAGTGATCCTAGCGCTTTTTGACAGGGCCTCCGTCCATTATTATCTGCTAGGCATCGACCGACTTTATTATTCGGGAATGTATGAAGTTCATCCTGAAATAGAAAAGCATCCCCTATATGCTTTTTCTATGAGGGAATACTTTCTTGAACTGATCCATGAACTGGACACGCTTTTTCAAAATGGCCCCTTACCATTTTCAGATTATCCTTACCGGCCCAGGATACTGAAAAAGATCATCAAGTATGAAAAGCGGCGCCTTTCCAGGATCCTTTCAGGAAGAAGGTCTTCCGGGCATTGTGCTCCTTGGGAATATCTTCCGAAACACTTGTCGAACAAAGAGCTCAGAAAGCCCCATATAAGCCTAAGGCTTAGCCTAATCAAGATCAAGGGATTGGATTATGAACTGCTCTTAAAGGAAATGCAGGACAATGCTTTTTCGGGACACTATGAAAGGGAATCCGAATACTATCCCGACCAGATCTTACTGTACCTATCCCTAAAGAAAATGCTAGAGGCTTGCTACCTGATCTACGCCGGAGAAATGGATTTTGGCCATTCTTTAACAGAATAGTAACAGACTATTTAGTACCTGTTGTGCTAGGTCTATATTTTGATAAAACCTAAAAAAACTAACAATTGAAAGTGTTTTTGATCAATTAAAACTGTTTCTAAGCTTAACTCTTCATTTCTTTTCCTTAGATGAAAAGAAACGAAGCAAAGAAAAATCAAGACACAGCTAAAGCTTCTTCCCACAAGGCCTACGCCGGCCCGCAGCTGTGTCGACCTCCCCGCAATAAAACATCTTTCAAGATAAGACTATTCGACTAACTAGCACAAGGGGTCATTTAGTAGAGAAAACTATATCTAAAAAAACATAAAACAATCAGAAAATATGATGGTCCAAAAGCAAGCTATAGAACAGACATTTAAACCTTTAACCAAATGAAAAAACATAAAACAACAAAAACTGAATTCTTTTCCCAATTTGACCAAAGAGAAATCCATGATCGCCTATGGGAAATGCACAAAGGATGGCTCATGTATGCTGAAGAAGTGAAAGGCGGAGCAGAATTATTGGACGGCGTATTCTTTTATGAACAGCTAAGCAGGCTGCTTGAGTCCCTTGCTATCACCAATAGCCTAAAACCTACCGAGACATCGGCAAAAAAAGATCATATCAATGGGGAGACTTATTTTAAAGAATTGGTCCGTGCTTTGGAAATCCTGGTGCGACCCGAAATGATCTATTTGATTCAACAGCCCTCCTTGCTTGAAGATAAGCCCAATAAATTGAAAGAAGTCTATGTGGTACTGTCAAGCAATGATTACCGCTCTTTTGAAGAGATCAAGCCATTAATGCACTTTTTGGCTTTAGGAAAGCAAGAAGTAAACATTCACCTGACGACCAAGCGGACCTTATGGAAGGAGCAGGAAGCCGGAGACCTTTTCTTTCTACTTCACTTTCAAGACTTTCACCTCATCTACCAAAAAGAAGGGGCCAATCCTTTCCCCGAAGTGGATGCACTACAATTAGCTGAGGCTAAAAAACGGGCCAAAAAAGTATTCCATAGTCATTGGAAAAAGGCTAGAGAGTTTATGGGTTTTGCTATGCAGGCCGAAGCGAAGAAAGCCGAAGCATTGAGTTTGTATTTTTTACACCAAGCCGGGGAGCTGCTCTTAAGGGGAGTAATTCTGGCCTGGCAAAACAGGGAGAGGAAATGTCATGAGATCAGGCTTTTATTGAAGGATTGTCAGAAGTTCATTCCCGAGCTATCCAGCATTTTTCCTCAAGACAATGATCAAGAAAAGGCCTTGCTCAAACTACTGGATGACGCTTACTGCAAATCCCGCTACAATCCGAACTTCTGTCCTTCTGAGGAACAAATCTTGGTAATTAACAAGAGGATATCTAGCATCTTTGACCTTTGCGAGCAAGGAATGCAAAGAGCTTTGGATTTGGAATGAAATATTTGATACAAGTAAGGTATTAGTCCATATAATTCCTGAGGTTTTAACGCCATTATTTATTCTTAAGCCGCATTGCAAATGCTATGATTTAACAACCCGCGTTGCAAATGTGGGTTAGGGATGCCCAAGCTTTATTAACAGCCCAACTTTCTAAGAGGATATACCCTATTGACAATTCGCTTATTTCGCTATTTTTTACGGTTTTTCGACCGATTTTTATATGGCACTAGGGGTATTGATATTAAATCTTTTGCTATGGTAAAGTACAGGTATCTTGGTGGGACAGCATACCTTCGGTGCGAGGCCTTCTTCCAATTTCATCTCAATAGCTTTCACCATGATAGCACAGGAAGGTAAAAACAGGTTGCTTCGTAATTTTATTCGTTAGAACAGGAGCCTGCTTCTGGCATTTCCTGATCTCTTATCTGATAGGTTTCTACCATAGCAGGGGATAATCCATGAAAATTGAATTACAAATTCTTAGTGATAGAAAGGTGTAATTGCAAATTACACCTAGGCCAACGCTCTTTCTACACCCAGATGGGGGTAGGTTAAAGTTTATTTGTGAAGATGATAAGAGGTTGAAGATAATTGATAAATTAAGCTATCAATAATTTAACCCTATGTTCAATCCATCTTACATCCTCAAAATCAATAATATTCATTCTAAAAGGAGCTGGATAACCAACTCCTTTTCTTCGCTCTATGAAAATATCTTCATCATTATACCTAATAAACCAATCTTCACCTAATGCATTAGATCTTTTCATAATTATTTCAACAATTAAATTATTATTAGAATCAAAATAAGGGATTTTAAATATTTCAACACCACTTTCTACATCAACTGAACATGAACTATACCCCCTTTTTAAATTCAACCTTTTTCTACCTTTTCTATTGGGATATGTGTTCTTTATCTGAAAAAAAGTATGTATCACTTTAGAATTTGAATAGATGATCAGCTTAAATTTTTCCCCCTTATATTTAGAGGTGGACAAAACTCCTTCATAAACTTCAAATTGTTCATGTTTTGATTTTATTCTATTCTTTTCCAGGTAGATTTGATCACATATATATAAATAATCTACTGGAGCTATACTAAAACTAAATTTGGTTGGGTCTTGAATCTTATCATTTTCCCAATAACATTTCCTAACTCCATATGAATGCCTTTCATTTATATGCCTTAATCCAGTATCGGAATTTCCATAAGTGAGAATCAAGCCAGAACGATTTGACACCATAAAGATGGAAGCATCTTTATTTCCCCAAATATTGAAAAACGATTTCTTATAAATCTCTTTACTTGCCTCCACTTCTATTCTCAGTAACTGCTGTTTATTAAAATATTTGCACATAATCAAAACCAATTATCCTTTTAGACTACCACCCAAAACTAACTTCCTTTTTCTCATTCGGCACATATTCCATAACTACATAGTTATCTGTAAAATGGAATTGCTCATGTGCATAGTCCCATTTTACTAAACCAAAATTAGTTTTAATAAATTCTTCATCAATTGTAAAATCATTGGAAGGAAATTCTATTCTTTTTACTATCTTTTTCATAATATTTTTTCTGGTGTTGGTTCTAAGATATATTAAAAAAATTAATCCTAACAGTATTGATAAATTTTAGGAGAATAAAAAAAGAGATGTTGACCAAAAGTCAAAAATACTGTTTAAACAAAAAAGAGGCTAATTAAAACCCCTCCTAGGTGTAGAATAAACCGTCTATGGTGACTGGGTGTAATTTGCAATTACACCCTAATATCCTAGCCAATTTACAATTGCAAAAAAACCAAAATTCACCAATAATCTACCTCGATTAACCCTTTGAGTCCTGAGTAGTTTCTGGCGCTTGAGCACAAATAATCTTCAGGTTTCTCCACTAATCCTGCTCTTACTAGATTTTTATGGATGTATTTAACGCTGCTTTCGGTCATTTCATGTCGGTAAAGTTCTATAGCACGGCTCTCATGAGTACAGATTACCCAAAGCCATCCACCGATAGACCTTCCAATACCCCCTTTGGTTCACTTTATGTTCTATTTCTTGCATGCTGATTCATTTTTTCATTCCTGCTCAAAGCATTAGCTATTAATAATCTTATATGTGTATCCGTTTTACTGCACGTATGGGTAAGTGCCCGCAATAACGAGCCTTTCAAAGAGTCCTTTGCCAAAATATCTTCGGTTCAATCTGTAAACAAACTCATTTAAATAGTTCTGTAAATATTTATAAGTTATCATGTGATATACCCCCAACAGGGTTCTTTTAAGATTACTGATTGCTTTGTGTACCCATTTTAAGGTGTCGTTTACGGACTCCTTTCCCGATGGAACGGCCAAATGGGTGGCCACCACTTCCTCTATTTTCGAGTAGGCCGTGTTCTTGTCTGTAAACAGTACCACATCCCCTACGGTATTGGCCCGGATAAAGGCATTGACACTCTCGCAGTCCACTTTGTCCATGACCCTCATTTTGAAATAGCCACAGCGCTTTGTTTTCTGCCCGGAATCCAGGTCTTCCAAGGGTACCGATTCGGCCGCCACCGCTACTGCGGTCTGTTTCTGGCTGCCTTTTCCACGTTTAAGCTGACCCAAGATCTGGTTCTCCTGTACGGTTTCCATATAACACTCGTCATATTCAATCATGTCACTGAGGATATAAAGCTCATCTCGTTGTCCCATGGCTGACCGTATCCTGTGCATCAGACGGAAAGTGGTCTCATATCGGCTAAGCCCCAGTTGCCGCTGGAGCTCAAGGCAGGAAAACCCTTTCTTGGTCGCCGACATAAACAGCATGGCCAATAGCCAGATACGGAGCGGAAGCTTGCTGTTTTCCATTACCGTCCCTGATTTAAGAGAAGAACGTCTCCGACAACTGCTGCATTCGAAAAACCTGCCGTTGGCAAACCAATAGTGTCGGGTTATCTTCTCACTGTTTTTGCACCGTATACCGCTTTTCTCACGGTATTTCTTGATGTATTGTTCACAACTTTCCTCATCTGGGAAATGGCCCGTAAATTCTATAAGGTTCATAGCTTTTCTTGTTTTTATGCAAGAAAACAACTATCCTGATACCTTGAAATTTAATGACACGTATTGTCATATTTTATTACGTGCACTCTTACGGATACACATATAATCTTATCTCACTGGGTGGTATCAGTCCAGATTTCTTTTCTTTTTTGCTGATCATTCTGGGTCAAGAATTGAACTGCGATCAGAACCTGAATACTTGGATCATCTAAATCATAATATCCAGGATTCGTATAGATTCTTCCTTGGAGTAGTCCAGTTGGTTCCCAATCTCCCGAATCAAACATCCTATCATAATATTCTTTTAAGTCCGGGTTTCTATCCGATAGGTCCTTTAAAAACTGGAGGTATTTCCCATCAGTATTGAGGCATAAGGACTTATAAGTCACTTTTTCATGAAAATTTCCAGATTGACAAAAGTCCCATATTTGTAAAAATAAGTCGGATTGGAAATCTGAGTATAACTTTTGTTGCTTATCGAAATCTACGTTCTCCAATATCGCATCATAGCCATATTCAAGTAAATCAGGAAGATTAGAGTAAATGCAAGATTTAAAGTTGCTGGCACTTCCACACATTTGAGTTTGAAAGAATTCATTCAGTTTGTGTAAATCACTTATTTCCTCTTCAGTAAAGTTATTGTTTAACTCAATCGATTCGAATTTCTGAGAACAGCCCGAAATAGTCAATAAAGCGAAAAAAATGTAGAGAATTCGTATCATTTTATATTTGAAACAATAGTTTGCAATAAAATTCCAGATGAATATTTGGTCAAAACCTCTTTGAAATCTTCCGGATACGTCAAGTTTAATTCCTTTTCAAGAGTGTCAAATGATCTTCTTGAAATCGGTTCTTTTACCGTTAATTCAGAATAATCCCAGTTTCTTTTCTTTGCGATATTAAGAATCCATTCAATTCGTCTTATCCAATTACTCCAGATTTCGTTATTCATTGATTTGGTTTTAAAGTTTTAAAAACTTGGATAGAAGAACACTAATTGCCTCTATATCCATGAGGTATTTTTTCTATCAAACTTCCCCTCTTTCCCAATACAAGGCCCATTATCTATCTACAAACAGGTAAGTATTTACAATGATTATATCATTTAAAACTAAACAACTCGTAGATTAAATAAAACACCTCATCTTAGGTATTTTTACTACAAACCTCTAAAAATCCAGAATTAGAAAGCTCATTCCCAATAATTAGTACCGTTTTTTATTCTTTCTCTTCATCAAACTTGAAAATCTCCTCTTCATTATCAATCATATATCCGAGACATTTTTCAAAGTCCTTTTTAATGGTTTTGCCTAAATATTGTTTCCACCCAGGTTCGTCTTCATGCCTTACAAATGCAAACAATGCCAAGGCATAGGCCCATTCGTCAATTTTTAAATAACCAAAATTGCTATATCCCCATCGGTCGGTTTGGTTGTAAAACTGAAAAGCCGTATTAGCATTAAATATCCCAAGTCCGAAAAAGACGGTTGTAAAGTCAGTCAACATTTCATCGTTTTGGTCAATTTTCTCCTCTCCTAGCAACTTGACATGTGAAAGTTCGTGAGCAATTGTGGCGATTAAATCGTCTGGCTTTTCTAGTAAGGCTTGGTCAAGTGAAATAAGGTGTTTTCCATTTACTTTTTCATGATGATAGCGCCCTGCTGCTTCTAGACTGTCAGGGTCTGACTCCATGAAGATAACAGAAGTCCCCATATTGATTTCTTTGATCCCATTATCATAAAAATCAAGGGCAATCATATCTGGGACAATTTGCATATTGCCACAAATGATATCAAGAGCCTCAAAGGCATTTTCTTGGCTTTTATTCCATTGTATAGGAAAATCTTCTGTAGTCGGCCTTAAAATCTTGCGTTCTTCTATTTTCGGATCCGGAAACTCCTGCATCAACCACAAAAAGTTATTCTCAAAGTACTTTCTTAGTTCTTTGTCGAGCGGCACATATTTTTTGTTTGACTTTAGAAAGTTGAACATGTTTGTTTTTCAATTGTCTTATAATGATCGGATCAAGAGCAGACAGACTTTAGAATGAATTTCCAGTAAGCAGAGTCCATAGTTTTTTGAAAGTATTATTATTTCTTTTATCCGCTTCCGTCCGCTTATTTATAGTTGTTGTGATACCCTGTGACTTTTCTTTTATTTTTTTCAGTCTTTCGACTGTACTGTTGTCAGTTTTAACGATTCCAACGGTATTATGTCTGTGAAATTGAGGTTTGGTAATAGTCGAAAGCTGAATAGCCAAACTAGCAAACTCAGATGCTTCATCCATCTTCCCCATTCGCAGGCATAGATTCGCCATCAGCGTCGCATAATAGAATTTCTGGTCGTTTAAGATCAGAGCCCCACCAGTACTTTCGAATTTCGAAGTCGACAATTTATAAGCTTCTTGAAATTTATCTTCCTGATCAGAAATTAAAATCGTTTCAGTTAATTTCAAGTCGGCCAAACCAGTTGTTCCACTTCTTGTATTGCTGTGATAATGGTCAGTTACAATTCTAAAATTCTTTTCAGCTTCTTTGTAATCCTTTCGCTTCAGGTAATATTCACCAAGTTGTTCATGTCCATGTATGGTGCTAAAAGTTTCTTCAGAGTATTCATTTATCAATCTTTTCATTAACTGAATTCCTTTTTTCTGATTTTCAACGGATGGAGAGTCAAGAAGGCAACTGGCTTGAACACGTAAAAATTGAGCTTTATTTGCATTACCGCGCGCACGTTTTAGTCGAGCTTCAAATCCAGACTCGATTTGGTCATTCCAATTTGTATTTCTATACCAATCATTTTTGCTCATTCCTGCCTGATTCTATTGGCTTCTAACATATGTCTAGAGGAATGTCTATTCCTCTATATCCACCATTTTTTTTTCCGCTTAAATTCGTCCAAAAATGGATCTGACTTTAAACCTACTAAATCCTTCAAAACCAAAAAATACCCCTGATGGAGTATTTTTTGATATAATTAGTAAAATTTTAATCTTTTCGTGTGGTTGGGCTTTAGATTTCGCAGCAGAAGAGAAGGAACTGTAGGATCTGTTCTTGAAAATTAGATTGCCTGCCCTCCGTGAGGTGGGCTTCTCCCGACCTTTCGATGCTTCGACCCTTCGACAAGCTCAGGTACCGAAGCGCTATCTACCTAGGTATAGAATAAACCGTCTATGATGGCTGGGTGTAATTTGCAATTACACCCTAATATCCTAGCCAATTTACAATTGCAAAAAAAGCAAAATTCACCAATAATCTACCTCAATTAACCCTAAAACCTTATCCCTCCTTTGCCTGCCACTATTTATTCTTTTCACCTAATTTTTCAACTTTCTGCAGCCATTTTTCCCTATACGCTTCCTTCGATAGCCTTATCGGGCCAATAGTCGTAATTCGTACTTTTCTTATACCTATAAAATGTAATGTCCCCTTTTTTATCGCATGATGACTCGGACTTCTATTAATCCACCTATAATACCATGCAGGTTGATCCAAGGTACAAATAATCCGCGCTGTCTTTCCCTTTAAGCACTTATCACTAAATAAGGAGTTGGCTCTTTTCTTAAAGGCAAAACCAGGAAGTAAAACCCGGTCCAAGAAACCTTTCATAATGGCAGGAACTGAACTCCACCAAACTGGATAAACCCAAACTAGGTGTTCTGCCCATTTCAATTTTTCTTGGGCATCCAATAAATCCGGTTCTAGTTCTGTTCTTTTCCGATATCCGTACTGAAGGTTTGGGTTGAAATTTAACTCCCTGATATTAATTTCCTTTATTTCAGCATTCGACTTTACCAGCCCCTTCTTATAAGCTGCTGCAAGTGCAAAGCTGAAACTTTCTTTATCTGGGTGTCCATTTATAATCAGTGTCTTTTTCATCATCGTCATTTAAAAATTAGCATAGTCTTTTTATTTCCTCTTCAAATCTGGTCTCCGTTAAATTGTCCTCTTTAAAAAATGTATACAGTATAAAAGAGCTAGGCACTGTTAAAAAAAACGTGCAGATGGCAAAGGTGATCATCCCACAAAAAGCGGCTAATATATAAGTGCCGGATTCTCCAAGAATCGGGAAAACACTTTCTTGATACCCCTCAATATATTGATAAACGGATATTGAGTAATCATAAAAACGATATGATGTTTCGTAGATAAGCCAGGCAGGGTAAAACCATTTTCTCACTGCTTCCCACTGCCTTCCCCAAATTGGCGCTAGTTGTCGGTAATTTTCTTCCATTTTTTTATCCTTTTCACAAAGGTTCTTCAAATGGAAGAGTTATCATTTGATATAGATCAAATTTGGTACTTAGGATTTCTTATTCTGCTTAAGGTCTCCAATGTAATCCCTAAATAAGAGGCAATATGAGTAAGAGGAATTTGATTGGTTATGTCAGGATATAAGCTTAACAGGTGCCTATATCTTTCTTCTGCTTTATTGAATTGAATGGTGTAAAGCCTTTCACAGAGGCCCAGCATAGTTTCAGTAACCACTTTACTAATAAAACGCTCAAAATCGTGGTGCTTACTCGTAAGTTCATCCACTATAGCCTTAGAAAACTCAAAAACCGTCGAATCTTTCACAAACTCCACGTAATGTGGGCTTGGTTTTTCACTAAAAAAGCTGACGACTGGTGCCATAAACTGGTTTTCAAAGGTAAACCAGTCTGAAATATCCTTGCCGTCCTTTAAGTAATATGCCCTAGCGCAACCCTCTGCAATTAAATATGCTTTTTTAGAAAGTTGCCCTTCACGAATGACAAGCTCACCTTGTTTATATTTCCCAATTTTTAAATGAGCAATAAGTTCCTGCCGGCACTCGGTGGATAATGGAGAATATATTTCTTCAATATTCTTGATGACTTTTTCAGCGTCCATTCTTCAAATTTGCTTTGAAAAGTGAATATACGCTTTCTAGAAGCCCCGGCCCAATCTGCTTATGCACTTCATAGCACAACCAATGATTTTGTAGGTCAACTCATCTATTGTTTTCTGTGTGGTTCGCATATCTGTATTATTCTTTTTGAACCACATAGGCACATAGATCACAGAGGCTATGATTGCTATTGTGGCTATCTGGTTCAATTAATTCTTGTAAACCCAAATTGAAAATCCCTATAATAAGAAAGGGCAAATGAAATCGCACCTGGTCATCCGCCAATCTTCACCCAGTGAGGGGCTGAACCACATAGACACATAGATCACACAGTCTATGATTACTATTGTGCCTATGTGGTTCAAGTAATTCTTGTAAACACGAAGGGCAAATGTAATCGCACCTAGCACCTTCGGCATTATGCACTCAAAGGGGAATTTACCTTTTTCGTTTGTAATTTAACTGGATCAGTCCTGTATCAAATGTTTCTGCCTTTACAAATTCAAGCAGTTGCTCGGGCCTTCCATCCTTAAATAATCTCGTCCCATCACCTAATAACACAGGAACAACAGAAATGATCAACTCATCAACCAAATCATGTCTTAGCAGTTCATTGATTACCGCTGCACCTCCATCACAATAAATATGCTTACCATCCTGGGACTTTAATTGCTTGACCAAATCCACCAAGCTTCCGGTATAAAAGGATGTCCTGCCGGTTTTTTCTCTTGGAGTCCTGGTGATGACATATACATCCCGCTGTCCATTATCGTAATGAGATGGCCCTATTTCTCTAAGCACATAATCATAGGTTTTTCTACCAATGATCAAGGTGTCAATGGTATTGGTGAATTGGGCATATCCATAATCCTCGCCCTCCTTTTCTACCAAACTCAAGAAGCTGAGGTCATCATTGGGCTTGGCGATATAGCCATCTAAACTGCTGGCAATGAAAAGTGATACTTTACGCATGTCTCTTAAATTTTAATGATATTACAAAATTAGCCCTAGCGCATTAACGGTACTTTGTAAAAATACGACAATTTAAAGCCGTGATGGTAAAAGCCCTGTAATTCGCTTAATTTCACGGTTCAGATGAGAATGATCATAATATCCGCATTCAAAGGCAATATCCAGTAAACTTCGACGCTTAGCTGAAGATTGGATAAGGCTTAAGGCGCTTTGAAACCGGATGATTTTGGAATATTCCTTTGGTGTCAGCCCAACGGAATCTTTGAATATCCTTTCTACCTGTCTTTTTGAGATATGGTTTTCCTTGGACAGTTCATCAATACTTAAACAGCCTTTTGAGTCATGTATATCTTGTAACAAAGACACTATTCTATTGTATTTACGGTTCATTCTTTCAACCAGAAATCGGTTTAAATAAGCATCATGATTTTCATCATAAAGTTTATCTTTATCAAAAGAAAGGTTTTGGTCAAATAGAACCGTTTGATCTTTTAGGTCATTCAAAGATGCGTAAATATAAAAAGATGAAAATGCAGATGGCTTGAAACAAACGCCAACTAAATGTGTATTCTCATCCACAAAGCTTTCTTTGAAAGTCGTCATTGCGCCCACTGCATAGGTTTTTCCATACTCCATTGCAATGGCACCGTTATCCGTGATACAACTATCGCCAAGATTGACCACCAGACCTGGACATCCATCAGGAAATATTCGTTCCCAGCCGCCATCATTTTCTTCACCCTTTAACTCCCAAAAAGAATGTATATGATCTTTAAGCGGATTACACGGTTTTGTTTCTTGGTACTTCATCTATTTATAATACACATTAATGGTAAAAAATCTTGACCTAATAGGCTTCACCCATATCTAAAAGTAATTCTTGTACACCCGAATTGCAAATTCCAATAATAAGAAGGGGCAAATGAAATCGCACCTAATGAGGGCTGAACCACATAGACACATAGGTCACACAGTCTATGATAGCTATTGTACCTATGTGGTTCAATCAATTCTTGCAAACACAAATTGAAAATCCCTATAATAAGAAGGAGTAAATGCAATCGCTCCTAATCCTCTGTCAATCTTCACCTAATGAAGGGCTGAACCACATAGGCATATAGGTCACAGCGTCTATGATTGCTATTGTACCTATGTGGTTCAATATTTTATGCTTTCGGAAGGCCTGAATAGATTTCATTGACCATTGTCTTTTGACCGTATTTAAAAATATTGGTACAGTTGAAGTTGATAATAATTCCTTTTGGCTTTTCTACCATTTTCATATAAGTGAGCAACACGGCCTCGTGAATGGGCAAAATTCCATCCATGGCCTTCAATTCAACAATTATCAAATTATCTACAAGTACATCATACCGTAAATCTGCTTCAAGAGACACCCCTTTATATGCTAAAGGAATACGTTGTTGCGTACTGGTCTTCATACCTTGAATTTGAAGCTCTCTAACAAAACATTTTTCATAGACACTCTCTAGAAGACCCGGCCCAATCTGCTTATGCACTTCAATTGCGCAACCAATGATTTTGTAGGTCAACTCATCTATCGTTTTCTGTGTGATCCGCATATCTGTATTGTTCTTTTTGAACCACATGTAGCACAGAGATTGCTATTGTGCCTATGTGGTTAAATTAATTCTTATAAACCCAAATGGAAAATTCAAATAATATGAAGAGGTAAATGCAATCGCACCTAATCCTCTGCCAATCTTCACCCAGTGTGGGCTGAACCACATAGACACATAGATCACACCATCTATGATTGCTATTGTGCCTATCTGGTTCAAGTAATTCTTATAAACCCAAATGGAAAATCCCTATAATAGGAAGGTTTAAATGCAATCGCACCTAATCCTCTGCAAATCTTCACCCAGTGTGGGCTGAACCACATAGGCACATAGATCACACAGTCTATGATTGCTATTGTGCCTATGTGGTTCAAGTAATTCTAAAAATCCCCATTTGTGAAGGAATACTCCTAAACCATTCCCAAATATTGGCTATCTGAAAAACTTCTGGTCTTGTACCTGCGGCTATGATGGTGAAAACTGATATAGGCATGCAGCTTCCCCTCATGCCCCTTGCCCCCGAGAACCTTGACTTCCTGTTGCCCGGTAGACCGGAAACTCCCTTCCAGGACATATTCTACCCTTTGGTCTTCGGCATTATAGAGGACAAGCATTACCTTATCTGAATGTCGGGCACTACCTTCACCATTATTGTTTTCCCAGGAAAAGCGTACATGTTCATCATCCGCCCAACTTACCTGCGCATTTTTTGCTCTAGTCAGCGGCCCCAAACTTATCTTCACCTTATCAGGAAGCAGCTGCAGAGGATCTATGCCGCCACCATAAAAGGCATTTTTCGTGGTATAGCCCATGGCCGCGTTCATCCCGGTTCGCATGCCCTTCCGGAAGGCCTGAAAACCAAATTCAATGGGGATTTTCATGGGCCTGAGAAAATGGGAAGCCATGCTGAATTTGTTCCTGTAAAGTTGCTGAATAGGGGAAGGTTCACCGATCTTGGGTTCATCATTATGCTGCCTGACATAGGTCTTCCCATCTACAACATAAAAAACTACCCCTCCTATTTTTCCTCTAAGTTTGCTGAATATTCCGTCTGCTTTTGCCATCATCAAAAAAGGTTAAAGTTAAAACTGGCCAACAATAATCCCCTATAAGTTAAGTAATTACCTTATAGCAGTCAAGTATTTACCTTTGCATCTCCAAGGATTAATCAAGGAACAATTCCAAATTATCTTCGGATTTTACTCGGTATTTTCCGAGCTTGATCCGAAGGTGATCCGAGGGAGATCCGGGAGTGATCCAAAGATTATATTGTTTTCCCCTAAATGGAAGTGAAGAGATGGTAAGGACGAAATGGGAGTTAGAGGTAAGAAAACAGAAGAAGGGGAAGAAGCCGTTGTAGTTAGCGGGCTTTAGAGTAAAGATCAAAGAATAAAGATTTTTTGCCCCTATCATCTATTGTCTATCATCCTAGTTGTGCCGACTTACCAGGACGAACGACACGATCTAAAATGAGCCCGCCTATGTCAGGCAAACCTAAGGCCCAACATACACCGTCAGGCCTGCCGGTAGTGAAAAGGTTACCATTAAATCCGCATATAGCAAAGCCTCTCTTATTCTGAATAGGAGATCACCTAAGTTTCGCCCATGCAATCCAGTCTTTTGTCTGACATCTAACATCTAGCGTCTGCTATCTACATCAGCAAATCGCCTTGAGCCATTCCGGTGTAGGCTTCACCAGTTTTCTGGCCGTGGTATCAAATAATCCAATGCTCATCTCCACATCAGAGCATTTATTGCCTTTACTGTCAATAATCCATTGCTGAATGGTCCCCACTTTGGAGTGATATGCCGTGGTTTTGGAAAAAATGGTGATGGCTTCCCGTAATTTCAATTCCTTGATAAAGCGAATTCTAATGTCCAGGATCACGGGTCCTAAACCTGTTGTCTTGATTTCCTTCAGGCCATAGCCATTCTCCGTGATAAACTGCCAACGGGCCTCCTCATATATTTCCAGATAGGTGGCATTGTTTACATGCCCAAAAGTATCCAAGTGAAATTCCCTGATGATCATTGGATACTCAAATGTCCTGCTTTCCATTTCCTGTTTATTATAATCCTGTGTGGTCATGTGCTGATCTTTCCCTGCCTGAGTTTATGACAAAATGCTTCCGCGGGGAAATCTGTATAAAACTACTATTAATTTCCTATTTAACGAGAGAGACTATTTGATTCTATGACCTTTGCGTACAGAAAAAAATCACCTGCCCGCCCTTGCTGTTTGATAGCCTCCAGATTCACTCCTCTCATGAGCTTTGGGATCCTTTCAAAGTATACAATAAAAATCACGCAAAGGGCTGCTAAGCCGCTTCCCACTATAAAACTTTAGCGAACTTGGCGGCATATTGGCGCACTTTGCGTGAGAAAAACCTCCTGGCCTAAACCTTAGGCCGCTTGGCTTGCAGTTTGATATCCACCAAGTCTGCCACCTTAATCGGCTTCTGGGCTTCTATGCTTTTTCTGGCAGCAATCCCAATCAAGATGGACATGGCCCCATCCCTGGTTCCTGCGGATTGCCTGTAAGGATCAGCCATATTCGGATCTTTAAAGAGTTTGTCCTTCAGCCTGGTGTCTCCTCCACCATGCCCTCCTCCTGCATGTGGAATAGTGATGATTTCGGTATCGCCAAAATTCTTCGTCAACCTGAGTTCATCAGCGGGCTTTTCTTCCCAAGGCTGGCTTTCTTTGATCCAGGCCTCCAGCCTTCCTTGGGTACCATTAAAGGCTATGCGATATCCTTCATAAGGTGAATAGGAGGTCAAAGAATAACTGACCTGGACATCATTCATGTACTTGATCTGTACGGCCATCTTATCGTAAATATCGATATCCTCCCTATAAACACAGCCATCTCTTAAATAACCATCATACTGTTCATTATCCGTATACAGGCCCGTCAATCTTTCACTTTTGGTAATATCCCAGTAAAAGTCACATTGGTCCTTATGCGGACAGGGCCGGCAATTGGTATGCCTGAATTTTCCATTTTTACCATAAAACTCCAACTTACCATAAGCAAATACCTCCGCTGGATCCGAGTCCAACCACCAGTTAAGCAGATCAAAGTGATGCGTAGCCTTATGCACCAATAAAGTGCCTCCCTTTTCTCGATATCCATGCCATCTTCTGAAATAGGAGGCCCCATGATCGGTATCCAGGTACCAATGAAAATCCACTGAGGTTACTTTTCCTATTGCTCCACTATGCAGCATTTCATAAATTTTCTGACGGTGCGGACTATAGCGGTAATTGAAGGTTACAATGACCTTCTTACCTGTTCTTCTTTCAGCATTGAGGATATTTTGGCATTTGATTTCATCTGTGGTCATGGGTTTTTCAGTAATGACATTGGCCCCTGCTTCCAGTCCCTTAATGATAAATTCATCATGGGTGCAGTCCATGGTCGTCACGATCAACACATCCGGCTTTACGGTGGCCATCATTTCATCAAAATCCACAAAGGTGGGGCAGTCAGCGCCAATATATTGCTTACCATAAGCCAGCCGACCTTCATTGATATCTGATAGGCCTACAAATTCTACCTCATTGGAATATTCCTCCATCACACTTCTCCCAAACATACTGGTGCCACGGATACCTGTACCCACTAGGGCTATGCGCAGTTTCTTATTGGGATCTTCCCTTAGCGTCAGGGCTTCGGCGATGGGATGAACAAAAAATGAACCGGCGGCCATCATACCGGCTTTACTGATAAAATCCCTTCTTTTTTGGTTGGTGGTTTTTGTTGCCATTTCTTTTTGGGTTATTGTTTATTACACACTTAATATAATAAATCATGACTGATCACTACATGGAAATTGTACAAAATAAACGAATGGCCAAATTAAGTTAAGACTGGTAACAGACTGGCTTGGCTTTTGATTTAGTATATTCACAGCTCATAAAAACAACTCATGACAAAACCACTTATGCATAGGATTTTCTTGATTACTTTTCTTCTTATCTGCTCTCTTGGACTTTCACATGCCCAAGATCTTCAATCAACGCTTATTATTGGGGAATGGAAATTGGTAAAAAATGAGGCGGTGGACCAAATCAGAAGCTCGAACGCTTACCTATCTGCTAGTCCAGAAAAAAGATTGGCCATGGAAGAACGAATTAAAATCCTGTTGTCCAGCAGCTACTATCAATTCAAAGGAGATAAGCAAGTCAATTTTACTGATTTGGAGTCTGGGGCTATTGTCCAAAGACAGGCGACCTATCACATAGAAAACAATATGCTGAGCATCAAGGAAATAGACCGTGACCGAATCAAAAAGGCAAAAATCACGCAGCTAGATGAGAAAACCCTGATCCTGGCTCCCATCATCAATGGGAAAGAACAGGAAGCAAAAATGATTTTTGAGCACTGGAAATAATTTCAACAGTACATTTTTGGTCAATCTTAAGCCTTCGTTTTTGCAGACTTTCGAAGGACCGCCCTGATATAGAGCAGCAAGGCCAAGATTAGAATATTTCCTGCCAACCAAACAATATCCAAGGAGATCCAAGTGTACATAAAGTGGTTGGCCAACAGGATCAAACAGGTAAAGCAGAAGTAAGTGAGAAGCACTTTAAAAAGAAACTCCAATCTCATTTTGGAAAAGAATACGGCAGCGATCGTCAATGATAAGGAACTGGAAAGGATAAACATAAGCGTCTCTATTTCCTGAACATGATAAGCCAAGAGACTGAGGCAAAACAGGTTTAATAGACAAATCCCCAAAACCACCTTAAATAAATCATTCATAATTGAAGAATATTTTTCCAAAAAAAAAGCCATCCGCGACAATGCGGAGGGCCTTTTTCACATCCAAAACAAACAATTAACCAATTAAATTTCCTTCATCATCCCACTGTGCCAGCGTAGATCTGGTATCAGGGTTCATATATAAAGGAATATATTTTTCTTCTAATTTGAATCCATGTTTGGCCATTACCTCATCAGGCACACCATCCCAAACATTAGGACGGTTACCTTTATAATCTAGGTCTTTGAAGCCTTCTTGTGAAGTAAAGAAACCTGTGGAGGTCAAGTCCCTCAATATGTTAAAGAATTTAACACCACGGCTCATCTCTGGTTTAGCTTTCTCTGGAAAAGCTATATCATCGATGATCTCAATTCTCTGCTCTTCACTCGCCTCCATAAAAGGCTTGCCAAACCTGTCTTCGGATTGCGTATCCAACCACATCAGTCCACCTCTCATTGGTGTTTTGTATTGGGGCATGTCCTTGACAATAAATTCTATAAAATCAGGCACTCCAGCTTCAGTGGCACTTCCTGAGACATCGTCTTTGGGAATGATCACATCCACTAAGTAGTTTAACTTTTTCATTTCATCCTCCCTAAAGAAAACTTCCGCTTCCAGCTCGGCATTGCGGATCATTTCCTCTGGAGTTCTTCCCCACTTGGTTCCTTCACCGATAGTGGGCGCATGGGCAATTTCCTTAGGCGCTTCAGGACCACAACCAGTCATAAACAGACCAGAAGCCAAAGATCCAGTAAATAGCAGTTTTAAATTCTCTCTTCTATTCATCGTCCTGTCCTTTAGATATTTTTCTTTTTCAATTCACTAACTATAAAGTCGGATGTTCTCCAAGCCAATGCCAAAATAGTCCAAGTTGGGTTTTTGTCAGCTTGAGAAACAAATGGACCGCCATCCACTACAAATAGGTTCTTACACTCATGTGCCTGGCAGTTGCTGTTTACCACAGAAGAATTGGGATCGTCGCCCATTCTGGTAGTACCCACTTCGTGAATGATCCTACCTGGGGCATGGAGGCCGTACTTACTATCCGGTCCTGCTTTTTCACCAAACAATACCGCACCCGCATTGGTCAGTACTTCCTCAAAAGTATCCTGCATGTGCTTGGCCTGTTTGATTTCCTGGTCTGACCAAGTGTAATTAAATTTCAATACTGGGATACCGTATTTATCCACGGTGTTATTGTCTATCTCACAGTAATTTTCATAGCGAGGGATACTTTCCCCTCTACCTGACATCCCTACCATGGAACCGAAATAACGACGAATATCTTTTTTCAATCCGGCACCGTAGCCTCCTGCAGGGCCTGGATTACCGAATTCATCCTTGATATGCTTCCTGATGGTATCCATACCAAAACCAAAACCATAGCTAGGCATGGACATACCGCCCCAGTATTCGATATGGTAACCTCTGGCAAAGTCCAATTTACTATTGTCCAACCACCAAGGCGTATAAACGTGCATACCACCTACACCGTCCTCATTGTATTTCTGTCTGTCTACCAAATCAGGAATAAAGCCCATTCTATCGGCCCCAGTAGAGTCATGGAGGTACCTACCGATCATTCCGCTCCCATTGCTCAATCCATCAGGATGAACTTTGGATTTGGAATTCAACATGATCCTGGCAGATTCACAGGCAGAAGCACCCAGCACCACCACTCTTGATTTAAGCTTGTATTCCTTCATGTCCACCTTGCTGATATAAGACACGCCTGTTGCAAGTCCCTTATCATCAGTAGTCACCTTACGAACCATTGCATAGGTATAAAGGTCTACTTTGCCCTTTTTCATGGCCGGTTTTACCAAGCAGGTTCCTGCAGAGAAATCCGCATAGGCCTGACAAGCTCTGTTACACTGGTTACAGAAGAAACAAGCACCCCTTTCATTATTAATAGGCTTGGTAAGAATGGAAAGACGAGAAGGCATTACCGGAATGTCCACCTTATTAGCTCCCTTTTTGATGAAAAGTTCATGCAAACGTGGCTTGGGAGGAGGAAGGAAAAAACCGTCCGGTTCATTATAAATACCTTCTTTGGAGCCAAATACTCCGATCAATTTATCTACTCTATCGTAATATGGCTTGAGGTCTTCATAGCCGATAGGCCAGTTATCACCCAGACCATCTATATTCTTTCTTTTAAAATCATTAGGACCAAAACGCAGGGAAATCCTTCCCCAGTGATTGGTACGTCCACCTACCATTCTGGAACGGAACCAATCAAATTCAGTTCCATTTGCTTTGGTGTAAGGCTCACCATCAATATCCCATCCACCAATGGCCGCATCAAAATCACCAAAAGGCCTGTTTTGCGTGCTGGCACCTCTACGTGGAGATTCCCAAGGAAACCTAAGTTGGGTCCTGTCTTCCTCTTTGGCAGGGTCAAAATCTCCCCCCGCTTCAACAACGGCTACTGAAAATCCTGCCTCTGACAAGATTTTTGAGGCCATTCCCCCTCCGGCACCTGAACCGACGATAATTACATCGTATGCTTCTCCGGGAGATTTAATTTGAAAGCTCATACTTGATTTTTTTAAATTGTCTTTTAAGTTTGATTATTATTTAGCTAAACCCAAAGAACATTACTGGAACCATGATTCATCTAAAGTTTAAAACTAACAGAATATGTTTCTTAATTCCAGTGAAATTGAAATATTTGATTAGGTTATTCTTTAGAATGGAAAGATATAAAAAAAATATTAGCTAAATGGTTTTAGTGTATTGATTAAAAAAGATCAGGACAGGCCATACTTTAACTTTTCAGCAAAAAACAAAGTCATTGATTAAAAATAATATCGTGAAAAATAATTTTCATTATAAATAATACAAAAATATACTTTTTCAGGCTGATTTTTAAAAATTATAAACGGTCAAAATTTAGTTTGTATGAGCAGGAAAAAAGCCGGTATAATCATAGTACCGGCCCTAAAAATTCCCATACATTTTTGGCGACCAATTGATGCCCCTCGGCGGTGGGATGAATCCCATCGGGCTGGTTGAGCGCAGCATTTCCCCCAACCCCTTCCAATAGGAATGGGATCAGCACCAAATCGTTTTTTTCTGCTATCTCAGGATACATTTTCTGGAATTCAGCGGTATACTCTTGGCCCATATTGGGCGGAATTTGCATTCCTGCCAGGATGACTCTCGTATCGGGATATTTTTCCTCGATTTTATCTATGATGCCTTGTAGGTTCTTTTTGGTTTCATCCAGCTGTATGCCTCTCAATCCATCATTGCCTCCAAGCTCCAAAATAAAAATATCAGGTTGTTCTTCCAGAAACCAGTCAATTCTGGAAAGCCCACTTGCAGAGGTCTCCCCACTTAGCCCGCCATTGATCACCTTATAGTTCAGCCCCAAACTGTCTATCTTATCCTGAACCAATGCCGGAAAGGCCTGGGACTGATCCACACCGTAGCCGGCGGTCATGCTGTCCCCAAAAAACAGGATGGTCTTTTTCTTTTCTTCTTGGGCCGCACTATCCGTAAGCCTGGCCTCTTCCTTCTCATCTGAAGCTTGTTTTTGGTCTGTGCTGCATGCGCTAAAAAAAATGCCTATTATCGAAAGGCTTAATATGGATTTTAATATGCTTGTTTTGGTCATGTTATGAAACTTATTGTTCCTAAATTACGATTTAATAACTTATTGACGTTAGAATAGCCTGCCCGGTTTCCTATAAATAGGCTTTGTGCTGCCCCATCATTCAAGGCTATTTTCACCTTGTTGAACAGAAAATAGTCCATGGCGCCTTATTGGATACCAATGATGAAAGCAATTCATCACTACCGGGAAGACCATCTAGCCCATTCAAAATTGATTAATTTTCTATTTAGGCCCTATATTTTGATGGTTATTTTGGCCAAAGAATATAAAATCAAAAAGGAGACCAAAATTATTTCCTGTTTTATCTATAACTAAAATGTATGAGCATACTTTCTGTTAAAAATGTAAGTAAGATCTACCAAAGTGGTTCCAGAAAACTAACCGTACTGGACGATATCAATATGAGCGTTGCTGCGGGGGACAGTGTGGCCATTGTGGGACCTTCTGGAAGTGGGAAGACCACCCTTTTGGGATTGTGTGCCGGCCTGGACAGTGCCAGCGAGGGGAGCATTAGCTTAAACGGGCATCAACTGGACGGAATGACAGAAGATGAAAGAGCTGCAGTGAGAAGCCAGGAAATAGGCTTTATTTTCCAAAACTTCCAATTACTCCCTACTTTGACAGCCTTGGAAAACGTGATGGTGCCATTGGAATTAAAAAAGAGAAAAGATGCCAAGGACAAGGCTTTGGAATTATTGGAAAAAGTAGGACTTAAGGACAGGGCCACCCATTATCCAAGTCAATTATCAGGTGGAGAACAACAGCGGGTTTCCATAGCCCGGGCCTTTGCCAATGAACCCAAGATACTATTTGCCGATGAGCCTACAGGTAATCTGGACACAGAAACAGGGGAAATGATAGAAAATTTGATTTTTGATCTCAATAGGGCCTCTGGTACCACCCTGATCATGGTGACCCATGACACGGAGCTAGCCGCCAAGACCCATAAAATCATTCATATCAAAGGAGGAAAAATTCAAGAAAGTCAACATGCATAGATTCGAATGGATTCTTAAAATGGCCTTTAGGGATTTTCGAAAGAACAAAGGCAAACTCCTACTTTTTATTTCTTCCATTGTCATCGGGATTGCTGCCTTGGTAGCCATCAGCTCTTTTGGAGATAACTTGTCCAAGGACATTGACAACCAAGCCAGGGAGCTGTTGGGAGCGGACCTTGTTCTGGAAAACAACAAACCGCTTGGAGAGCAGGAATTGGACACCATGGCCAATGAGCTGGCCGAGGAAATCAATTTTGCCAGCATGGTATCCTTTACCAAATCCGATGAGAGCAGACTGGTTCAGATCAGGGCGCTAGAAGGAGACTTTCCTTTTTACGGCACTTTGGAAACAGCCCCATTATCAGCGGCACAGGATTTCAGAGATGGACAGCCCAAAGCTTTGGTAGAGAAAATCCTCATGGAGCAATTCAATGCTTCCGTAGGAGACAGCATCAAAGTGGGCAAAGTCAAGTTTGTGATAGCTGGTTCCTTATTGAGTGCCCCAGGCCAAACTGGGATAACCGCTACCGTCGCCCCAATTGTATATATCCCGATGAAATATGCTGATGAGACCGGTTTGATCCAGTATGGCAGCAGGGTGAATTACCAGCGGTATTACCGTTTTGATCAAGGAACAAATGTTGATGAGATGATCAAAGCCTATGACGAAGCCTGGGAGGAAGACCATGTGGATGCGGACACGGTAGAAGACCAAAAGAGATCTACCGGAAGGTCATTTGCCAATCTATCTGATTTCCTGAGCCTGGTGGCCTTTGTTGCCCTATTGCTGGGATGTGTAGGAGTAGCCAGTGCGGTCAATGTTTTTGTGAAAGAAAAACTGGCTTCCGTAGCCGTGTTACGCTGTTTGGGTGTCTCCTCCATGGACACTTTTTTGATTTACCTAAGCCAAATCAAATTGATGGGCTTGGCAGGTTCATTACTGGGAGCATTATTGGGCAGTTTGATTCAATTTATCCTGCCCCAAGTATTCAGTGATTTTTTACCGGTAGATGTCAGCGTAGCTGTCTCATGGAGAGCAGTGGCTTTTGGCATTATCACAGGATTGTTTATCTCGGTTCTATTTGCTTTTCTACCCTTGCTAAAAATAAGGAAAGTCCCTCCAATGATGACTTTGCGAACCGATGAGGATGCTGTAAAATTCAGCAAGGACCCTTGGCGCTGGTTAGTTATGGTGGCCATAGGTGTATTTATATTTTCCTTTAGTTTTTACCTGTTGGATGGCTGGAGGGAAGCCTTAGGCTTTACTGGTTTTGTAGTATTGGCCTTTGCCTCCTTATGGTTTGTGGGCACTGGAA
This sequence comes from Echinicola marina, assembly GCF_020463795.1. NCBI lineage: Bacteria > Pseudomonadati > Bacteroidota > Cytophagia > Cytophagales > Cyclobacteriaceae > Echinicola > Echinicola marina. The sequence continues at coordinate 1,885,468 of NZ_CP080025.1, read as the reverse complement.
TCATGTGGCTGATCAGAAGGTTCTTGCCACTTTCCTTGAATTATCCTGTCCGCCAATCACTGGCCAATCTATACAGGCCCAACAACCAAACCATTTCCCTGATCGCTACTATTGGCCTGGGCACTGCCATGATCTCCACCCTGTTCTTTGTCCAAAATCAATTGCTGGACCAGGTAAAATTTGCCGATAAGGAAGACCAACCCAATATGCTCTTCTTTGATATTCAATCTTCGCAGGTGGAAGAGGTAAAGCAATCGGTTTTGAAAGAAGGCCTACCGGTCATGCAGGAAGTACCCATTGTCACCATGAGGCTGGAGTCCATCAATGGCATAGACAAAAGCGAAAATGCAGCACTGGCGGATGAGAAAAAGAGATCCAGGGGGCTTTATAATAGAGAGTTCAGGGTCACCTACAGGGATAGCCTGATAAAATCGGAGACCTTGGTCGAAGGGGAATTGCATCAGGTTAAATCACCTAAGGACAGTATTTTCATTTCCTTTGACAAGGGCTATGCAGGAAGAACGGGGATAGAAATCGGGGACGAAATTGTTTTCAATGTTCAGGGCAGGCCCATCAAAACCTATGTAGGCAGTTTCAGAGAAGTCAATTTCAGGCAGGTTTCTACCAATTTTCTGGTTTTGTTTCCGGAAAATGTCTTGGAAAAAGCCCCTAAATTCCATGTCATTATTACCAAATCAGCAACAGACAAACAGGCCGCGCAAGTACAGAACAAGATCGTAAAGGCCTTCCCCAATATTTCTGTGATCAACCTGGGATTAATCGTAGACACCTTTGAGGAGATTTTGGGCAAGATCAGTTTTGTCATTCAGTTCATGGCCTTGTTTAGCATTATCACAGGTATTTTGGTCTTGGTGAGTTCATTGATTATCAGCAAATACCAAAGAATGCGGGAAAGCATTCTCTTGAGGACCCTGGGTGCAAGTTCGCCTGTGGTCAGGACCATCAACACCCTAGAATACTTCTTTTTGGGAAGTTTGGCTTCACTGAGTGGTATTTTGCTTTCATTTTTGGCCACCGCCATGTTAAATATATGGATATTTGAATTTCCTGTACAATGGGCCTGGAAGGAAGCGGGCATCATCTATGTGCTGATCACAGCCATCACTGTCTTATTGGGTTGGCTAAATGGCAAGAACATTATCAATAAGCCGCCAATGGAGATTTTGAGAAGTTAATCCATGAACATCAATATCGAACAACTTACCCAAACGGCTGTAATGGCCGCAAGAGCTGCAGGGACTTCAATCATGAAGGTATACCAATCGAGCGATTTTGGTCTGGAATACAAAGCTGACGACTCACCACTCACGGAGGCAGATAAAGCGGCACATGAGGAGATCATCCAAGAGCTCAAGCATACAGGGCTCCCAATACTGTCTGAAGAAGGAAGGAAGGTCCCTTATGAAGAACGTAAACGTTGGGAATATTTTTGGTTGGTGGACCCTCTGGATGGAACAAAGGAATTTGTCAAGAGGAATGGAGAATTTACAGTAAATATAGCCTTGATCCACAAAGACAAACCTATAATGGGTGTGCTCTATGCTCCGGTTTTGGATTGGATGTACTGGGGTAACAGTAATGAAGGGACCTGGAAGCAAGAGGGACAACAGGCACCATATCAACTAAAGGCCAAAAACGGTACAGCCATAAAAGCCATTGTGGTGAGCTTGTCCCATCAAAGCGAGACAACCAAAAAGTTCATGAAAGACTACCCCAATGTCGATATTATAAGTATGGGAAGCTCCCTGAAGTTCATGCTGTTGGCAGAAGATAAAGCCCAACTATACCCCCGCTTTGCCCCTACTATGGAATGGGACACTGCAGCAGCACATGGGATTTTGCTGTCTTTGGGAGCGGATATTTTAAAATTCCCAGAAAATAAAAGTCTGGTCTATAATAAGGAAAATCTTTTGAACCCATTTTTCATAGCAAAAACCCCATAAGGGCTATGCTCTTATCCTGTTCCAATACCGGAGATTAATCAGATCTAACTGCCTGGAGAAAGGTGTCCAAAGTGATGAACAAAACCCTTCTGCGAAAGCCTGTCTACGGCCAATTTGATCAATCAGCCTGGCAAAAAAATGTGACTAATAAGGTATCCTAAAGCAGCACGCTAGAGTCTTATCCGTAATTATTTTTAAAAAAATCGCAGAACATGAAACCTTTATCGTCAATTAAATGTATATACATTAAATACAGCAACAAAAAGTTTACATGAAGCTCGAAGAGGCCATACAGCAGAAGTCATTCAAAAGCCCTATGAACAAGGCAGTAGTTAACCTGCTTTATACTCAAAGTTATATTGTAACGCAGCAGGTGAAGTTATTTAAGCCTTTTGGAATATCTCCCGAACAATATAATGTCTTAAGGATTCTCAGGGGATATCAGCCAGATCCGATGACCGTTTCCTCCATACAGGATCGGATGCTGAATAAAATGTCCAATGCTTCCCGTTTGGTGGAGAAGTTAAAGCAAAAGGGATTTGTCAGCAGGAAAGAATGTCCCAATGACAGAAGACAGGTGGACATCCATATTACTGAGGAAGGCCTGGCGCTATTGGATAAACTCGATAATGAGATCCAACAGCTGAACAAAAAAGTCATTAACCTTAACGATGAAGAGGTCAATCTTCTCAATGACTTATTGGATAAGTTAAGGGGATAAAAAAATTTAAACCAATACATGTATATACAAGCAATGTGTATACCTTAAAAATTAAATTTCATAAAACAATAAAAACCGTAAAAGTTATGAGTACTACAAAATGGACTATCGACCCTACCCATTCAGAAATCAATTTCAAAGCGAAACATTTGGTGATTTCTACAGTGACAGGAAAATTCAAAAAGTTTGAAGGCGAAGCAGAAGTAGCTGCTGAAGATTTTGATGGCGCAAATGTTGGTTTTACTGCAGATATCGACAGTATAGACACCAACCAATCTGACAGAGATGCCCACTTGAAATCCGGTGATTTCTTCAATGCCGAGCAATACCCAAAGTTAAAATTCGCTAATGGCGTATTGGTAAAGAATGGAGGCGACTATGTCCTGAAGGGCGACCTTACCATCAAAGACACCACAAAACCAGTGGAATTGGCCGTTGATTTCGGAGGTGTAGCAGATGACCCTTATGGCAATACCAAGGCAGGTTTTGAGCTAGAGGGCAAGATCAGCAGAAAAGAATTTGGACTTACCTGGAATGCCGTTACCGAAGCAGGAAGCGTGGTAGTAGGCGACCAAATCAAGATTTTGGCCAGCATACAGTTGGTGAAAAACTAAGCAAAATTAACACCGCATATTTTTAGAAGCTGCCTCATAACTAAATAAGTCCGTCATCACGAGAGATCAACATTTTATCAAATATAAAAGAGTTGTATGACGTGAGCTTCAAATCGATGTCATGCTGACGATAGGAAGCATCTCTTCCAGTAACGATTAGGAAAAGAGATCCTTCCTTTGTCAGGATGACTTTGATTCAGGTCACTGTCAATGGTAGCAAAGCGAAGTGATCTCGATGTGATCTCATTGCACGTATAACGAGATTGCTTCTCCTTGGTGTACTTCGACAAGCTCAGTATCCCAAGAATCGCAATGACAGAGGTTTATGAGGCAGCTTCTTTATTTTTAGCCCTTGTATTTTTTATATTTGCCCCAGAAGTATGCAGGAAAAACCAGGGCTTTTAATTTCCATTGATTCTTTTCATTAAAGCTCAATTCCTCATCCTTATGTACAGTGATATACATCATGGAGGCCATGATGGCATGTCCGAACAATAACAGGAAAAGCACAGCGTATAGGATAAGTTCTTTCATTTTTGAAGATGGATTTATACCAAGCTACTTCCATGGAAATTGGTAAATTCTTTCTATATTATGATAAGTAGGCCAAGCCTCACTTTTAATTATTTTGAACTGGAAAATAGCCATGCGAATATCCAAAAATTAACCCGCTTATGAAAATAGCTTTGATCAAAGAAGGTAAAATTCCTAGTGATAGGCGTGTCCCCTTTAGTCCCCAACAAGTAAGCGCATTGAACCAAAAATATAAAGGAAAAGCTTCATTTGTCGTCCAATCCAGTAATATCAGGGCATTTACAGATGAAGAATATGAGGTAGAAGGTGTCCACATCGTCGAGGATGTCTCCGATTGTGATGTGCTTATGGGGGTAAAAGAAGTCCCTATAGCTGATTTGATAGGCGGAAAAACCTATTTTTTCTTTTCGCACACCATCAAGGCCCAAGCCTATAACCGCACATTATTACAAACTATTTTAAGAAAAAACATTCAATTGATCGATTATGAGGTTCTGCGCCAAGGAGAGGAGAGAGTGGTTGCCTTTGGCCGCTGGGCGGGGATAGTAGGTGGCTATAATGGCCTTTGGACCTATGGAAAAAAAACAGGCCTGTTTGATTTGAAAAGGGCCAAGGATTGCTTTGATCTGGAAGAACTCCATACCGAGCTAAAGCACATTCAATTGCCCCCTATCAAAATGGTCATCACAGGCAATGGCCGTGTGGGCAATGGCGTAAAGGAAATTCTACTCGTGGCTGGGATTAGGGAAGTGAGTCCAAAAGAACTGATCAATAATTATTATGAAGAACCTGTATTTGCCCAACTGGCCATGGAGGATTATAATCGAAGAAAAACCGATGGTGGCTATGAAAAACAGGAATTTTATACCCAAGCTGAGAAATATGAAAGTCACTTTTTTAAGTACGCAGAAGTAAGTGAGATTTTATTCGCTGCTGCCTATTGGGATCCTAAAGCACCTAGATTATTTGAGCTGTCAGATGTACCCAAAGAGGAATTCAACCTATCTGTCATTGCTGACATCACCTGCGATATTAATGGCTCCGTGCCCACCACCATCAGACCGAGCACCATCGCTGATCCGGTATATGATATCGATAGATTGAGCTTGCAAGAACTGCCTGCTTTTGGATCACAGCACAGCATCTCAGTAATGGCCATTGACAACCTCCCCTGCGAATTGCCCAGGGATGCTTCAGCGGATTTTGGTGCCCAATTGATGCGCCATGTAGTTCCCGTATTATTAGCTGATGAAGAACAGGATTTAATCGATGATGCTTCCATTACAAAAAATGGTGAGTTGACTGAAAAATTCAGTTATCTACAAGATTTTGTAAAAGAGATTCCCTCGGACCATGCTTGATATCAAAAGATATATTGAACATACCCAACTAAGCCCCAAGTTGAGCGAGCACGACATTAATCAGCTGATCCAGCAAGCACGAACCCATGAATTTCTTGGGGTATGTGTTCCCCCTTTTTGGGTAAAAAAGGTAAAGCGGGAACTACAGGACCTGGATATACAGGTAGTAACCGTAGTGGGCTTTCCACTGGGCTACCAAATGACAGAAACCAAGGTCTTTGAGACCGAAAAGGCCATCAAAGACGGTGCTGATGAAATTGATGTGGTTTGGTCCCTTTCCGCCTATAAATCCGGGATGAATTGGCCAAAAATAGAACTGGCCAAACTTTCAAGTCTTTGCCACGAACAGGGGAACATCTTGAAAGTCATTATAGAAACTGCCTATTTGAGCCAACAGGAAATTATCGAAGCTTGCAAAATCGGCAGTGATGCCGGGGTGGACTTTATAAAGACCTCTACCGGTTATGCTTCCTCTGGAGCCAAGGAAGAAGATATTCAGTTGATGCGAAGCGTTTTGCCCAGTAATGTTGGGATCAAGGCAAGCGGAGGCATAAAGACTTATATGCAGGCCAAGACTATGATTGCAGCCGGTGCTGACCGCATTGGTAGCAGTTCTGGTTTATCAATCATTCAAGAATGGGAAGCTGAAAAAATTATTTGATTGTATCTTCGGGCATTTTTTTCAGCTGTATAACTGTCTCCTGATCATTGATATCCAGATCCCTAACATCATCATCTTTATTGAAATAGATCAATAAAAATGGTATAACAAAGAAAGCCATCAAAATATAGGCTATGCCTATGATCTTCCTCTTGGCCGCCTGCCTACCAAAATAAATGGCCATTTTAACCGGAATATTTCTCAAGGCAGGAAAAGGCAGGAATATCAAGGTTCCGAAGAAATTGATCAGAAAATGTACCAGCGCAATGGCAATGGCAGCTTCATTTTTAAACATTGCAGCAATCCCCGCAGTAATGGTCGTTCCTATATTGGCACCAAGTATAAAGGGAAAAGATTTCCCCAATCCCACCTTTTTTGTTGCTACAGCGGGCACCAATAAGCAGGTGGTCACCGTACTGGACTGAACGGCTGCGGTAAAAAACATTCCGTAAAGAAAACCTCTGTAAGGGCTTTTAAAGATATGCTTACTGACTTGTTTGAAATCCTTGGAAAGGAAGGTCTTATAGACTGAAGATGAGAGTAATTTAATGGATAAAAATATCAGCAACACGCTGATGATCAATGAAACTACCGGGAGACTCACCAGATCCACCAGATAATTGGACAATGGGCGCGTGAATATCACATTATAGGAAAATCGGTTATGTAATATATGACCGTCACTAAAGACATTAATGGAAACCATGCTGGCAATTTGGCTTAAAAAGCCAAAATAATATTCCAGTGGCAACAGAATAATCACCGTAATAATATTAAATATATCGTGGAGCACCCCTGCTGAAATGGCCTTTCTGAATTCCCCTTTTTTCATGATAAAGGTAAAAGAAACCAAAGTAGAAGTAATCGTGGTACCTATATTGGCGCCCATCACTAGAGGCACCGCCTGCATGATACTGAGATTTCCAGCGGCGACCACTGCTACGACCATGGCAGTAACGGTGCTGCTGGACTGGATGAGGGCTGTCATCAGCAAACCTATAAAAAGCCCTACAAATGGATTATTAGTGGCCATAAAAATTTTGTTGGCCACTTCATTATTAAGGTGCAGCAAAGAGACCGTTAGGAGATCAATGGAGAGCATGAACAGGACCAATGCAATCAATATTTGCATTCCCATGAACAACCGCTTTGAAGATAATTTTTGTTCTAAGGTCTCCGCCATTTAATTTTAATGTCTCCTCCTATACGTTCTTATTAATCCAATCCACAAAATTAAGTCTAAGCTAAATATAATTTGAGATAGTGTATGAAGCTTATGTTAACAATATGCTTGAACCGGGTAAATCCCTGACAATTACCCCAATATTTTATTCGTGATTAAGTGCTTTTTTGTGTTATTCGTTTTGTAAAAATAATATTAAAAAGCATATTGTAAAACGTAATGGTAGTTTAATAGGGACAATAGATGAAGTTAACAATTTATTAATATTATCTCGATTAAACTTAATTAACTTTGTGGCCTAATAATAAAAACCGCCAAAAACAAATCTATGGCTAAGCTTAAAGATCAAAACATCAATCAGGACGCACTTTCTAAAGCGGCCTATTCACTTTTTGATTTTACAAAAAAAGAAAAATCCTTCCTTCTTGTACTCTGTATTTTGGTATCCATAGCGGGTTTTATCACCCAGTATACCTATGCAGCCATGTGGTTTGGGTTTACCTTGGCAGCCTACTCTGCCATCGGTAATGACAGTATTCAGACCATTGGGACTTTTATTGCCTCCAACCAAAGGAAAAAATGGTATTGGCTCTGGCTCTTTATGGGCGGGATATTCGTCGCTACTGCCGTTTACAGTTGGGTCAACTATGGAGGAGATGTGAGTTACCAGCGACTTTATGTCAAGGGCTTGGACAAGGCTCCTGAGAAATTCGTTTTTCTGCAATTGGCAGCCCCTATTGTCCTTATGGTCATGACCAGAATGAGGATGCCGGTTTCTACGACATTCTTGCTGCTCAATGTATTCACCTATAAAGCGGGAACCATAGTAGGTGTAGTCCAAAAAAGTTTGGTGGGCTATTTACTGGCTTTTGTTATTGCGATATTCTTTTGGTTTGCTCTGGAGAAGCTGGTGACCAACTACCTTAAAGGTAAGGCCAAAAATTACTGGTATGTCCTACAATGGATCACCTCAGGTACCCTGTGGTCACTGTGGTTAATGCAGGACGCGGCAAATATCGCAGTATTCCTTCCCAGGGCACTGAATATATATGAGTTTATCGCCTACGCCGGCTTTATTTTCTTTGGATTAGGATTCCTTTTCTATTTCAAAGGAGATAGGATCCAAGGTATAGTGAATGAAAAGTCAAAAGTAACTGATGTAAGGGCCGCCACCATAGTGGACTTTATCTACTGTATACTCTTGTTTTATTTCAAAATGTACAGCAAGATGCCCATGAGTACCACATGGGTATTTATAGGCCTTTTGGGAGGTAGAGAGATTGCCATTGCACTTGCCAAGTCCAAAAAACTGAAGAAAAGAAAAGCCCGGTTATTCAGGGCCTATAAGATGGCCAGCAGTGATATCCTAAAAGCCAGTATCGGTTTATTGGTATCCCTGATTCTGGCCTTGATCATCAATGAAGGCGTTCGAAAAGAAATATTCGATTTGATTTTCTAAATCATAGAAAGCGGCACTTGCCGCTTTTTTTTTGCCTCATAATTAAGCTTTTGTTTCTATAGTGGCATTTGGGGTTTTGTCTCTAAGTAAAATTACCTTAAATTCATCGATTAAATTATCAATGATGGAATTGTATTCCCCTGAATATTTTATGAACGAGGCCCTTAAACAGGCCAAGTTGGCTTATGAAGATAATGAAATACCAGTAGGTGCCGTTATCGTTTGTAGGAACAGGATCATCGCCCGGGCCTATAACCAAACGGAAAAACTCACAGATGTAACGGCCCATGCAGAGGTGCTGGCCATTACAGCCGCTTCAGATGCATTGGGGGCTAAATACCTCACCGAGTGTGAGCTTTTTGTTACCTTAGAACCCTGTGTCATGTGTGCAGGAGCCAGTTTTTGGGCACAACTTGGCGGCATTCATTTTGCTGCATCAGATCCGAAGAGAGGCTTTGGAAGGTTATCAGAGCAAGTGCTGCATCCTAAAACCAAGATTTCAAGTGGTTTAATGGGGGAAGAGTCCAAAGCATTACTGGATGCTTTTTTCAAAAAGTTGAGGAAATAGCAGTTTAAAGCAATTTATAGAACCATTTTTGATTGATCTTGGTTTGTTGAGTAAGAATTTAATAAGAATTATTATTTCATGTTAAACTATAAAATTTTATAAACAATGGCTTTTGAGTTACCAAAACTACCTTATGATGTCAATGCATTGGAACCAAGTATCGATGCTAAAACAATGGAAATTCACCACGGAAAGCACCACAATGCTTATGTAGCTAAATTGAACGATGCCATTGCCGGTACAGACCTTGAAGGTAAGAGCCTTGAAGAGTTGATGAAAGTAGCTGGCTCAAATGCAGCAGTAAGAAATAATGGTGGTGGCCACTATAACCACTCACTTTTCTGGACGATCCTTTCTCCTAATGGCGGAGGAGCTCCTACAGGTGAATTGGCAGCAGCTATCGATGCCAAGTTCGGTTCATTTGACGCTTTCAAAGAAGAGTTCAACAAAGCTGCCGCTACTAGATTCGGCTCAGGATGGGCTTGGTTGTGTGTAGATACTAAAAAAGAACTTTGTGTATGTTCTTCTCCAAACCAAGACAACCCAGTGATGGATGTAGCTGAGTGTCCTGGTACTCCTATCCTTGGATTGGATGTTTGGGAACATGCTTATTATTTGAACTACCAAAACAGAAGACCTGATTATATCTCTGCTTTCTGGGATGTGGTTAACTGGGAAGAAGTAAGCAAAAGATACGCTGCAGCTAAATAATTAGCCGCCAAAGACTAAAATTAGCTGATATAGTCCTCGGTCCATATTTTTGGGTCGGGGACTTTTTTTTGTTCATATCCTTCAGTTCCAACTTTTTTGCTATTCGGGATTTGTAATCCCGAATAGATATCAAGGAGGATTTTAAATCCTCCGCTATTTCAGGTTCAGGATTACAAATCCAGAACAGTCCGAACAGCCTGAATGACCTTACTCATTTTTCATAACACAAGCCTCTTCCTAATCGGATAATACCATAAGACCTTACTGTCCATTTCATAAACGTACGGTAAAAGTGTTCGGAATCGATACAGGTACTATTGATATAAAAGCAGTAAAACGGCCTTTGGAGGCAATATAAAGGGGTTTATCCCTTTTGGCACTACATTTTCAAGAGGATGCTTAAATAAAATGAACCAGCATATCATGAAAATCTTTTACCAAATCTCACTTATTCTAATTGCCTATCTTTTTAGCTCAGGGGTGGCATTTTCACAAAAAACAGGCGCACTGAGCGGGCAGGTAGTCGATAGCCAGGGAAAGGTGATGCCTTTTGCCAATATTTCCCTATTGGATCATGAGACGGGAACACTTATTTCCGGGGTTGTCTCTGACGATAATGGTAGGTTTTCATTAACAGTAAATTCCGGCGAAGGAATGGCCGTGTTGAATGTTTCCACTATTGGATTCAGAGCTTACCAATCCACTCCTTTTAAACTGAACAAAGGCATGAACAAGGATTTCGGTGTAATCCAGCTGGAAGAAGAAGCTACGGCCCTGGATGAGGTGGAAGTAAGAAGCAGCCGACCTGAAGTGATCATAGAAGCGGACAGGACAGTAGTCAATATAGAGGGTACGGTGATGGCAGAAGGCAGCAATGCCTTGGAGGTATTGGGCAGATCCCCTGGCGTATATGTGGATGGTGACGGCAATATCAATCTTAATGGCCGCTCAGGGGTGATCGTCTTATTAGACGACCGTCAGACCTATATGAGCTCTACTGAGCTGGCGGATTTTTTAAGGGCCATGCCTGCTGACAATATCAAAAGCATCGAAGTTATCAATAACCCACCTGCCAAATACGATGCAGAAGGGGCTGCAGGCGTACTGAATATCAAACTAAAGAAGAATGATTATAATGGCACTAACGGCAGCATACAGGTGGGCAATTATTATAATGGCAGAAATGCTCCCTTTGCAGGGGCAAGCCTCAATATCAAACGTGGCAAATGGACTACTAACAGCAGCCTCAATTACAGTTCCTGGGTACGCGATATCGACCTGAGTATCTTAAGGAGATTCCAATTGGCAGAAGGAGAATCGGTATTTGACCAGGATGCCCTGTTGGGCCTTGGTGGTAAAAGTGTCTATTTCACAGGAGGAGCAGATTATCAAGTCAACGAAAAACATACAGTAGGGATAAACCTTCAGGCCTCCGATTATAATGGATATAATAATGGAAACTCCTTGACCGATATTTCAAGCCCTGAAAACAACGATATCAATCATCTCAATGCCATCAATGATGCAGATAACGATAATAGAAGGTTTTTTGGCAACTTTCACTATATAGGTAATCTGGACACATTGGGGACCAAGTTAAGTGCTGATATCGATTACACCACGGTGGATGGTGGATCTTTAAGCCTACTGAACAATGATTATTGGGTGAATGATGCTACAGAAGCAGGCACTATGGACAGGATATTGACCGATAATACGATGAATTACAATATCTTCACGGCCAAAACTGATTTCACCAAACCACTAGGAGAAAAGACCAAATTCGAAGCAGGCTTAAAAGGCAGCTGGGTGGAATCAAATAATATCCTAGAAATCTCCAGAAGTGAAGAAGAGGGACCTTTTGAACCAGATGCAAATAGCAACCATTTTATCTATAATGAAAATGTCTTGGCGGCTTACACCTCAGTAAAAGCTCCTCTAAGTGAAAAGTTAGATTTTCAAGCAGGACTAAGGCTGGAATATTCAGATATCACTGGGAACTCGGTCACTCTGAACAAGATAAATAAGCAGGAATATGTCAACTTATTTCCAAGTGCCTATTTACAGCATAAGATCTCGGATAAATATCAAATCACCTATAATATCAACAGAAGGATCACCAGACCCAATTATAGGCTTTTGAATCCCTTTGTGTTCTATATAGATCCATTGACGACCGAGCAGGGAAACCCCAATTTAAAACCTCAGTATGCCAATAATTTTGAGATGAGCCATGTCATAAAGGGAGCATATCAATTTACCATGGCCTATTCCAAGACCACCAATGCATTTGGACAGGTCATGACCCAAGATGAAGAAAGCCGCAAAACAACCCTTCAAATGCAGAACTTTGACAAATCGGAAGACTTCGGGTTGAGAATGATGCTGCCGGTGGAAATTGCAGAATGGTACAGCACCAGCAATATGCTACAGCTTTCTTACAAAACCTATCAGTCGCAATTGGGGGATGATTTTCTGGATGTATCGCAGTTTTCTTATAATGTCAGAAGCCAACATAATGTCACCTTGCCCAAGGGCTTTAAAGTGGAGCTGGTCGGAATGTACATTAGTCCATTCCTCGAGGGGCAATTGGAAGCCAAGGGCTTTGGCTGGGTAGACGCGGGGATCACCAAAACCTTCAAGGATGATACCTTTGCCCTAACCTTAAACGGGAATGACCTGTTCAGAACAGCTGGCTTCAGGGGAAAGATCAACTTTGGCGATATCAATACGGAAATCCGGCAATACAATAGTCAGCAATCCCTTCGTTTGACACTAAGGTGGAAATTCTCCAAAGGTGAAAACTTTAAGGTTTCTAGCAGAAGCGGTAGCACAGAAGAAAGAAACCGACTGGATTAATCCTTCCCTGTGCCATAAGACTAAAAAAATGAGCAAAACATAATTTATTGAAAGACTTTATTTTGGTTTAACAACAAAAAAGTAGCCTCTCCTGGAGGCTATTTTTTTATCCCTTTAAAAAAGGTACAGCATTTTTCATGGACCAAGCCGAAAAGCTGGGGGCAGTCTATTTTAGCTTTGATATGGGCTATTTATAACCATAGATGGATAAAGATGAACACGGATATGCTTATTTATAATACATCTGCGTTCATCCTTTTAAGCAATTGACTATCTAGGCAGGTTGATTAATTCAACTACGCTTAATCTGACAAGGGAAAACAAAAATTTAAGTTTGAAATTATTCACCCGAGAAATATTGCTTGATCTCCAACTTTTAGCCTGATCCTTTTTAAACTGTGCCCATTAAGGATCAAAATCCACTTACATTTTATTTGAAATGATAGAGAAAGACCAATTTACCTGTAAAAGCCGGTTTCTTTTGGTCTTTGATCTCCAGTTTGATTTCCATTTCAGTCTTTACCGTTCCTCTCAAGTTGGTGATATTGGCCAATTTGGCATGCAGTCTCACTTCACTGTCCACTACTACTGGCTGGGCAAAGCGCAAGGACTCTATACCATAGTTGACCAACATTTTCAAGTTATTCACCTGAACAATTTGCTCCCATAAAAAAGGCACCAAAGACAAGGTCAAATATCCATGGGCAATGGTATTACCAAAAGCTCCTTCCACCTTTGCTTTCTCTGGATCAGTATGGATCCACTGATGGTCAAGGGTAGCATCCGCGAATTTATTAATTTGATCCTGGGTGATCTTATGGTAGTCAGAGATTCCTAATGGTTGACCGATATATTTTTCGAATTCTTCGAAACTGTTAATTACAAGTTGACTCATGGGGTATGGATATATAAAGTTTTGAAAAGCGAATATACATAAAAGCCTTCACTTAGGAAATCACCTGTTTTTCGGAGCAGATCGGTACATTTTCTATACCTTCTCTCCATTTTTTGGTAATAGCTATTGATTCCTTTCCTACTTGGCCAAGGTCACTTTGATGGCTTTACGCTTTATTTTTTGGTTCTTAGCAGCTTCAATGGCCTGCTTGTATTTTGCCCTGCTTACGGCCACATATGAAAAGAAATCCTTTACTTCAATGAGGCCAAGGTCCTCTTTTGTCATGAAGTCAAATTGAAGGAAAAAACCTACTAAATCTATTTTATTGACTTTATGTTTTTTCCCTTTATTGATATGCAAGGTGGCAAATGCCGGCTGGACATTTTTTTCTGCTTCTTCCAAAAGCAATTCCTCCGGTTTATACCCTAGATATTTGGGCAAATAGTCCGTTTCCGTCATTAGCAGAACACTGGTACCTGTCGCTTTCATCCTGGCAGTCCTACCATTTCGGTGAACAAAGGTGGTTTCCTGTGGAGGAATCTGAAAATGTACCACATAATCCAAATCAGGAATATCAATCCCCCTGGAAGCAATATCCGTAGCAATCAAAACCTGGGCACTGCCGTTTCTGAATTTGGTCAGTTGGGATTCCCTTTCATCTTGCTCTAAACCTCCTCTGAATAAGGAAAAAATGACCCGATGTTGCTCCAAAAACTCCCCTATACGATCACAAGCATCCCGGTGATTAGCAAAAACAATAACGTTTTGACCTGCATTTAGGCTTTTTATCAGCTTTAAGAGTCCTTCAAGTTTTTCACCTCTGGGACAAATCAGCTGCTTCACAGTAATATCAGGCTTTTTCTCCACCGCTGCTTCTACCGTATAATGCTCATCAAAATCCAAATAATAGGGTAAATCAATGGCATTGGTTGCCGAAACCAGTATCTTATTTTTCACTTGGTAAAGCTGCCCTGCGATATAGCGCATCTGACCTGTAAAACCCAGCTCTAGCGATTTGTCAAATTCATCAAAAACAAGCTCAGTGATGTGCTCGGGATTAAAAGTCCCTCTTTCCAAATGATCTTTAATTCGCCCCGGTGTCCCTACCAAAATAGTTGGTGGGACAGAAAAGTTTTTCCTTTCTATGCTAAACAAATGACCTCCGTAGCAAGCATTCACTTTCAGGGGTAATTTCATCTGTTTCAAGACACTTTCAATCTGTAGTACCAGTTCTCTGGTGGGGGCCAAAATCAAGGCCTGAACACCTTCTTTTTCTTGCAATTTAGGAAGCATGCTTAGGAGATAAGCTAAGGTTTTTCCACTACCGGTAGGAGCAAGAAGCATTACATTTTGATGCTTCTCAGTAGCTTCAAGAGTAGCTTTTTGCATTTCGTTAAGCGCAGAAATGCCCAGATTTTCCAGAATTGCTTTTTGATTTGTGCTTGAAAGTTTCATGGGACAAAGGTAATTCAAGTATCTTTATAAATTAGTAAAATATCGCTATTCAATGGAAGAACAACCCAACAACCCTTTGCATGGGGTAAAGCTCGAGGAGATAGTAACTGTTTTGGTCAATTATTATGGCTGGGAGAATCTCAGCAGGAAAATCAGGATTAACTGTTTCATCAATGATCCCAGTATCAAAAGCAGCCTGAAGTTTTTAAGAAGAACACCTTGGGCCAGGGAAAAGGTAGAAGACCTTTATCTAGAACTTTTGAAAAAAAGATAGTCAATATCTCCAGCTATCATGAACAGGAAGAAGAAATCAAAGGGAAAACCTATGACATAAGAAAAGAAAGCTATGGCCCTGCTGCATACCGCACAACCATAGCTTTCACATATGAATTATCCCTTGGCTTAGATAAGCCCCGTATAGGATCAATGATTTTCCTCTTGCGGTCTTGGCCTTCTTTTCATGACCAAACTGTCTGCCGGATAATTTTCCTTTAGCATGTCCATTTGTTCCTTGGCCCAACTCATCAATGTATTTTTTTCCGCTTCACTAAGTTGGGCTTCACTATGTAAGCCAAGGGCTGTATAGGATTTTAGTGGCATTTCCCCCTCTTCTATTACCTCGATGATTTCTTCCAATTTGTGATTTTGTCGCGCTATCGGCAAGGTGGTAAAATCATCAAAGTTCAAGTGTCTCTTCCCATCCTTAATATGGCCATCCAGCCACCAGGACACAGGTTGAATATTGGAATACCAAGGATATTCGGTTGTATTGGAGTGACAGTCAGTACAAGCCTTGTTCAAAATGCCCTGCACATTTTCCGGTATGGCATACTCCGCACTCATCGGAGCAGGCTGGGCATTTGAAATATTTTTCTCAGGTCTAATAAACTGGATTATTATGAGCGCTGCAATGAGTCCCAAAAGTATTTTCTTGATCATTTTAATAAAGGTTTATGTTGACGCATTTATAGTTCAATTAAACCCGAAATATGCATTAGCTTATCTACGCCGCGGCGCACAAGTATTACGGACTGAAAATACTTTAAAATCAGACGCTTTGCTGCCTGTTTTCGACTCTACCTGGCGGAAGACAGGTTCACCATAGCGGTGCTATGCCTCAGTCTCCAAACAGCCTGATTTTCTTGCATTTTCAGCCCTCACTACGATTGCTAATGCATAATCCGAGTTAAATGATCTATGCATTTGAAATATATTTCCATCGACCAAATATTGTAAATTTTCTATTGGTATTCACCACTTAATATTGCTGAATATTTTGGTTTTCCTAGCCTAAGAAAAAAGTACCAGATAGTCAGTAAATATAACTAAAGTAAAATCCAAATGAGAAACGAACAACCATTTATTTGATTTCCTATAAAAAGGCAACGAGCTATTCTTTCGTTGGTTCATTATGCAAATTATCATTAATATCACCCCCTAATAAAGCGCTATTACACCTGGCCTCCAAGATCCACCAACACAGTGATGAGATTCCCAGTGTTATAATATGGAATAGTGAAACAGTCAACAGTACACTAAATCAAATCACTTATTTTTATGAATCAAGGTTATTTAGCCAAAAGCAAGATGTCATCAGTCTTCTTGAAGCGCTGATTATTTTATCCTTGCAGAAAACTATCCAAAGATGCAATTCCTAATTCAAATCATCTTCATCGAAATCTCCCTCTTCAGGAGCCCCCATGTCAAACATGCTGCTAAATAAGTCTTTGAACTGCATGCCAGTGTCCAGCAGCTTCTTACTCAGCTGACTGTATTCTGCCAAGCCATGTAGCGCAAATTCCATATAGAATTCCTTCTCCATTTCCGGCATTGACTGTACAAAATCTGTAGTGATCTTTTCAAGCCCAGGCACTTGGTGCAAGGCATTTTTATACTCCTTATCGTTTTGCGAGGCCAAGATATCCAAATGATTGCCTTCTCCAAACCAAGATAGTGGCAATACATAGGGATTGCCCTCTTTATCTTTTTTCTTCTGTTCTGGAGTGGGAAATTTCGAAGCAAATAATGTCCTTATGGCTTTTCCTATTAGGTTATAAGCTACCAGTCCAGCTCCCTCTTGCTCACCTTCATAAACCAATTCTACCTTACCGGTAATGGATGGAATGATACCGATCAGATCTGCGATCCTAGTGACTGTATTATTTTCCCTGTTGAGGTATAATCTCCTTTCTGCTGCTGAAATCAGATTCTCAAAAGCTGTAATAGTCAACCTGGCGGATACCCCGCTTTTCTCATCCACATATTCGCTATGCCTGGCTTCCACCGCCACCTGCTCTATCAGGTCTTTCATTAATTCAGGTACATGGATCTGCTCAATTGGTTTCCCATGAAGCTTTGCTTCTTGCCCGGTAATTTGTTTTCCTATTTCAATATTTTTGGGATAATGGGTAATGATCTGGGATTCTATCCGGTCTTTTAAGGGAGTGACAATACTTCCCCTATTGGTATAATCTTCAGGGTTAGCGGTGAACACAAACTGGATATCCAATGGAAGCCTGAGCTTAAAACCCCGGATCTGTATATCTCCTTCCTGTAGGATATTGAAAAGCGCTACCTGAATCCTGGCCTGCAGATCAGGCAATTCATTGATCACAAAAATCGAACGGTGGGATCGAGGAACCAAACCATAATGGATCACTCGCTCATCACTATAAGAAAGCTTCATCGTAGCCGCCTTAATAGGGTCCACATCTCCAATAAGATCTGCAACAGATACATCTGGTGTGGCCAGCTTTTCGGTATACCTTTCTTCCCGGTGCCACCAGGCTATGGGGGTATCGTCCCCTTTTTCTTTGATCAAATCTTTGGCATAACTTGTCAAAGGTTGCAAGGGATCATCATTAAGTTCCGATCCTGCTACCACTGGAATATACTCGTCCAATAACAAGGTCATCTGCCGGGCAATCCGGGTCTTGGCCTGCCCCCTCAATCCGAGAAAATTGATATTGTGTCTGGAAAGTATAGCCCGTTCTATATCAGGAATCACGGTATCCTCATAGCCCCAAATGCCCTCAAAAACATTTTCCTTTGCTTTGATCTTTCTGATCAGGTTTTGCCGGAGTTCTTCTTTGATAGATCGGGCCTGATAGCCGGCAGCCTTTAGTTCTCCTAAGGTCTTTATTTTCAATAAATCGTTGTTGGTCAATTGCTGATATGTCATGCTCAAAAGCGTTTTGTTCGGTTACGTCTATAATCTTCAAAAATCAAATGTCCCAATCCCTTTAGGCTGCTATAGTATGCATTGCCATTATTTACCTTGGTGAATTCCTGCACAAACTCCTTTAGGTAGGGATCTGAAGCAATCATAAAGGTAGTTACAGGGACTTTGAGTTTACGACATTGGGCGGCAAGCTTTAGGGTTTCGTTCAAAATCTTGCTGTCGATGCCAAAACTGTTTTTATAATATTTGATACCTACTTTCAGACAGGTGGGTTTACCATCCGTGATCATAAAAATCTGTTTATTGGGATTCTTCCTCCTTCTCAATAAATCCATGGCCAATTGCAGTCCGGCCACGGTATTGGTATGGTATGGGCCAACCTGCAAATAGGGCAGATCCTTGATATCTATCTGCCAGGCATCATTTCCAAAAACAATAATATCAAGGGTGTCTTTAGGGTAGCGTGTTTTTATCAGCTCAGCCAATGCCATCGCTACCTTTTTGGCCGGGGTAATCCTATCTTCCCCGTACAAGATCATCGAGTGGGAAATATCGATCATCAAAACCGTGCTGGTCTGGGTACGGTATTCATTCTCGGTCACTTCCAAATCATCCTCTGTCAAAAGAAAGTCACCGCCAAAACCATGATTTGCTTGGGCATTTCTCAGAGAGTCGGTCAGGGCAATTTGCTCCAAATTATCACCAAACTGAAAAGGTCTTCTATCTGTACCCCGCTCCTCTCCTTGGCCAGAGTGGGTAGTGCGATGTTGGCCCCTATTACCTCTTTTGAGTTTTCCAAAAATCTCTTCAAGGGCGCTTTTCCTGATCTGCTGTTCTGATTTGCCCGTGATTTTGAATTCTCCTTTTTGGTTTTCCTCAGTCAAATATCCTTTGTCCTTAAGGTCATCTATAAAATCACCTATGCCATAACCGGGATTGGTAAGTCCATAGCGGTTGTCCAAGTTGCTTAGCCAACTCAAAGCCTCTGCAACATCTCCTCCAGTCATGGTAATCAGCTGAAGAAAAATCTCCAAGAGGTTTTCAAAGGTGCTTTTGTTGGGATCCTTATTCGGGGTGTATTTGGTAAATCTAAATCCTTTCATACAGAAGAGATAACAAGATAGCTACGCGGCTAGTTTACAAAAAGCATAATATGTGTATCCGTTTTACTGCACGTATGGGTAAGTGCCCGCAATAACGAGCCTTTCAAAGAGTCCTTTGCCAAAATATCTTCGGTTCAATCTGTAAACAAACTCATTTAAATAGTTCTGTAAATATTTATAAGTTATCATGTGATATACCCCCAACAGGGTTCTTTTAAGATTACTGATTGCTTTGTGTACCCATTTTAAGGTGTCGTTTACGGACTCCTTTCCCGATGGAACGGCCAAATGGGTGGCCACCACTTCCTCTATTTTCGAGTAGGCCGTGTTCTTGTCTGTAAACAGTACCACATCCCCTACGGTATTGGCCCGGATAAAGGCATTGACACTCTCGCAGTCCACTTTGTCCATGACCCTCATTTTGAAATAGCCACAGCGCTTTGTTTTCTGCCCGGAATCCAGGTCTTCCAAGGGTACCGATTCGGCCGCCACCGCTACTGCGGTCTGTTTCTGGCTGCCTTTTCCACGTTTAAGCTGACCCAAGATCTGGTTCTCCTGTACGGTTTCCATATAACACTCGTCATATTCAATCATGTCACTGAGGATATAAAGCTCATCTCGTTGTCCCATGGCTGACCGTATCCTGTGCATCAGACGGAAAGTGGTCTCATATCGGCTAAGCCCCAGTTGCCGCTGGAGCTCAAGGCAGGAAAACCCTTTCTTGGTCGCCGACATAAACAGCATGGCCAACAGCCAGATACGGAGCGGAAGCTTGCTGTTTTCCATTACCGTCCCTGATTTAAGAGAAGAACGTCTCCGACAACTGCTGCATTCGAAAAACCTGCCGTTGGCAAACCAATAGTGTCGGGTTATCTTCTCACAGTTTTTGCACCGTATACCGCTTTTCTCACGGTATTTCTTGATGTATTGTTCACAACTTTCCTCATCTGGGAAATGGCCCGTAAATTCTATAAGGTTCATAGCTTTTCTTGTTTTTATGCAAGAAAACAACTATCCTGATACCTTGAAATTTAATGACACGTATTGTCATATTTTATTACGTGCACTCTTACGGATACACATAAAGCATAATTTTTAAAATTCAAGTTAATCATTTAAGCTGTATCTGCTATGCTACCTGTTTTATTTATAACTAGTGGAACTTCACTGGAATGGCGTAGACTTTTGTCCGTTTACCG
>NZ_CP080025.1:0-60000 GCF_020463795.1 Echinicola marina | reverse complement strand
GATAATCGGGCATCAAGCACATTACCGAAGCGTAGGATTGCAGCAATGCAGTGGTAGGGGAGCATTCCAACGACAGCGAAGGTTTACCGTCAGGTATGCTGGAGTTTTTGGAAAAGCAAATGTAGGCATAAGTAACGATAAGGCGGGCGAGAAACCCGCCCACCGATAGACCAAGGTTTCCTGATCAACGCTAATCGGATCAGGGTCAGTCTGGACCTAAGGCGAACCCGAAGGGGGCAGTCGATGGACAACGGGTTAATATTCCCGTACCGTATATACAGGCAATGGAGGGACGGAGTGATGAAAGTTCCGCCCGGTGACGGAATACCGGGTTGAAGGGTGTAGGTATTGGGGGTGTAGTCAAATGCGCACCTTTAGCCGAACCTGATAGTACCGCAATCCTTCGGGAGCGCGGATAGCGGACCTAAGAACTTCCAAGAAAATCTTCTAGCGTTAAGCGTATATATGCCAGTACCGCAAACCGACACAGGTGGTCAAGGAGAGAATCCTGAGGTGCTCGAGTGAATCATGGCTAAGGAACTCGGCAAAATGGCCCTGTAACTTCGGGAGAAGGGGCGCCTACTCATCGCAAGATGAGAGGCCGCAGTGAAAAGGCCCAGGCGACTGTTTATCAAAAACACATGGCTTTGCGAAGTGGCAACACAAAGTATAAGGCCTGACACCTGCCCGGTGCCGGAAGGTTAAGGGGGGGCGTTATCGTAAGAGAAGCGCTGAACTGAAGCCCCGGTAAACGGCGGCCGTAACTATAACGGTCCTAAGGTAGCGAAATTCCTTGTCGGGTAAGTTCCGACCTGCACGAATGGTGTAACGATCTGGGCACTGTCTCGGCCATGAGCTCGGTGAAATTGTAGTCGCGGTGAAGATGCCGCGTACCCGCAACGGGACGGAAAGACCCCATGAACCTTTACTGCAGCTTAACATTGGCATTGGGTAAACGATGTGTAGGATAGGCCGGAGGCTATGAAGGGGCGTCGCCAGGCGTTTTGGAGCCACTGTTGAAATACGGCCCTTTGTTTGCTTGGTGTCTAATCCCTGTACAAGGGAGACATTGTTTGGTGGGTAGTTTGACTGGGGTGGTCGCCTCCAAAAGAGTAACGGAGGCTTCCAAAGGTTCCCTCAGCACGCTTGGTAACCGTGCGCGGAGTGCAATAGCATAAGGGAGCTTGACTGCGAGGCCGACAAGCCGAGCAGGGTGGAAACACGGGTATAGTGATCCGGCGGTACCGTATGGAAGGGCCGTCGCTCAAAGGATAAAAGGTACTCTGGGGATAACAGGCTGATCTCCCCCAAGAGCTCATATCGACGGGGAGGTTTGGCACCTCGATGTCGGCTCGTCACATCCTGGGGCTGGAGAAGGTCCCAAGGGTTGGGCTGTTCGCCCATTAAAGTGGCACGCGAGCTGGGTTCAGAACGTCGTGAGACAGTTCGGTCCCTATCTGTTGCGGGCGTGGGAAACTTGAGAGGATCTGACCTTAGTACGAGAGGACCGGGTTGGACGGACCGCTGGTGTACCGGTTGTGGTGCCAACTGCACTGCCGGGTAGCTACGTCCGGAAGGGATAAGCGCTGAAAGCATCTAAGTGCGAAACCCACCTCGAGATGAGGTTTCCGTACAGGGTTGTCATAGACGATGACGTTGATAGGCTGCAGGTGTAAAGCCGGAGACGGCATAGCTGAGCAGTACTAATAGCCCGAAAGCTTACCTGTGGAAATGTTGTATTATCTTTAAGTAGTCATTGGTACTTTAAAAACATAAATAGCAAGAACTTAGGCGACCTAGCCAGAAGAATTTGGGCGGTACGGCGCAGGGGATCCACCTCTTCCCATCCCGAACAGAGAAGTTAAGCCCTGTCGCGCCGATGGTACTGGGGTTACACCCGGGAGAGTAGGTCGCCGCCCTCACCTATCAGGCCCCTTTTACAGAAATGTCAAAGGGGCCTTTTTTTGTTTGTATTTACCAAGTTTTCAAGGTAAAAATGATGTGCATATTTTAAATTAGCTTGATTGTAATTATAAAATCGTTAAGCTTTCTTCTTATTAGCTAACACTTTATGAAAAAATGGCTATCTTTGGGTATTCTTAAAGTAGTTTGGCTTTGGTATAATATAGTATTGTAGATTATATGACTTCATAGGTAGG
Source organism: Echinicola marina (assembly GCF_020463795.1). Lineage (NCBI taxonomy): Bacteria > Pseudomonadati > Bacteroidota > Cytophagia > Cytophagales > Cyclobacteriaceae > Echinicola > Echinicola marina. The sequence goes on along the minus strand of NZ_CP080025.1, from coordinate 57,841 downwards.
CCCCAAATGGTAGCCTTTTTTTAACAAATAATATTTTTGTATGTTATTAGCATTTTCAGTTTTAACGTCTTTTTTTATTGGGGTAATTATTACACCTTTATTAATCTTTCTTATCAAAAAAGGGAATATATTAGATAAACCAGGTGGAAGAAAAATCCATAAATATTCGGTTCCATCTATGGGAGGAATAGCCATGTTTATTGCACTTCTGAGTGGGGTATTAATTTGGTTGGATTACATGCAGCTAATGGAAATAAGGTTTTTCTTGTTAGGTTTGGGGATTATGTTTATTCTCGGGTTGAGAGATGATTTGGTTGAATTAACGGCCTATCAGAAGTTGATTGGTCAATTAATAGCCATAATTACTGTAGTGGTTTTAGGGGATGTTAGGATTTCTAATTTTTATGGATTTCTAGGGATAGAGGAACTCCCTCTTTGGTTCAGTTATGGATTAACAGTATTTGCAATAGTAGGGCTTACGAATGCATTTAATTTGATTGATGGCTTGGATGGGCTTGCGAGTTCTTTAAGTTTGATCACTTTTATATTCTTGGGCTCTTGGTTTATTTATTCTGGGGAGGATACTTTTGGTTTTATAGCGTTTACATTTGTGGGGGCAATTTTGTCATTTTTGGTATATAATTGGCATCCAGCAAAAATCTTTATGGGAGATACAGGTTCCCTGACACTGGGCTTTACGCTATCGGTCATGTGTATTAAGTTCATTTCTGTAAATGGGGGACTTGAACAGTCTGATTTTAAATTTAGTGCACCACTTACCACTGCTATAGTATTAATGATTATTCCATTTTATGATACATTAAGGGTTTTTATCAGGAGAGCCAGTAAAGGTAAGTCACCTATGGCTGCAGATAAAAGTCATGTGCACCATTTTTTGTTAAGGATGGGGTTTAGGCATGATCAAGTTACCATGATATTAGGAGGGGTAAAGATTGCGTTTATTAGTCTAGCTGTTGTACTAAACGGTTTGCCAGATATAGTTATGTTCCCTGTATTTTCTGTTTTAGTCATCAGTGCAGGTATTGTTTTGGATAAAGTGACGTTAAGACGGGTAAAATGCATTGTGCGCGATTCTCCGCGGGTATTGTCTCAGAGATCCTATCATGGATTGCGGGGTAAAGTAAAGATAGATCGGGGAGTTCTTGAGAAAGAAAATGTGAATTTGAATTAGAATATATTGGAGGGTTGTTTAGCCCTCTTCTTGTTTAATATTAGTTTGGTGGTAGTTTTATATACCATTGATTTTATTTTTTCTGTAGATCACTGAGTAAGTTCTAAATTTTTATTTTATTTGTTTTTCTACTCTTAGGAATATTTAATGGACTTGATCAAGTTATCTGAACCAGAATTTGAGATTGAAAACCTAGAAGACTTTCGTACGGCCTTATTGAATAAGGAGGTAGGTTATGTAGGGAGTTATATAGATGAATTTAGAAGCGCTTTAGGAGAAATTTTACATGCGGAACATTTAGGTTTGTTTAGTTCTGGGACGTCTTCTATTCATTTAGCTCTTTTGACCGCTGGAATAAAACCAGGAGATGAGGTCATATGCCAGTCTCTGACTTTTGCTGCTTCTGCTAATCCTATTTGTTTTTTAGGTGCTAGCCCAGTGTTTGTCGGAAGTGAATCTTCTACTTGGAATATGGATCCCCAATTTCTTGAAAGAGCGATTGTTGATAGACAAAATAAAGGAAAAAGAGTAGGGGCTATAATACCTGTACATTTATACGGAATGCCTGCGCGGATAAAAGAAATCATGGCAATAGGTAAGAAATATAATGTTCCAATTGTTGAGGATGCCGCTGAGGCACTGGGAAGCTATACTTCTGATGGTATGTGTGGTGCTTTTGGGGATTTTGGTATTTTATCTTTTAATGCAAATAAAATTATTACAACTGGGGGTGGGGGAGGATTAGTAACTAAGAATGCCTTGGACCTGAAAAGGGCCTATTTTTATGCTTTGCAAGCAAAGGATCCTGCACCACATTATGAACATAGTCAACTTGGTTACAATTATGCGTTTAGTAATCTTAATGCTGTATTGGGTGTTCAACAGTTAAGTTGTTTGGTAGATAAAGTTAAAAGACGTAGGGATGCATATTTTCATTATTATGAGCGTCTAAGCTCGAATGATGGAATTACTTTTCAGCAAGGAATTGAAGGGGATTTTAGTAACAGATGGCTTACAAGCATCGTTTTACCAGATAGCGATATGGTACAAGGCCTGAAAAGATACCTGGAAGGGAAAAAGATAGAGACAAGGCCAGTTTGGAAGCCAATGCATATCCAGCCCTTATATGAAAATTGTGCGTATTATGGAGATAACTATGAGGTTACTCTTTTTGAAAAGGGAATTTGCCTTCCCTCTGGTAGTGGATTGACCAAGGAGCAGCTGGAGAAGACCTCAGGGGCCATTCTTGATTTTTTTAGGCATGGATAGGTGAAAGATGTACATTACATTTTGCAAATCAATAATAGATAGGGGAGTAGGCTTTTTGGGTTTGGTAATACTAAGTCCTATTCTGATAATATTGATAATTATACTTACCTTTCATCATAGGGGAAATCCATTTTTTTCTCAAAAACGAGTAGGGAAACAAAACAGGATATTCAGTATAATAAAGTTTAGGACAATGAGTAATAGGAAGGGTGATAATGGGGAGTTGCTTCCAGATCATCTTAGATTGACTGGTGTTGGTAGAGTTATTCGAAATTATTCCTTGGATGAACTGCCACAGTTTTATAATCTATTAAAAGGAGATATGAGTTTAATTGGCCCTCGCCCGCTTTTGGTAGAATATTTGAAATACTATAATGAGGAACAAGCTAGGCGGCATTTGGTGAAGCCAGGAATAACAGGTTTGGCGCAGGTAAATGGTAGGAATAGCTTGACATGGGAGAAGAAATTTTATTATGATGTTCTTTATGTGAATAATCAATCCTTAGGATTGGACCTGATGATATTAATTAAATCTGCTAAGCAGATTTTTAGGCCTAAGGGGATATATGGGGATGATGGTGGAGTTGTGCCATTTAGGGGAAATGTAACCAATGGCAAGGAAATTAATAGTTGATAGAGGTAATTTGTTTATGTTTTTTAACAAATAGTTTGGGTAAATGCGTGGTTTATTTTTGTGTATAGCGTGAATTTCGTGTTGATTTTGATTTTTGAATTATGTTATATGTATTTTAGATCAATAAAATTGCTTTATGATTTGTTTTTTTAGAATGGTTCAACTAAATTGAGTTATTCTTTTAGAAAATTATTGTTGGTTTTGATCAGGAAATATGACATTTTTAGATAAAGATTTTGAGATGATAAAATGGATCACCCGATTTGTTGACTCTTTCATTTTGTTTCAATCAGTGATTTTGGCATTTTTTATAAGGCTAAATTTTGATTTAAACCTAATGGATTCTTATCCTGTTATTGAAGATGGGGTGTTGTTTGCAGGGGCAGGCTTGATTGCTATGGTAGTGTGTGAGAATTGCATTTGGAAAATTGCCAAAACAAATTTCAGCAATATTCTATCTGTTATCAGGATTGTGTTCGGAGCCCTTCTTATATCGTTTTTACTTGGGATTTGGATAGAAAGCAGTTTTGATTTAGATAATTTTCAGCCTTTATCTGTCCTAGTAATAGCTAGTTTGATTTCGTTTTCAAGCTTGATTTTGTATCGTAGTTTAATTAAGGAAGTTTATACCTATTATATTACGAATAAACTACCGGTCAAGAATATATTGATTTTTGGAGCTGGGGAAGCTGGTAGATTGTCAAAGATTGTTTTGGGGAAAGACGGTGATTATAAACAAAAAATTCATGCTTTTCTTGATGATGATCCAGATAAGGAGGGAGAATTTATAGATGGCGTTCCTATTTATTTGGGCTTGGAGGATCTCAAAGAACTAGTCGTTAAATATAAAATTTCAGATTTGTTGATATCTGTTATGAATATCTCACCAAGGAGAAAAAGAGAGATAATTGATGAGTGTTTTAAGTATGGCATAAGGGTGAGTATTGTGCCATCAATAGATGAATGGGTGAAAGGAGGATTCAATGTCGGTAAAATTAGAAAAATAAAGATTGAAGACCTTTTATCAAGGCCTGAAATTACACTCGATAATCCGCATGTTTATACCCAGATTAATAATAAAGTAGTTCTAGTTACTGGAGCAGCAGGCTCAATAGGCAGTGAACTGTGCAGGCAGATAGTTATTCATAGTCCAAAGCTTCTCATATTGTTAGATCAGTCTGAATCGGCGCTATATGATTTAGAACAGGAGTTTAAATCCCAAAAACTGGAGATTCCTGTAAAACCTATATTGACGGATATTCGAAATAAGAAGGCGATTTCTAATATTTTTAAGACCTATAAGCCTCAGATCGTTTATCACGCGGCAGCATACAAGCATGTTCCTATGATGGAAACTTTCCCAGAGGAGGCAATCCGTAGTAATATTTTGGCCACAAAACATTTGGCAGATTTATCCATTATTAATAATGTCAAGCAGTTTGTGTTTGTAAGTACGGATAAAGCCGTAAATCCTACAAATGTGATGGGGGCTTCTAAGCGGATTGCTGAATTGTATATACAGGCATTAAGTGATTATATGAAAGTGGAAGGTGGTCAATATACCAGATTTGCTATAACCAGATTTGGTAATGTACTTGGATCAAATGGGTCTGTAATTCCTTTGTTCAAAAAGCAGATTGAACAGGGTGGTCCCGTGTTTGTAACGGATCCTAATATCACAAGATATTTCATGACCATAGGAGAGGCCTGTCAATTGATATTGGAGGCTGGTGCGATGTCCAAAGGAAGGGAAATATTTATTTTTGATATGGGTGAGCCTGTAAAAATACTTGACCTCGCGAAGAAAATGATCTTATTAAGTGAGAAAAGGATAGAAAAAGATATTAAGATAGTTTTTACCGGCTTGCGGGAAGGAGAAAAGATGCATGAGGAATTGGTATGTAATTCTGAGGAGTTGAAAATCACCTACCATCCTAAAATCAGAGTTGTAGAGATGGCTCCGATATCTTTTAATAGGATCAATTACCAGATAGAGTATTTTGAGAAACTATTGGCGTTAAATTCTGAAACGGATATAGTGCGGCATGTTAAATCGATAGTTCCTGAATATATCAGTAATACTTCTAGATTTACCGTGTTAGATAGACTTAACTAAGTTTATATTATGCTTAAATTGAAGTGTTTGATTTTTAGTTTGTTGATGAAATTGGTGTAGGATTTTATTTTTTTTGCAGGAGTAAATTAAAGGAATTTTATATCTTGCGGTGATGGAAAATTTTGTAGTCTCAGCCAGAAAATATAGACCTTCTAATTTTAAAAGTGTGGTAGGGCAACAGCATATTACCACTACTTTAAAAAATGCCATTAAGAATAATCATCTTGCTCAGGCATTTTTGTTTTGTGGTCCTAGGGGAGTGGGGAAAACTACCTGTGCCCGTATTTTGGCTAAGACCATAAATTGTGAAAGTTTAAGGGAGGATTTTGAGGCTTGTAATGAATGTGATTCTTGTAAAGCATTCAATACTAATAGTTCCTTTAATGTACATGAACTAGATGCTGCTTCCAATAACTCAGTAGATGATATTAGGAATTTGGTGGACCAGGTGCGATATGCTCCACAAAAAGGATCTTACAAAATCTATATTATCGATGAGGTTCATATGCTATCCACTCAAGCATTTAATGCTTTTTTAAAGACGCTAGAAGAACCTCCAAAATACGCCATATTTATTTTGGCCACTACAGAGAAGCATAAAATTATTCCTACGATTCTATCTAGGTGTCAGATATTTGATTTTAATCGTATTCAGATTAAGGATATTGCTGAACATCTAAAATATATTTCTTCTGAAGAAGAGATTGCATATGAGGATGAAGCATTGAGGCTAATCGCTGCAAAGGCTGATGGTGCTTTGCGAGATGCACTTTCTATCTATGACCTTATTGTGACTTATTCAGCAGGGAATAAACTGACCTACCAGGAAACTATCAATAACCTTCATATCTTGGATTATGATTATTATTTCAAGGTGACGGATGCTTTATTGGAAGAGAGTATTTCTAATGTGCTGCTCACTTTTGATGAAATTCTTAAAAAGGGATTTGATGGGCATAATTTTATTGTTGGGCTAAGTGAGCATTTTCGTAATCTAATGGTTTGCAAGGATGCGGCCACAGTTGAATTACTTCAAGTCTCAGAAAGTGCACAAGAGAGATATGTGGAGCAGGCTGCTAAATCCAGCCTTTCATTTTTGTTGTCGGCACTCAATATTTGCAATCAATGTGATATGCAATACAAGGGGAGTAAAAATCAACGTTTGCACGTAGAATTAGCACTGATGAAACTGGCCAAATTACCTCAGGCGATTTCGCTAGCCGCATTGGCCCAAGAAGAAATAAAAAAAAAAGACTAGCTAAGCAGAAAAATAACAGTACCTCAAAGGAAGTTACAAGTCAGGCAGACTTGGTTTCTGATGCCGCCATAAAGAGGGAGGTAAAGAAGACCATGTCCATTCCTTCTAATATTACAGAGGTAAAGCGGCAAGTAAAAAGTAGCATACAAGAATCGAAAGAGCAAGCATCCAAGGCAAAAGAGCAGGTAAAGGTTCATAACGAAGATCAACTTAGAGATACGCCTTTTGATAAAGGAAAGTTCGGAGCAATGCTTGAAGAGATTATTTTAGATTTCAAGCAAAAAAGGAAATACCAAGAAATCACACTTTTAAAACAGCCGTTTGAAGTAGAGGCTAATAGCGTTAATTTTTTCCTGAACGGGGAGCTTCAAGAACATTTGTTTTCCAAACTTAAGCCCGAGTTAATGGGGATTGTGAAAAGGAAGTTGGAGAATGATTATGTTGAAATTCACTATAAAATTAGGGAGGAAGCGGTAAAAGAGGAGGATAAATTATATACTTCTACTGATAAATTGGCCTATCTTACTAAGAAATCCCCAGCATTGAAAGAGTTACAGAAGCGTTTTGGACTAGAAACAGATTTTTAGAAATCCAGCCCCAAGCCGAAGTTGATCAGGTTCTGAAACTGAATAACTTGTGATTTGCTGCCATCATCCTGTTTTATAAACACATTTTCATCATAAATAAGAACGGTCTCTATTCGAGTACTAATGTACTTATTGACTTTCATGCGGAGGGCTGAATTGAAATTGACTACCATATTGCCAAACTTTCCATAATTGGAGAAGAGGTTAAGGTCGGCTTTCCATTCTATATTTTTCATCAATCGAGTGTCTATGGATGCTCCCAAGGAAGCACCTGCCTCAGGTCTTACTTTTTCACCAGGCAATATACCAAATGCGCCAGCTTGACTTAATGAGTCGTTGGCTACAATGGTGAAACGGCCTGTAAAAGGCGATAATATGGAGGATAATTTAAATCCATCTTTGTCTTTTTGGAAGTTAAGACCAGTGGAAGATTGAATATATGCAGGGCTTAGGAAGTCTGAGATTAGATCTCTATCTTCCATTTCTGAATTGGCTGGCTTGAAGTATTTGTACCCCTTTAATAACTGCGTTCGAGCTTCAAGCTGAGTAGATAAATAAAAGCCTTTTGATAGTTCTCTGCCGTACTTACTTACAAACTTAAAGTTATCATTGGTTTTTCGCGTCTTAAATGATCTTTCAGTTTGTCTGTTAAATCCAAAGTTGACTGTTAGCTTTGTGTCCCATATTCGCCCACCTTTTTTATAGTTGGCAAAAAGGTTGACGCCGGTATTTAGTGCAAAGGAACTTGCTCCCCCTGCCGCCCAGTTCGAAAGGCTTACTTGTTGAATACTTAGGTTGTAATTACCTCCCTTTTTCCAGTAGTTTTGTTTTACCTCTTCCTTGATGATCAGAGAGTCTCCTAGCATGATTAAGGTGTCTCCATTGATCATGATAGTGTCAGGAACTATTTTATTGTCCTGGCCCCATGCTTTATGAAATAAGCCTGAAAATAAGAGAGTCGTTATAAAAATGGTAAAATACCGTGACATTCCTGGATGGAGTTTGAATTTATACGTAAAGATACGTTTCTTATTCAATTCTAATTAGTTCTTTTTGATGATTAACTTTTGCCCTATTTTGATGACTGTTTGGTTTTGGATATTGTTCCATGTTTGGATTTCCGAAACAGAGACACCATATTTTCTAGCAATGGCGTAAAGCGTTTCTCCTTGGGAAACGGTATGGGTAATATTATTGCTGACTGGGTTAAGTTTTGGTTGTATCTCTTGTTTTGAGGAGGAGTTTGCTTTTGTTTTTGAAGGAGCAGAACTGGCTTGTTGATTGACAGGGGTAACAGTCATAATTTTGATGTCTTCATTTCTGCCTCTATATTTTTGTAAATTTAAGACCATACCGACCAATAGATCTTCATCTTTGTAAATCCTGTTTTTTGCTTTTAGAGAGTGTAATCTGATTCCATAAGCTTGGGAAATACTCCATAGTGTTTCTCCTTTTTGAACAATATGGTGTGGGACATCCGACTTGGATTTTTTTCGTTTGGTATAATAATAATGGCCTCGTTGTACATGATCATTCTTTGAAAGGTCATTTCTTCTTCTAAATTTACTTTCTTTTATACCTATTTTTTCGGCAAATGCTTCTGTCGTGCTATTTACAACGGCCTGTATTCCCTTGATGCCGTTTACTTTGATTTGACCAGACTCAAATGGCTGTGCTTGCTTACCGGTTATTTTGGGGTAGCCTGATGCGTTTTTAAATCCCTCTGCCGGTAGGCTGTACTGGTTTGAATTACTTTCACTGCTGGCAGATGAAGTAAGTAAGGGTGTTACTGGTGCAGTACCAGAAGCTAAGTAGACGAGTGAATAGCTTTTACCTTCAGGGATTTTGTTCCCTGTGATCCACTTATTGTATTCTTTGAGCTCAGTTTCAGAGATGCCAAGGTTTTTAGAAAGTGCCTTAACGGTTATAGGTCCTTGGACGGAGACTTCTTTTAAATACTGGTTACTAGTGAATTTACCAATATGGTTCTCAAAGGCTATTTTATGAGCCAGGTATTTTTTGAAATACCAGTGGCTAGCCTTGGTGATTTTCATGCTAGAATGGCCGTTGTATTTACTTCCAAAGTAATTTTTGGCTCCTCCAAGTCCCATTTGGTAGGAAACTAATGCACAAACCCAGTTGTCAAAATAATTGTTGTGCTTTTTGAGGTAGATGGCTGCACCTCTTGTTGAAGCAGCTATGTTTTTTCTTTCATCTATTTGGCCATCTACCTGCAGGAAAACCTCATGGGCAGTCCCTTTTTTAAACTGCCAAAAACCAACAGCATTGGATGTGGAGACGGCATCAGGTATTAGTCCACTTTCCTGGATAACCAAATATTTGATGTCATTGGGAACGCCTTGTTCATGGAGTACTCTTTCAATGATCGGCATGTAGAGATTGACCCTTTCCAGTTTCATATTGAAAAAACGTTCACTTCTACAAAGTGCGTCCACATCTAGCTGTATGTCTCTTTGTGCTTGATCATTGAGTTGTATGGTCATTCCTGCAAATTGGATGCTGCTTGGTACCTTAGGTGTCTGTGCATACAGTATAGAGGAAAGAAATATAAAAAAGAGGCCTAGCCCGAATATGACGTTTTGGCGGAAGGAGAATTTCATACTGGTGAAAGAAAATTGAAACCGATCAGATAAATAACGTTTTGGTGTTTATCCTAATATAGTAATTAAAGTTTATTGACCATAGCTATAGTTTTCTGGCCATCATAATGCCATCTCGGATGGGAAATAGTACATTTTCTACTCTTGGGTCAGATTGTATCATGTCATTAAAGTCCATGATTACCTTGGTGTCTTTATCGATTTTCTCTGAAGTATCTTTGAGTACTTTTCCTGACCAGAGCACATTGTCAGCCATGATCAAGCCTCCTTTACTAACTTTATCAATGATCAAATTATAATAATTGATATAATTCTTTTTATCAGCATCAATGAAGACCATATCAAAAGTTTCATTTAATTCAGGAATGATATCTAAGGCATTGCCCAGCTTGTAATCGATTTGGTCTGATAATCCCGATTTCTCAAAAAATCCCCTGACCATATCTTCTAATTCATCATTTTTATCCAATGTGATCAATCTGCCGTCTTTACTTAGACCTCTTGCCATGCATATGGCCGAGTAGCCGGTGTAGGTGCCTATTTCTAGGACGGTTTTGGGATTTTGCATTTTGGTGAACAATTCAAGGGTTTTGCCTTGGAGATGTCCTGAAAGCATGCGTGGCATTAGCACTTTTGCATGCGTCTCCCTGCTGATGAGTTGTAATAGCTCGTCTTCAGGGCTGGTATGTTCTTCACAATAGTTTTGTAATTGTTCGCTGATGAATTCCATTGTTAGTTGGGTAAATAGGTTAGAAAGCTTAATTGATCCTCCATGAATACTTCTTGAGCAATATCCTGAAGCTCCTCGGAACTGGTATTCCTAATTATATCAAAAATATGATCAAGAGATTCTATTTTTCCTTTGTCAAGTAGGTTTTTGCCAAAAACCAGCATCAAAGCGGCATAATTTTCTTCAGCCATGGCCATTTGACCTATAGCTTGCTCTTTAGCCATATGAAGCTGTAGCGAGCCTAGTTTTTTCTCTCTTAATTTTCTGAGCTCACGCATTACTAAGTTTCTGGCTTTTTTTGCTGTCCTTTCTTCAGTACCATAAAATATGCCTACAAAACCAGTGTCTTTGTATACTTGATAGGCTGATTCTACACTATAAACGTAGCCATATTTTTCCCTTAGCGAAAGGTTTAGCCTTGAGTTCATGCTGGGGCCACCTAAAATATTGTTGAGGAGGAAAAGTTTAAACCTTTTAGGGTGGTATAAGGAAAAGGCTGGTTTTCCGATAGCACAATGTGATTGGGTAATATCCTTATATACTGTTTTATGCTGTGGGACATAATGACCAAAATCACTTCTTATATAAAGACTCTTTTTGATCGGAATCTCATTTAATTTGGGTTCCAATTGATTTAGCACTTTTTTAAATGAAATGTTTCCAACGACAGAAAAGACGATTTTGGAGGTGTCCATTCTGGTGGAGATAAAATCGAAAAAGTCGGATTGGCTGAAGGAGTTAACCGTTTCTTCTGTGCCAAGTATATTTCTTCCCAAAGAGTGGTTTTGGAATACGACCTCATCAAATTCATCCTGAATGGCATCATCTGGAGAATCTCTGTACATGGCCATTTCCTCGAGAATTACTTGTCTTTCCTTTTCTATTTGTTTCTCGGGAAAAGTACTGTGGAAAGTAATATCATAGAGAAGTTCTGCGGCTTTATTGAAATGTTCTTTTAAAATGGAGGAGTAGAAGCAGATTTTTTCTTTAGTAGTATAGGCATTTAATTCTCCTCCGACAGATTCGAGGCGATTTAAAATATGAAAGGCTTTTCTTTTTGTAGTACCTTTGAAGGCCATATGTTCCCAAAAATGAGCCAAACCAGCCTGCTCTAACGTTTCATCTCTGCTTCCAATATCAAGAATAAATCCGCAGTGTACTAATCTAGTGTGATTGACTTCTTGATGGACAATTCGGATTCCGTTCTGTAATTCCTTGATGTTATATGACATGTAATAAATGCTTTCAGCTTTGAAATTACGAAAATAATGTACATTGTCTGGATATTTTTTTGAAGGTAATAAATATGTTATTTTTAATTTAGTGAAGAGGCTGTGAGTTATGACGGTTCTATGGGGCTGGCTGACATTTGAAGTCAATCAGGAAATTAGCATTTACAGTCTTAGTCTAAAGGATGTTGGGGAGGTTAGCGAGGAAGTCAGTTAATTTCGGAGAGAAAAAGTAATACCTGGGTTTGTTTGTAAGAATGGACTATTCAAAAAAAAGATGAGATATACACCTATAAATCAATCCTTTTATAAAAAAAACAGAGATAAACTAGCCAAAGCATTAGAACCTAGGTCTTTGGTTATTTTGCATTCCAATGATTTGATGCCTACCAATGCTGACGGGACGATGAAGTTCAGGCAGAATAATGATCTTTTTTATCTCTGTGGAATAGATCAAGAGGATACCATTTTATTGATGTGCCCGGATTTTCCTAATGAGGGTATGCGCGAAATTCTTTTTGTTAAGGAAACAAACGAACATATAGCTATTTGGGAAGGAAATAAGTTGAGCAAAGCTGCTGCCACTGAAATTTCTGGAGTAAAACATATAAGGTGGAGTTCTGAGTATGGAACGGTATTGCAACAGCTAATGGGCTACTGTAATCATATATTACTCCATACCAATGAACATAGGGGAGCTCACAATGCAGTGGAGACAAGAAACACACGCTATAATAAAAAGGTAAAAGATGCTTTTCCATTGCATAATTATGAAAGGTTGGCTCCAATTATGGAGCGTTTAAGATCTGTGAAGGAGCAAGATGAAATTGATCAAATTCAGCGCGCCTGTGATATTACTGAAAAGGGGTTTAGGAGAGTGTTGGATTTTGTGAAACCTGGTGTGAGGGAATATGAGATAGAGGCCGAGTTTATGCATGAATTCTTAAGAAATGGCAGTAGGGGATTTGCCTATGAACCTATTATCGGGTCGGGAAAGAATAGTTGTGTTTTACATTATTTGGAAAACAATCAGTTATGCAATTCTGGTGAATTGATCCTAATGGACGTAGGAGCTGAATATGGAAACTATAATGCTGATATGACTAGGACCATTCCTGTAAATGGCCGGTTTACCCCCCGGCAAAAATCGGTGTATGAGGCTGTTTTGAGGGTGAAAAGAGAGGCTGTATCGATGCTTCGGCCTGGGGTGTTGATTCAGGAATATCAAAAAGAGGTTGGGAAGATAATGGAGTCAGAGCTGATCGAATTGAGGTTGTTGGATAAAATGGACATTAAACGGCAGGATCCTTCTAATCCATTGTATAGAAAGTATTTTATGCATGGCACATCTCATCACTTGGGGTTGGATGTGCATGATGTGGGATCTGTTTTTGAACCTGTCGAGGAAGGAATGGTATTTACGGTCGAGCCAGGTATTTATATTCGTGAAGAGGGGATAGGTGTTAGATTGGAGAACGATTATGTGATAGGGAAAGACAAGAATTTAGATTTAATGAAGAATATCCCTATTGAAGTAGAGGAAATAGAAGCATTGATGAATTATTAGGGAATAAAAAAACCGCAATCCTTTCGGTCTGCGGTTTTTTGTTTTATACTGTTTCGGAATGAATTATCCGATAGCAATTCTTTTGAAGTCTACTACAGTAAGACCTTTAGAAACACCGTCAAGGTACTGAGAGATTGTTTTGCTGTTGTCTTTAACGAATGCTTGGCTTAGCAAAGTGTTCTCTTTGTAGAACTTGTTCAGTTTACCCAAAGCGATTTTTTCAATCATGGCTTCAGGCTTACCTTCAGCTAGGGCTTGCTCTTTACCAACGGCGATTTCTCTTTCTACTACAGAAGCATCAACGCCATCTTTGTCAACAGCAACTGGGTTCATGGCAGCAATTTGCATGGCTACATCTTTACCAGCTTCTTCAACATCAGCACCACTAACGTTATTAAGAGCTACAAGTACACCCAATTTACCGTTAGAGTGGATATAAGGGACAACGGCTTCACCTTTAACTACTTCGAAGTTACTGATTTCGATTTTCTCACCGATTTTACCAGTCATTTCGATGATTTTTTCACCTACTGTAATATTTTCGTATGGCAATGCAAGGATTTCGTCTTTGCTAGCCGCTTCCTTTTCAACCGCTAGGTCAAGAATGGCGTTAGCAAATGCTACGAATTCTTCATTTTTAGCTACGAAGTCAGTTTCACAAGTAAGAGTGATAAGTACACCTTTAGACTTGTCAGCACTTACGCTAGTAACTACTACACCCTCTTTAGTTTCGCGGTCTGCACGGGAAGCAGATACTTTTTGTCCTTTTTTTCTTAAAATATCAACCGCTTTTTCAAAATCTCCTTCAGCTTCGGTAAGGGCCTTTTTACAGTCCATCATACCGGCACCAGTCATTTGTCTTAGTTTGTTTACCTCTTGTGCAGTAATAGCCATTGTTAGATATTTTTAATTATGATAATGATGACTTTTAATTTTAATGTCTCGCTGCAGAACAAAATCCTGAAACGAAGGGGTAATAACAAAAAAATTGAACATAGGTAGTTTACCGTATGTTCAATTTTCTGTTATTATTAAATCATAGTGGATTACTCTTTGGTTTCGGCAGCGTCAGCAGCTTTTTTTGCTTCTTCTTCCTCAGAGAGTTTAGCCTCTTCCTTATCTTTCTTTCTTTCAGAAAGACCTTCTTCAATTGCTGAACCAACGGCTTTCACCAAAAGTGAAATGGATTTAAATGCATCGTCATTGGCTGGGATTGGGAAGTCCACCTCACCAGGGTTAGAGTTTGTATCTACCAATGCGAATACAGGGATACCAAGCTTTTTGGCTTCGGCAATAGCAATGTGTTCTCTTTTGATATCGATCACGAAAAGCGCAGCTGGAAGACGAGTTAGGTCAGCAATACCTCCCAATACATTTTCCAATTTTTGACGCTGTCTAGTGATCATCAAACGCTCTCTCTTAGCCAAGCTAGTATAAGATTCTTCTTTCATCAACTTGTCGATGGAAGACATCTTCTTCAATGACTTACGGATAGTAGCGAAGTTGGTCATCATACCACCTAACCATCTTTCCGTTACGAAAGGCATTTTCAATCTTGCAGCTTCTTCAGCTACCAAGTCCTTAGCTTGTTTCTTAGTCGCTACGAACATCACTTTTTTGCCGGAGCGTACGATTTGCTTGATTGCGTTGGATGCTTCTTCAAGGCAAACGAGCGTTTTGTTTAGATCAATGATGTGGATACCGTTCTTCTCCATGAAGATATACGGCGCCATTCTAGGATCCCACTTTCTTGTTAAGTGTCCGAAGTGAACACCAGCATCCAGTAAGTCTTTATATTCGATTTTAGCCATTTAAATATATATGTTTTAAATAATATCTGAGTATGATCCAGATTAACGTTTAGAGAACTGGAATCTTCTTCTAGCTTTTCTACGTCCTGGTTTCTTACGTTCAACCATTCTTGGGTCACGAGTAAGGAATCCTTCTTTCTTCAATGCAGGTCTGTGCTCTTCATTGATTTCACAAAGGGCTCTTGAGATAGCCATTCTGGCTGCTTCTGCTTGTCCTTTGATTCCGCCGCCGTCTACATTGATTTTGATATCGTAAGTTTCGCCTTCATTAACTAAAGTAAGAGGCTGTTTAACAACAATCTGATGCAGGTCAAACGGGAAATAAGATTCTATGCTTCTGTTATTTACAGTGATTTCACCTTTGCCCGGCTTCATATAGATCCTTGCAACAGATGTTTTTCTTCTACCGATTGTATTGATAACTTCCATGAATGATCAAATTATAATTTAATTTCTTTTGGTTGTTGTGCTTCATGAGGATGCTCAGCACCTTCATATACATAAAGATTGGTATACAACTTGTTACCTAGTCTATTTTTAGGCAACATACCTTTTACCGCTTTTTCGATTAGAATAGCAGAAGATTTCTCCTTCAATAACTTAGGAGTAGAGATTCTTTGACCACCTGGAAAACCTGTGTGACGAACATAAACTTTTTCATCCCACTTTTTACCGGTTAACCTGATTTTGTCTGCATTGATGACAATTACATTGTCTCCGCAGTCTGCATGAGGAGTATAGCTTGGCTTGTTTTTTCCTCTTAGAATTTTCGCTACCTCACTTGCAAATCTACCTAGTACCATAGATTGGGCATCCACTATTACCCAGTTCTTTTGTACTGTAGCACTGTTTGCTGATACGGTCTTATAGCTTAAAGTATCCACTGTGTAAACGTTTAATTATTAGCTTGTTAAATACATTTCACCCTCAAAAAGGGACACAAAGATAGAAGGATTTCCATACATATGCAAAATATATAAAGGTTTACTGCCTAATTTTCACAAGGATAGCTAATTATCTAGTCTAAATCCCTGGAAGTGCCCATGGTAATCAATGGAAGAAAAAATCCAGTTTTGATCTTTTTGAATCTAGCTGGTTTTTTCCAATTGTTTCATTAATACCGAATAGTCTTTAGGGTAGGGGGCGGTGATATTGATCGTTTCTCCGTCCAATCCCGTAAAGGCTATGGAGTAGGCATGCAGTGAAACCCGCTGCATAATTGGAAGCTCTTCAGTGCCTTTCTTAAGGTTAAATCTTCTTTTAAGATCTGACAGGTATAAAGGCTTTCCTCCATACATTGCATCTCCACATATCGGTGAATTCAAATAGGATAAATGAATCCTGATTTGATGAAGACGGCCTGTTATGGGTTTGCATTCTATCAATGAGTGCGCATAATAGGTCTTTAATGTATTGAAGTAAGTGGTGGCTGGTTTTCCCTTAATGCTGATCTTGGCTATCCCCTTATTGGTTGCGATCAGGTTTCTTTCCACAAGTTCATCTTTGTACTCATGGATTCCATCCACTACTGCATGGTAGACTTTTTCTACTTTTCTGTTTTCAAACTGGATCGCGATATTTCTGTACGCATCCGGGTTTTTTGCAATTACCAAACATCCTGAAGTTTCCTTGTCCAATCTGTGACACACCTGGGCATCTGGAGTGTGACTCTTGGCCAAATGGAGAATGTTTTGTCTTTCATGCCTATCGTCTAAGGTCGATAAGTATGGAGGCTTATTGATGACTATATAGTCTTCGTTTTGAAACAGAATAAGATCATTAAAATCTACTTTTTTCATACAGCCTGGCTTACACCTTCCAAATCAATGTGCAAAATTAGGTAAAAAATGGATAGGTAAAAAATGATGAGCCAAATATTATGTGGCTAAATTTGCGCTTTATTATTTATCTTCTTTTTTCTTCTTCTCTAGGGGGAGCGAAAAGCTGAAGTTAGAACCTTTTCCAACTGTAGATGAAACAGATATTTTACTTTTATGCCCTTCTAGGATATGTTTAACAATGGCCAGGCCAAGCCCGGTGCCTCCCATTTCTCTTGAACGGCTTTTGTCCACCCGGTAGAATCTCTCAAATATCCTTTTGATATCCTCAGGGGGGATGCCTAGTCCATTGTCCTGAATATCAACAGTGAGATTGTTTTTGGAGGTTTTTAGGGATATAATTGCTTCACCGCCTTCCCTGTTATATTTGATGGCATTGGAAAGCAGGTTTTGACAGACACGGTAGATTTTATCTTGGTCAGCTTTGATGGTATAAGACTTGTTTTGGTTGTAGAGGAACCTGAGATTGACATGTCTTTTTTCAGCTTTATGCTCTAGCTCTTCTATTACTTCGTGAATGAGGCTTACCATATCAAATTCTTCAAAATTGAATTTTACTACACCGCTTTCCATATGGCTAAGCGTAAGTAAGTCCTGTACAAGGTTGTCCAGCGCATTAAGGCTTTTTGCTGCTCTCTTTAGAAATTTATCCCTTACCTTAACGTCTTCTACCGCACCATCCATTAAAGTATGTACATAACCTTGAGCCGCAAATATAGGTGTCTTTAATTCATGGGATATGTCAGCGATAAATTCTCTTCTGAATGCCTCATTACGTTGCAAGGTCTCAATTTCTTTGTTTTTGGCTATTGCATATGAATTGATGGTGTTATTTATTTTTCTCAGGGGTGAGATAGAGCTTTTCTTGGGTTTTTGAGCGATTCCTGAAAGGTCTTTTTTCTGGATTTTTTCGAGGGCAGCATAGATATTACTGATTTCCTTGAAAATCAAAAATTCCAAAGTGACATTCATCAATAGGTAAGAGATGGACATGGTTAGTGCCCAAGTAACGGTCAATAACAATAAAGTCGCATCATCCAATAAGGATAAGAATGCGACTGTAAAGACTGAAATAGCAAATGCCAGTAAGAGGGCAATCCCTCTGGAAGTGGTAAGCATATTTTAATTATTGTCGAACTTATATCCAACGCCCTTGACGGTGGTGATATAGTTGTCTCCTATTTTTTCACGAACTTTTCTAATGTGAACATCTACTGTTCTGGCCAGTACGAAAACATCGGATCCCCAGATGTTTTGTAATAATTCATCCCTGCTAAACACCATGTTAGGGTTTTTAGCTAAGAAATGCAATAGTTCGAATTCCTTTTTTGGAAGGGTGATAGTTTTGCCAGACTGATCAATGGTAAAGCTGCTTCTGTCAATGATCAAGTCTTTGATGCGGATCTGTGATACATCTTGTTCCTTCTTTGATTCTCTTCTGAAGAGTGCAGAAATCCTGCTGACCAAAGCCCTAGGTTTAATTGGTTTGGTGATATAATCGTCTGCCCCGACATCAAATGCCGCAACTTCGGAGTATTCTTCAGAGCGGGCTGTTAGGAAGATGATGAAGGTGTTTTTCAGTTCTTCCATGTCCCTGATCTGTCTACAGGTTTCCACTCCGTCTTGATTGGGCATCATGATGTCCAATAGGATCACATCAGGTTTGAACTTAGAGGCTGTTTCAACTGCTTTGATGCCGTCGTTGGCAGATTTGACGTCATAACCTTCTTTTTCTAAGTTATAGGTTAAGATTTCAATAATATCTGGTTCATCATCTACTACCAGAACCTTGATTTTTGGTTTGTCACTCATTTGACTTTGCCAGTTAAAATTGCTAAAAACAATGCTAATTTAGGAAAACTATGAAAAGAAATAACATATAGCGGTAAAATTGCGACTTTAATCAATATAATATTTCGCGACATTGGCCTTGTGTTAAGGTAATGTTATGTAATAGTGATTTATTTGTTACGCAATCCTTTTATAGATGTTATCTCCATGTTAAGTGCTCCAACTACCAGATCTGCTTCTATTTTTACCGGTATTCTGTTTTTGTCATTCGTAATCCAAATTTTTATAGGGTTTTTGCCACTGAAAAGTTTATTGCTCGGCATAATTGGGGAAATGACGAAGGTGTTGAAGTCTCCTATTTTGGTTGAAATTCTATCTTTACCTTTATATGTTAATTTTAGGTTATAAGTTTTTTCGTCGAAGAAGCCTTTAATACTAATGGTATCGCCTTCTTTAAAATTACTAAATTCCAAATGTCGCATATAGTAGAACCCACTGACGATGTCTTGAATCCCCGGGGCAATATCATGCTCCAGTGTTTCTACTATTTTTCGGTTTTCCCTATCATATAATTTTGTGGTGGCTTTTTTGTTTTTATGGTCGATATCCACCACTTCATGTTTTCGGTATCCCCCTTCTTCTATATGTCTGTATGATCTGTAGGGGATGTTCTTGGTAGTATCCATGTATGTTCCCCAATTGTCCTTGACCTTGAAGATGCTGAATATACTGAGTGTTTTTCCATAAACGTCGATTTTATAACTGGGGCGATCATTGATTTGATGAATGTCTTTATCAATAATCATTTTTGCCTCAGCAGCATTGAAAAACAGGTATTTAACCTTGAAGGTCAGTTCTTCTCCTGCTTTATAAGGTTCAGTAGTGCCATTTTGGCCTATTGCAGGGGTAGACAAGGCAATACTCATATAGAATAAAATGAAAAATAATTTGGGATTTATGGGCATATTCCGTGCTAATTACTTGTGCATACGGTGAAGTTCAAAAGTTATACCAGTTTTACAAGGGCTAAATTTACGAATTTCTAATTTATAAAAACGTCATTATAAAACAATGGTTGTAGGGAAAGTTGATATTAAAGTTGCGAATGATTACTTTCACGTATTAAATTATACACCAAGTTTCTACCTTTTGATATATGAGTGAAAATACTGAAAAACTAAAAGCACTTCAGCTTACGATTGACAAATTAGAAAAAACCTACGGTAAAGGTACTGTCATGAAGCTGAGTGATAATACGGTCGTTGATATTCCTGCGATTTCTACAGGTTCGCTAGGCTTGGATATGGCCTTGGGTATAGGAGGGGTGCCGAAAGGCAGGATTATAGAAGTGTATGGTCCTGAATCCTCTGGTAAGACGACGTTGACCATGCATTGTATTGCTGAGGCACAAAAGCAAGGAGGTTTGGCGGCATTTATTGATGCGGAGCATGCCTTTGATAAAATCTATGCAGAGAAGCTCGGTATTGATACAGAAAACTTATTGATTTCCCAGCCAGATAATGGAGAGCAGGCACTTGAGATTGCTGAGCACTTGATCCGTTCTGGAGCCATTGATATTATCGTGATAGACTCCGTTGCCGCTTTGGTGCCAAAGGGTGAGCTTGAAGGTGAAATGGGGGATAGCAAAATGGGACTTCAAGCTAGATTGATGTCACAGGCTTTGAGGAAGCTGACTGGAGCTATCAACAAAACGGGTTGTGCTTGTATATTCATTAACCAGTTGAGGGATAAAATAGGGGTGATGTTTGGAAGTCCGGAAACTACCACGGGTGGTAATGCGCTTAAATTTTACGCTTCCGTAAGATTGGATATCAGAAGAATTGGTCAGATTAAAGAGAGTGCTGATAATATACTTGGTAACAGGACCAAAGTTAAGGTAGTGAAAAACAAAGTGGCTCCTCCGTTTAAAGTGGTTGAATTTGACATTATGTATGGTCAAGGGATTTCTAAAGTTGGAGAAATTATTGACTTGGGTGTCGAGTTTGATATTATCAAAAAAGCAGGTTCTTGGTTCTCTTATGAAGGGAATAAACTTGGGCAAGGAAGGGATGCGGTGAAGAAATTGATCTTGGATAATCCAGAATTGATGGAAGAGCTTGAACTGAAAATTAAAAGTAAAGCTGGCTTAAACGGAGCTGTTGAAGAAGAGCTTGAAGAAAATTAATAGACTCTAAGATTGTAAAAAAAAGGAAGCAAGGGCTTCCTTTTTTTTTGCCTAATTTGTGCGGATAGCTTCTACAGGGTCCATTCTGGCGGCCATTGCTGCTGGGATTGATCCGGAAAGCATGCCTATGGTTGAAGAAAGTCCAAGGCCTAAAATGATGTTTTTGGCTGATAGGAATACTTCCAGTGATCCCAAGGGAACGAAGGTGATGCCAAATACCAAGATTAATCCTGCCAAACCTCCAAACAAGCTCAAAAAAGTGGCTTCGAATAAAAACTGTAAAAGGATGAAGTAATTTTTTGCTCCCAATGATTTTTGGATTCCTATGATATTGGTCCGTTCTCTGACAGATACAAACATGATATTGGCTATTCCAAATCCTCCGACCAAAATGGAGAATCCTCCTATTACCGCGCCAGCGATGCTGATCACGTCAAATATGGCCCCAATAGCATTTTGAATAAATTCTGATTTGTTTAAAGCAAAATCGTTTTCTTCTACGGGTTTCAGGCCTCTCTTAGCTCTTAATAAGCCTGTCATTTCATTTTCCAATGAAACCAGGTCCCCGTCGCTGTCAAATCCTTTAGCTGCGATGGTTGGTTCTACGCCCCAGCGGCCTAGGTAGAACATTTTTCCAAAAGCCCCATAGGGAACAAGACAGGCATCGTCTTTTGAAGGGAGGTCAAATAACCCTTCACCTTCTTCTTCCAGAATCCCGATTACGGTAAATTTTTCCCCCTTGATTTTTATTTCTTGCCCAATGATGTTCTGCCCCTGAAAGAGTGCGTCGACTATTTTGGCTCCGATGACTGTTACGTTTCTTGCAGCAGTGATCTCCATTTCTGTAAAATACCGGCCTTCTACGACAGGAATATCATATACGTTTTGATGGTCGTAAACTACACCTTGGAGGTTTGCTCCCTGAAAGGAACTGCTTTTTCTTTTGATGGTGGTGCTGGAAGAAGCTGAAATGGTAATTGCTTCTGCATTCATAAGTCTTTCTTTCAGAAATACAAATTCAGAATAGTTGCCTGGCGGTCTCCTGAAATATTTCCACCAGGGGTATTCTCCACCCCCAGCGGCAAATGGAAACCGGTCTACCCTTAAGACATTTGTTCCTAAAAATGAAAAACTTGATTTGATGTTTTTTTCAAGGGAGTCCACTAAGGTGAAAACTGCAATAATGGCGAAAATGCCTATTGTAACCCCTAAAAGGGACAGTACAGTGCGGGTTAAATTCGATTTTAAGGCTTGGATAGCAAACCTGAAACTCTCCCAAATAAGTCGAAAAACTATCACCGGATTAATTTTGTTTAAAAACTATTTGTCAATATAAGTAGATTTAGCTATAATTCTTTATAACTTTGCGGTTTTTACGACTGTATCGTAAAATCAAAATATTCATCGTATTTCTTAAAATTATATATGAAATTATCAGATTTCAAATTCGAAGTTCCTAAAAAGCTTATTTCTTTATATCCGACAGAAAACAGGGATGAATCCCGTTTAATGGTAGTCCATAAGGATACCGGCGAAATTGAGCACAGGATTTTCAAGGACATCATTGAATATTTTGACGAAGGCGATGTCTTTGTTACCAATAACACCAAGGTGTTTCCAGCACGTCTTTACGGTAATAAGGAGAAAACCGGAGCCAAAATTGAGGTATTCTTGCTTAGAGAATTAAACCAAGAGCTGAGGCTTTGGGATGTGTTGGTGGATCCGGCCCGTAAAATTCGTGTAGGCAATAAATTATACTTTGGGGATAGTGATTTGGTCGCTGAGGTTATTGATAACACTACCTCCAGAGGACGAACTATCAGGTTTTTATTTGATGGAACTGATGAAGAATTTTATAAGACCATCGATGCACTTGGAGAAACACCAATTCTCAAAGATTTTATAGAAAGAAAGGTAGAAGAGGAAGATAGAGAAAGATATCAGACCATCTATGCAGAACATGTGGGAGCAGTGGCTGCACCAACTGCAGGGCTGCATTTTACTCCGCATTTGTTAAAGCGTTTGGAAATCAAAGGAGTGGAAGTAAGTCCGATTACTTTACATATCGGCTTAGGAACCTTCCGTCAGGTAGATGTGGAAGACCTTACCAAACACAAAATGGATTCTGAGAATTATGATATTCCTGAAAAAACTGTTGGTTTAGTAAACGAAGCGTTGGATGCTAAGAAAAGAGTGGTAGCTGTTGGGACGACTTCCCTGAAGACTATTGAATCTTCGGTTACTGCCAATAACAGATTGAAGGCATCTAGCGGGTGGACAGATAAGTTTATCATTCCACCATATGAGTTTAAAATTGCCAATGCATTGATCACCAACTTCCATATGCCTGAGTCAACCCTTTTAATGACAACGGCTGCATTTGGAGGATATGATTTGATAATGAAGGCCTACCAGGAAGCAGTTAAAGAGAAATACAGGTTCTTCTCCTATGGGGATGCCATGTTGATCATCTAAAATAAAAAAGGCTCCAATTGGAGCCTTTTTTATTGCCGTTTAGTTAAAACAAAGGTAATTTATTGTTAGATCAGAAGCGTTTCAATTTCCCTATTTTTGTGGGAATTTATTAATTGATATATGAAAAAAGCAGCCATTATAGTAGCAGGAGGAAAAGGAGCCAGAATGGGGGCGTCTATTCCAAAGCAGTATTTGGAAATTGGAGGTCTGCCGGTCCTCATGCATACATTGAAGGTGTTTTTTGATTTTGATCCCGAAATGAAGTTGGTTTTGGTAATTCCTGAGACGGATTTTGAGTTTTGGAAAGCCCTGTGTGAAAAGTTTGATTTTAAGGTACCCCATGATTTGGTTCCTGGAGGAAAGTCGAGGTTCCAATCTGTGAAAAATGGATTAGGAAGTATAGGCTGGGGCGAAGGTTTGGTGGCTATTCATGATGGGGTGAGGCCTTTTGTAAAGGAAGAGGTGATCAGGAATTCATTTCAAGAAGCAGCTAAAAATGGTAGTGGGATTGCAGTGGTTCCATTGAAAGACTCTATCAGGAAATTGACAGACAGTAATGAATCTTTTTTTCAGGAAAGAGAGTATTTTAGATTGGTTCAAACTCCTCAGACCTTTGATTTGGCCAAAATTAAGCAGGCTTTTGATGTTACGGAGTTAAGACATTTTACAGATGATGCAACGGTGTATGAGCATCAGGGATGGCAGGTGAGTTTGGTTGCTGGAAATCTAGAAAACATTAAGATTACTACCCCAGAGGATATGGATTATGCCAATTATTTGATCGAGAAACATAAGGATTGATCATTTACCGAGAAAACAGACTGCTTTACCGAGAATTTTGAGGTAATGACCTATTTTGACTTCTATTTCTTTATTGACAGTTGTAGTTTTAGTTCATAAATAAAAGTTGAACAATATAACATAGAGATATGTCAGGAAGAATGAGTAATGCAGATGGTGGTAGGTTTACTACTGGTTTGATTGTGGTTTCTGTTGGTTTAATATTATTGATTCGAAAATTAGGGATTGAAATTCCTGATTGGATTTTTTCTTGGCCAATGATCTTTGTGGCTATTGGTTTGGTAGTTATGGCCAAGCATAATTTTAGAAGTGGATTTGGTGCTTTTATGTTGCTGTTTGGAGGTTTTTTCCTGCTTAAGGATGAGTTACATTTTTTTCCGGTAGGCTTAGGTGCTTTTGTCGTTCCTATTATCCTGATTTTGCTTGGTCTTTTTTTAATGATGACCAGGAAGCAGCCAAAGTTTAATGGTTTTTCTGGGTTTGGATCTGCCAATCAAGAGGACATAAAAGGAAAGGGGAAAGGAGTAGGAGAGACCTTTATGTCGGATTCGAGTTATGACTTCAGAACTGGCTCAAAAAGCTCATATTCTGATGATTTGGATATGTTGAATTCTCAAGCTTTATTTTGCGGTATACAGAAGCGAGTACAATCCAAAAACTTTAAGGGAGGTAAGATTTCTGCTATTTTTGGAGGGACAGAGATTGATCTTACCCAAGCAGATTTGGCTGAAAATGCGGTGTTAAATGTAGAGGTGGCTTTTGGTGGGGTGAAATTATTGGTGCCTCCTCATTGGGAGCTGAGAATGGGGGTGACCAATGTTTTTGCTGGCGTGGAGGATAAGCGAATGTATCCTAAAGGAACAGAGGATACAGGTAAGGTGCTGACCATTACTGGAACGGTAGTTTTTGGAGGGCTAGAGATCAAATCATTCTAAACTAAAGTGCTATACAGTGAATAATTCCGCTTTACCATTTATTACAAGGTAAGTATGGAGCATTTCTAAACTTAAAAATAAATGATCGGTAAGATTTTAACTTCCTCGCAGTATGGATGGCTAAAGCTCCTGCCCTTGTTCTTGTTTTTTTTGGGGGGAGGAGCTTTTTTGCTCCATTATTATGGGGAAGGAATTTCTTTGGCTTTGATGGACAGCGGATTATTCACTGTTTTATTATTTGTTGGTTTTTTACTTCTAGAGAATGTTTTTAAATATTATAAACCTCAGCAAGAGAATCTATGGTTGGCATTGTTGCTTCCTTTGATGATAGCTTCTTTAGTGGTTGTGACAGGGCGGTTTTTGTTGCCTTTTTTGATGGATGATACGTTATTTATTAAAGCGTCTATGATGATTCGGGGGGCTTTGATCTTATTGATTTTTATGGGCTATGTTTTGGTCTTAATTGTTAATGGTAAATTGGAGGATCAGTTAGAGATTAGAAATCGAGAGGAGCTGATCGGCAAGATGGCTAAGGAAGCGGAACTTTTTCATCTTAGACAGCAGTTACAGCCTCATTTTCTTTTCAATAGCCTAAATTCCATTAGTGCCTTAGTGAAAAGACAGCCTGAAAAGGCGAGGGAAATGATTCTGCAGCTTTCTACGTTTTTGAGGGGAACAATTAGGGAAAATGAAAACGAATGGGTGAGTGTTGCTGATGAAGCGGCTTCTTTGCAGCTTTTTCTGGCTATAGAAAGAGTTAGGTTCGGGCATAGGTTGGAAGTAGATTTTGAGGTGGAGGAAAACTGTTTAAGTTATAAATTGCCGCCTTTGCTTTTGCAGCCTTTATTGGAGAATGCGGTTAAGCATGGATTGTATGGGTTGATAGAGAAAGTGGTGGTTAAGTTAAGTATGCGGAAAGTAGGCAACTATTTGGAGGTGGAAATTTTAAATCCATTTGATCCGGAATCGATCAGTGAGAAAGGTACTGGTTTTGGATTGGAGTCTGTAAAGCGTAGGCTTTATTTGTTTTTTGGAAGGAATGATCTTTTGACTTTTGTCAGATCCAATAATATATTTCATGTAAAATTAAGAATTCCCCTATTATCATGATTAAGACTATAATCATAGACGATGAACCTTTGGCTGCTCAGCTATTAGAAGAATATTTGGAAGATTTTACTGATTTTCAAGTAGTGGAAGTATGTTCTGATGGTTTTCGGGGAATTAAAGCTATACAGGCTCATGAACCTGATATAGTATTCTTGGATGTTCAAATGCCAAGGATCAATGGTTTTGAAATGTTGGAACTATTAGATCATGCACCTGCTGTGATTTTTACTACGGCCTATGATGAATTTGCTATGAGGGCCTTTGATGCTCAGGCGCTTGATTATCTTTTAAAGCCCTTTTCAAAGGAGCGGTTTGCTCAAGCTGTCAATAAGTTTCTTGTAATGGGGAAACAAAGGTATTCTGGTAATTGGAATGCTAATGATATATGGCAAGGGTATGCCCATAGAATTGTGGTTAAGGAAAGGGGGGAGATACGGATTATTCCAGTAGATAAAGTGGCTTACCTAGAAGCGAATGATGATTATGTCAATATTTTTTTTGATGGAAAAAGATACATGAAGAATAAGCCCTTGAAATATTTCGAAGAAGCGTTAGATCCAAAGGTGTTTGTCCGGGTGCATCGCTCTTATATTGTAAGGGTAGCAGAAATTGCTAAAATAGAAACTTATGAAAAAGACGGGCAAGTATTAAGGTTGAGAGACGACGATTCCATTCCAGTTAGCAAAAACGGGATGGTGAAATTAAAGAAAGTTCTGGGGATATGATGCCTTGGGGCAATCAAAAAGAATAAAAAGAGCCCTTGAAAAGGACTCTTTTTATTTAATATTCATCTTCATTGAAGAAGAAGTCATCCTTTGTAGGATAATCAGGCCATATCTCTTCAATGTTTTCATACGGCTCGCCATCATCTTCAAGCTCTTGAAGGTTCTCGACTACTTCAAGGGGAGCTCCAGAACGAATAGCGTAATCGATTAATTCATCTTTTGTTGCTGGCCACGGAGCATCTTCCAAGTAAGACGCAAGTTCTAAAGTCCAATACATAGTGTCAACATTTTTAGTTTTTCCGCCCAGTGCGGGGTGCAAAAATATAAAATCTTTTAAGTTTTAAAACCCTAACTTAATTTTTGTTTGAAAGTTCTTTTAAGATATGGTTTTTAACATCTAGTTTCCTTTTGTATGCGCCGAGTTTTCTGTACAGCATTGTCTCAAAGTCACTTTCGTGAGAGTGGAATTTCTCAGCATTTTCTTTTACAGTACTTAATTCCTTTTCATCACGTCCAATCAAGTCTTTGATGATATTTGATTTGATTTGATTCTTTTCCCTGTCGCTTAGATCGTGGAAGTTATCATACTTAGATCTGGCTAATTTGTTTAGGAAAGATTTTTCAAAGACCACATCAGTAAAGAAGACGAATAAACGTGAATATTGTTGTGCCTCCCTTGGTTTTTTAGGAGGTAGTGCTTTCCATTCCGCCTGTAATCTTTTTGCTTTGGATATTTTTTCCGGAGTAGAATCCCCCTGAGCAAGATAGCTCATTTCTTCAGCGAGCTTTTCGATTTTCTTGACCACTTCAAATGGTCTCAGTCTCGGCGCCCTGTCGTTTTGCATGGTTCTTTTAAAACGACTAAAGATCCTGTTGTTCAATTTTGAAAATTCATCCCATAGGGGCTGTCTTCTCTCGGCGGGGACTTTGCCAGATTCTTTCCATTGTTTTTGGATTTTTTTGCTGATTTCAAAAGCTTGTTTGGCATCATGCATGGCAAAGGCTTCCCTTGCTTGTACTACCAATGCTTCGTAAACCTTGATGTTTTCATCTGCTTGCAAGGCCAATCCTTCAAAATAGTTTTTCCTATTATCGAAAAATTCATCAGCACAGCTTTGGAAGGCATTTTCAATTTCTTCTTTTAATTCAGGGGCTACAGGTCCGGTTTTTATCCACCGCATTTTTAAGTCCTTGAATTTTTCTGAGGTCTCCTTCCAGTCAGTACTGTCTTTTATCCCTTCAGCTTCTTTGATGAGTTCTTTCTTGATCTCTAGATTTCTGTCTCTGTTGGCATGGATGATTTCATTGAGGTATTCTTCTAATTGATCTAATTCTTCAATTAGCGGGACAAAATTTCCAAGGGCATCATAATTCATCAGGGCTTCTCTCAAGTGGATGAGTTTCATAAGAAAAGAACCCTTGTTTTGGTTTTCTTCTATATCCTTTTTGAGATCAGCGACCTTCTTTTCAGCAAGGACAAAGCGGTCTTCAAAATATTTGATGGTGGAAGCTTCACTTTCTTTGACTTCACCGATCACTCTGTCTTCCTGATTCAAAAAACCCTTTAGATAAACTTTGCTGTCTTTAATGTATCCGTATGGATGCTCCATCTCGATTCAATAGGTTGGTGGTAAGTAGGCTAATTCTTGTTTTCTGCAAATTAATTAATTAAGATGCATTTATCCTAAGAAAGGCGATTATTTGCCATATTTGTTGTTCCATAAATATAAACCATAAGGTAATTCAAAAAAAATATGAGTGACGAGAAAATTATATTTTCAATGGCGGGGGTGTCAAAAATTTACCCTCCTCAGAAGAAAGTGTTGAAAGATATTTATCTATCGTTTTTTTACGGAGCCAAGATCGGGGTACTTGGTCTTAACGGCTCTGGGAAGAGTTCCTTGTTGAAGATCATCGCAGGGGTGGATAAGGAGTTTTTAGGGGAAGTGGTATGGTCTCCTGGTTATTCGGTGGGTATGCTGGAGCAGGAACCGCAGTTGGATCCCGATAAAACGGTTAAAGAAGTTGTAGAGGAAGCTGTAGCCGAAACCGTTGGTTTGCTGAAGGAGTTTGAGGAAATCAATGAAAAATTCATGGACCCCGCCTTGATGGAGGATCCGGATGCTATGAATAAATTAATAGAGCGCCAGGGGGAAGTGCAGGAAAAGCTTGATGCTGCCAATGCTTGGGAGTTGGATGTGATGTTGGACAAAGCAATTGATGCTTTGAGGCTTCCTCCAAGTGATGCGATTGTCAAGAATTTATCCGGAGGTGAAAAAAGAAGGGTGGCGCTTTGTCGTTTGTTGCTGCAAGAGCCAGATGTGTTATTGTTGGATGAACCTACCAACCACTTAGATGCTGAGTCTGTGCTTTGGCTAGAGCAGCATCTTAAGCAATATAAAGGGACAGTAATAGCGGTAACCCACGACAGGTACTTTTTGGATAATGTGGCCGGATGGATTTTGGAGTTGGACCGTGGTGAAGGTATTCCTTGGAAAGGTAATTATAGCAGCTGGCTAGATCAAAAGCAGAAAAGGTTACAGCAAGAAGAGAAGACAGAGTCCAAACGTCAAAAGACCCTAGAGAGAGAGCTTGATTGGATCAGAATGACCCCTAAGGCAAAGCAGGCTAAGGGCAAGGCCCGTTTGAATGCTTATGAGAAGCTCGTTGGAGAAGAAGCCAAGGAGAGGGAGGCTAAGCTAGAATTGTATATTCCTCCAGGGCCAAGGTTGGGGTCCAAGGTGATAGAGGTGAACGGTGTTTCTAAATCATTTGGTGATAAACTGCTTTTTGAAGATTTGGAATTTGCATTGCCACAAGGTGGAATTGTTGGTGTGATTGGTCCAAATGGAGCTGGTAAATCGACTTTGTTTAAACTAATTACAGGCAATGAAAAGCCTGACAGCGGAAGCTTTGAAGTGGGTGAAACTGTTCAGCTTTCCTATGTGGATCAGGAACATGATAATTTAAACCCTGAAAAAACAGTTTATCAGACCATCTCTGAAGGTAATGAAAACATTAAACTGGGTAATAGGGAAATGAATGCCAGGGCTTATGTGAGTAAGTTTAATTTTTCTGGTTCTGATCAAGAGAAAAAAGTAGGAGTGTTGTCTGGGGGAGAAAGAAACAGGGTGCATTTGGCCCTTACCTTAAAGGAAAATGGTAACCTATTATTGCTTGATGAGCCTACCAATGATTTGGATGTAAATACCTTGAGATCTTTAGAGGAGGCCTTGGAGAATTTTGGAGGATGTGCAGTGGTAATATCTCACGACAGATGGTTCTTGGACAGAATTTGCACACATATTTTGGCTTTTGAAGGAGATTCCCAAGTGTATTGGTTTGAAGGCAATTTCAGCGATTATGAGGAGAATAAGAAAAAGAGATTAGGTGATGTGACACCTAAAAGGATTAAGTACAGGAAAATAAAATAAGCCAGGTGTTTACATAGTTTGTGCTAAGTTATAATCGCCAAATTATATTAGTGGTGATTTAAGGTTAGGGAGTTAATTTTCCCTACCTTTGGCGGAAATTTGAAAATGCATTATTGGTATTGCTATGATCAGACAAATACTGCTTGCTCCGGGTGCTGATGAGTTAAATTATGAGATCAGGGGTATAGTTAAGAAGGCAAAGGTGATTGAAAGCCTAGGGCATGAAATTACTTGGGAAAATATTGGTGATCCTATTCAGAAAAGCAACACTATTCCTGCTTGGATGAAGGAAATCGTACAGGAATTGGTCAGTGATGACAAGACTTACGGCTATGCTGATTCCAAGGGGATGTTGAAGACGCGTGAGTTTTTGGCCGGCCTTAATAACCAGCGTGATGGCGTGAAGATTTCTGCTGAGGATATTCTTTTTTTCAATGGGCTGGGAGATGCGATAGCAAAACTCTATCAGTTTTTGATTCCTACTGCAAGGATAATTGGTCCTTCTCCGGCCTATTCCACCCATAGTTCTGCTGAGGCAGCTCATGCCAATACTCTTCCGATTACCTATAAATTGGATCCGGATAATAATTGGTATCCGGATATGGATGATCTATATAATAAGGTCAAGTATAATCCGAATATAGTAGGTTTGCTGATTATCAATCCTGATAATCCTACTGGCATGGTGTATCCTCGTGAGGTGTTGGAGAAATTTGTGGAAATTGCCAGGGAATTTAACCTGCTTTTGATAGCTGATGAAATTTATCAGAATATTACCTATAATGGTTATGAAGCCATTTCATTGTCAGAGGTGATCGGAGACCTACCAGGGATTTCCCTAAAAGGGATCAGTAAGGAATTTCCGTGGCCAGGATCAAGATGCGGCTGGATGGAGTTCTATAATAAAGATGCTTCGGTGGAATTTAATAAACTGTGCAATACTTTGGAAAATGCCAAAATGATCGAGGTGTGTTCGACCATGCTTCCTCAATTGGCCATACCAAGAGTGATGAGCCATCCTGAATATGCCTCTTACCGCAAAGAAGCCAATGAAAGGATTGGTAAGCGAAGTAGGATAATGGAAGAGGTATTGTCAGGCGTTCCCGGAATTAAGTTTAATAAGACTAAAGGAGCCTTCTATAATACCATTGTTTTTGACGAGGAGATGCTCAATGAAAAACAGTATCTGCCTGTAGAAGATGAGAGGGTGAAAGGTTATCTAGACCAGTGGCTAAAAGAGGATGATATGCCAAATGATAAACGATTTGTTTATAACTTATTGGCTTCCGAAGGTATCTGTGTAGTTCCAGTAAGTTCTTTTTGCTCTAATCTCAGGGGCTTTAGAGTGACCCTTTTGGAGGAGAATGAAGATAAATTCAGGGATACCTTTACAAGAATTGCCAATAGTATTCGCTTTTATCTAAAATCAGCTTGAGGTAAAAAAAGAGTTTAAAGAATATAAGAAAGCTGCTTCCAAGTTTAATGGGGCAGCTTTTTTTAATGCTCATGTGTTCTGTTTTGCTTGATGTTTGGGGAAGTGGGGGGTAATTGCTCAAAAGGGATCTTTTGATGTGATAGAGATGATAAATTAGGTTGGCCGGCATCCACCCATGCTGTAAACCAGAAGCTGGCCACCATGATTATTGACCTTTTCATTTGGCGTTCAACTTGGCCAGCCAGTAAGTCGTTATAGGCCATGGTGAATTCTTTGGAATAAACCCTGGTGTTGATGGAACCACGTTCCTCAAAACTATATTTTTTATCACTGTTGAACTTTTGGCTAAGTGTTTTTTCAAAGGTCAGCACACTGTCCAGTGCAGCGTGGGCATAGATTACAGCTTGCCAAGCCGCCAGTTGCGTGTTTTCGATATAATAGGCCTTGCCTACAAATAGCTCAAAGTCTTCCGCAAGAAGCTCCGGGATTCTGCTTTCCCAGAATCCGTGAATACCATATTGGTCGGTCAGTTGCCCATTATAGTTTTCTGTGGTATGCAGCGGTACATTAATGTCTCCAATATAATGTCCCAAATCTGCAGAAAGTCTAAGGATGGCTTCAGCATTTTTGTCCTTGAAAGCCTCTGTAAGGCTTTGTTTCACCTGATCTACATTCCAAGGGGCGATTCCGTATTTCCTGAGACTATCCTCTCCAATTAGCTCTACGGCTTGTTTCCAATACCTTGGTAGCTTATGGATTGCACTGTCGCCATAAATATCCGCATCGATATAATGTTTTTCAGCTTCTCCTTTTATGGCATATCTTCTTTTGTCTGGGTTGACTGCATTTTCTGTGATATAGAGAATGTTCTCTTTGTAAAATCCCAGCATTTCATAGGGTAAGGAGAAGACAGCGAGTTGATTGATTTTTTTGTGGGCATAAAATCCCCAGTATCCAAAGCTTTGAAAATCAATCAAAAAGATGATAAGAAAAAATAATATACGCTTCATATTGAAATTTAGTCAAAAAAAATAAAATATTCGAAGATGAAATTACTTACCTTTGTAATTGATTGGAAGTGTACCAAAATAGATCAATAAGGTTATTTATCAAACTTTCTGATGTATAGTTTCTTATTCCTTTTGGGATTATAAATAAATAAGTTAACTTTGCACTCCTATTTAAGGGAAGAGTAGAAAAAAAGAAATTTAAGTAAAAATAAGATATGGCAAATCACAAATCAGCTCTAAAAAGAATTCGTGCAAACGAAGCCAAGCGTTTGAGAAACAGATATCAGGCTAAAACGACCAGGACATTTATCAAGAAGTTGAAACATACTACTGATAAAGCTGAGGCGCAAGAGCTATTAAAGAAAGTTTCTTCTATGATTGATAAGCTTGCTAAGAAAAATATCATTCATAAAAACAACGCTGCCAACAAGAAATCTAGCTTGACCAAATTTGTTAACGCTATTGCTTAAGCAAAGTTGCATAAAGATTTTTAAAAGCTTCATCCTTTTTCGGTGAAGCTTTTTTTATTGCTTAATTTTTAATAATTTGATTGGCAGTCAATTGTTTGTGATTTTTTTACTCTCTAATATTTTTCTATGGAAAGATACCAATCCATTAAGATATCCTCTTTAGCGGAAGAGGACAGGCCAAGGGAAAAATTGTTGTTAAAAGGAAAGTCTGCTTTGTCGGATGCGGAGTTGATTGCTATTCTTATTGGTTCTGGGACAAAGTCCCTAAGTGCAGTAGATCTTTCTAAACATATTTTGTCCAGTACAAATTTTAATTTGGCAGATTTGGCGAGATTGAGTGTGGAGGATCTTCAAAAATTCAAGGGGATAGGGGTGGCCAAAGCTATTACCATAGTAAGTGCCTTGGAGCTTGGGCGGAGGAGGAAGATGTCAGATCCTCCGAAAAGGGAGAGGATAACTGCATCCAATGATGTGTATGAATTGTTGAGGCCAGAACTTATGGATGAGTCTGTCGAACATTTTTATGTTATTCTGCTAAATAGGGCCAATTATGTGATCAAAAAACAAATGATCAGTCAGGGAGGGACAAGTGGAACGGTGGCAGATCCAAAACTTATTTTTAAATATGCCCTGGAGAATAAAGCTGCAGCTATTATTTTGGTGCACAACCATCCGTCCGGCAATAGCAAGCCCTCAAGAGCAGATGAACAATTGACTAAAAAATTGGTGAATTTGGGTAGGAATTTAGAGTTACCAGTAATAGATCATGTGATTTTCACAGATGTTGGCTATTTTAGCTTTGCAGATGAAGCAATGATCTAATATAACAATGAAACAAAAGCAGTTGTTCCTGGCGCTTGTAGGCTTAGTGGCTTTGATTACAGTGGTTTACATGTTTGCGGGTGGAGATAGAGAAGAGATCTATCATGATAAAATCAGTCAAGAACGAGAAAGGCAATTTAAGTTTTTGAAGTTCAACGAAGAATCACCGCTCAGTACCGAGCAGAAAGCGAAGTTGGATTCTTTGAATTGCTTTCCAATTGATGAAAAATTTAAGGTGCGGGCAAGGTTGATTCCCTTGCAAAATAAACAGACTCTAGAAATAGCGATGTCTGATGGCTCTCAAGAGTTATATACGAAACATTCCATTGCTGAATTTGAATTGGAAGGGAGTACCCACCGCCTTCTGCTGTTGCAATCCAAAGATGAAGTAGATGGGAAGAACTTTTTTCTGACCTTTGCGGATGCAACCAGCGGTGAATCTACTTATGGAGGAGGGAGGTATTTGAATTTAAGGCAGGATGGAATGAATTCCATAACTATTGATTTTAACTTGGCATATAATCCTTATTGTGCTTATAACCCCGATTTTGCCTGTCCTATCCCTCCAAAAGAAAATATTTTAAAGATACCGATTAAAGCAGGGGAGAAAAATTACAAAGAATAAGCTTTTTGCCATTGGCAATTATCTTAAATTTGCTGCTTAATTCGAGAAAATCAGATTGAATACATGAAAGTTGCTATAAATAGATTAAAAGATTTTATACCCTTTGATGAACCCACCAGTAAAATTTCGGAATTATTGACACAATCCGGCTTGGAAGTGGAGGGGGTAGATACTTTTGAGTCCATACCTGGAGGCTTGCGGGGAGTAGTCATCGGAGAGGTCATGACTTGTGAACCACATGCCAATGCCGACAGACTAAAAGTCACGACCGTGGATATAGGGACAGAGGTGGTTCCAATAGTTTGTGGCGCACCCAATGTGGATAAAGGCCAGAAGGTAGTGGTGGCCACTGTGGGAGCAGAACTTAGTCCGAAAGGTGGCGAGGCCTTCACGATCAAAAAAGCAAAAATAAGAGGGGAAGTATCTCAAGGGATGATTTGTGCTGAAGATGAATTGGGGCTTGGTAAAAGTCATGATGGCATTATGGTATTGGATACAGATCTTCCAAACGGGACTCCTGCAAGTGAGTATTTTGAACTTGAGGCTACCGATGTGCTGGAAATTGGTTTGACTCCAAATAGGGCTGATGCAGCTTCCCATATTGGTGTAGCCCGGGATCTAAAAGCTTTATTGAAAAGGGATTTGACCCTTCCTTCTGTAGAGGATTTTAAGGTGGATAATACCTCCCGTCCTGTTTCAGTGGAAGTGGAAGATGCCAAGGATTGTCCTCGCTATGCCGGCTTGACCATTTCTAATATTAAGGTGGGGCCTTCTCCTGAATGGCTTCAAAATTATCTCAAAGCATTGGGATTGGAACCCATCAATAATGTAGTGGATATCACCAATTTTATTTTGCATGATTTGGGGCAACCTTTACATGCCTTTGATTTGGATCAGGTGGCCAATGACAAGATTCTCGTCAAAAAACTTCCCAAGGATACGGCTTTTATTACTTTGGATGAAAAAGAAAGAAAGCTGAGGGGAGAGGAATTGATGATCTGTGATGAAAATCATGGGCTTTGTATGGCAGGTATTTTTGGAGGCAAAGATTCTGGGGTGACAGATAGAACTACTTCTATTTTTCTAGAAAGTGCTTACTTCTCTCCTGATGTGATAAGAAAGGGAAGCCAAATACATGGTTTGAAAACCGATGCTTCTTTCCGTTTTGAAAGAGGAACTGATCCCAACATGCCTGTATTTGCTTTGAAAAGAGCGGCTATATTGATCAAGAAAATCGCTGGTGGAGAAGTGAGTTCAGATATTGTGGATTTGTACCCGCAACCGATCGAAGATTTTAAGATCAACGTTAAATATGCTCATATTGATCGTCTGATCGGGAAACATATTCCTCAGGAATTGGTAGACGAAATTTTGGAGAGCCTTGAAATCAAGGTGACGGAAAAAACAGAAGAAGGCTTCATGGCCATTGTGAAGCCCTACAGGGTGGATGTAACTAGGGAAGCAGATATCATAGAAGAAGTTCTTAGGATATATGGTTTTGAGAATGTTCTTCTTTCCGATACCTATCAGGCCGGGTTTTTGGCTGAACATCCGGCCAAGGATTCCAATAAATTGCAGTACAGAACCTCTGAGTTGCTTTCGGGAATGGGGTTTCATGAGATCATGACCAATTCCCTGACCAAGCCCATATATGCGGAAAAATCAGGTTTCCTTAAAAATGAGGAAAACGTAGAAATCTATAATAAACTCAGTGAAGACCTGGGTGTCATGAGACAGAGTTTGTTGTTTACTGGTTTGGAAGTATTAGCGCATAATATCAACAGGAGACAAAAGGACCTTAAATTCTTTGAGTTTGGTGCGGCCTATTTCAAAGAAGATGATGGGTACAGAGAAGAGAAACATCTTGCCATGTTCTTGACTGGAGATAAGTCTGCGGAGAGCTGGCTGGAACCCGCTAAGCCTGTACGTTTTCCTGATCTCTACACTGTGGTGGAGAGATTGTTGGATAAGCTGAATGTGAAAATGCCGGAAGTCGAAATTATCCATGAAGCTCCGTTTGATTATGCTCTTAAGTTAAGCTTAGGCAAAAAAGAAATTGGAAAAGTGGGACTTCTATCATCAAAAATCACCAAATTGTCTGATGTAAAGCAAGAAGTGTTATATGCTGAATTGAGATGGGATATTTTGGTAAAGAAAGCTGCTGGATTGAAAAAATACAATGAGATATCCAAATTCCCAGAGGTAAGAAGAGATCTTTCTTTGGTGATTGATAAGGAGATTTCTTTTGATTCAGTAAGAAAGATCGCAGAAAAGTCAGGTGGTAAATTGCTAAAGCATATTGGAGTATTTGATGTGTACCAAGGGGATAAAATTGAGTCAGGAAAGAAAGCTTATGCTTTAAGCTTTTATCTTCAGGACAATGCCAAAACATTGACGGATAAAATCATTGAACAGTCTATGAACAGGCTGATGAAGTCTTTTGAAAAAGAGATTGGAGCATTGATTAGAAAATGATAAAATGATCCACGAAGAACTCCAGAATTTGCGTCAGCTGACCAATAAGGTCACCAAAAAGATCGAACAGCTTGAGCTGGAAAACCAATCATTGAGGGATGAATTGGGAGGCTTGAGAGCGGAAGTTGATGAAAAGGAGGCTGCATTGGAGCATTTTAAAAATCAAATTAAAATTAGTAAAATTGTAAACAACATACCGGTAGAAAATATAGCTTCTGCAGAATTGAGAAATAGAATCAATAATTATATTAAGGAAATCGATAAGATAATTACTTACCTGTCTGAATAATATGGATACGCTTTCTATCAGAATAAAAATAGGCGATAGGGAATACCCTATGAAAGTGAAA
Source organism: Echinicola marina (assembly GCF_020463795.1). Lineage (NCBI taxonomy): Bacteria > Pseudomonadati > Bacteroidota > Cytophagia > Cytophagales > Cyclobacteriaceae > Echinicola > Echinicola marina. The sequence continues at coordinate 20,346 of NZ_CP080025.1, read as the reverse complement.
GCAGAGGATGAGGCGAAAATCAGGCGGGCCGGTAAATTGATTAATGATAAATTAAAGAGATATAGAGAAGAATTTGGGTTGGATGATAGACAGGACCTTTTGGCCATGGTCGCCTTTGACTGTATGGTTGAGGCCATGGAAGCCAATGAGGTAAGTTCGGAAGACAGTGAGCAAATTTCAGAAACTTTGTCTAGTATCAATAACCAGTTGAAATCAATCTTATAATTATTATTCCCCCACTTTTCTGGATGAGTTATCCAAACCGGTAGGTCTTTTATTAACCTAAAAAACCTATGGGAGAATCACTATACATTATCGTAGCGGGCATAGTAGGCCTAGTTCTTGGAGCCACTTTGGTTGGGATCTTTTTAAAGAAAAACAATCAAAAGCTTGAGGAAGAGGCTCAGGACAAGGCAAAGAGCCTAGTTAGAGAAGCAGAATTAACTGCAGAATCCATTAAAAAGGATAAAATATTGGAAGCTAAGGAGAAATACCTTAAGCTGAAATCAGAATTTGAGGAAGAGGTAAATAAGAAAAAGAACATCCTTATTACCAATGAAGGGAAGTTGAAGCAAAGAGAGCAGATCCTTTCCAAAGAAATGGAACAAATCAAGCGCAAAGAAGCAGAGCTTGATAGTAAAAAAGAAAACCTTAGTGCTCAGCTGCACGCTGTTCAAGTTAAGAAAGAGGAACTGGACAGGGTAACCAATCAGCGTATCGCGGACCTAGAGAAGGTAGCCTTATTAACCAAGGAAGAAGCCAGGGACCAGTTGGTTGTGATGCTGAAGGATGAAGCACATACCAAAGCATCCTCGCATATTAAGGATATTTTGGATCAGGCCAAATTAAGTGCTACCAAGCAGGCCAAAAAGATTGTGTTGGATACCATACAGCGTACAGCCACCGAACATGCGATCGAAAACTGTGTATCTATCTTTAATATAGAAAGTGATGATATTAAAGGTAAGATCATTGGTAGGGAAGGACGTAATATCCGTGCGCTAGAATCGGCTACAGGAGTGGAGATTGTAGTGGATGATACACCGGAGGCAATTATTATTTCAGGATTTGACCCGGTAAGAAGAGAGATCGCAAGGCTTTCCCTACATAGGTTGGTACAGGATGGAAGGATCCACCCTGCTCGAATCGAAGAGGTAGTAGCTAAAACTGAGAAAAATATTGAAGAAGAGATCGTAGAAATCGGCGAAAGAACTTGTATCGATTTAGGTGTTCATGGTTTGCATCCTGAATTAATCAGGATGGTGGGAAGAATGAGGTTCCGTTCTTCTTATGGTCAGAACTTATTACAACACTCTAGAGAGGTTGCCAAGCTTTGTGCTACCATGGCTGCTGAAATGGGGCTGAATGCCAAATTGGCTAAGAGAGCAGGTTTGCTTCATGATATTGGGAAAGTATATCCTGAAGAGGCTGAATTACCTCATGCTATTTTGGGTATGGAATTGGCTAAGAAATACAAAGAGCATCCTGAAGTTTGCAATGCCATAGGAGCTCACCATGATGAGATTGAGATGACCTCAATGATCTCTCCGATCATCCAAGCGTCTGATGCCATTTCCGGATCTAGACCAGGCGCGCGAAGGGAAATTATGGACAGCTATATCAAGCGTCTTAAAGACCTAGAGGATTTGGCATTGAGCTTTGACGGCGTCAATAAGTGTTTTGCTATGCAAGCTGGCCGTGAGTTGAGGGTAATGGTTGATGCGGAGAATGTAGATGATAATACTGCAGGTAAATTGTCCTTTGATATTTCTCAAAAGATCGAAAAGGAAATGCAGTATCCTGGACAAATTAAGGTTACAGTAATCAGAGAAATGAGAGCTGTAAATTACGCCAAATAGCGAAAATAAATATTGTTTTAGTTAGAGCCACATATGACCTGAAAGCTTCTTTCAGATCATATGTGGCTCTTTTTATTCCATGCTGGATGATTCCATCTTGAGAAAAGGAGAAAGACGGTGGGGCATTTGGGTATAGCTAAGTGATATGCTATATGTGTAATGATCGGAGAAGCTGAATGGCTAAAGTTTGTTTTTAACCTACCTAACCTATATTATTCGTAGGATGAAATATTTGTCAATCAAAGTGGAGAAATGAATTTTTATGAAGATTTTTAAAGAGCTAGAATAGGTGGTTAATTTTGATGTTTTTTAGTAGTTATAGATGTTTTTGAAAAATATTTTCTATTGTTAAGTGAGATATACTATTTTTCATGTATTGTATGATTATATTGGTACCCGTAATATTACCATTTATATGATTTTAAGGGAATCTGTGTGATTTTATCCCATTTTAAGTTTGACAGCGAAAACAATATATAACTAAATCTAAATTATTCTCATGAGAAAATTATTTACTATTCTTTCCTTATTTGTCTTGTCATCAGCAATGGCTCATGCCTTTGACAAAAAGATTAAGATTTCAGCTTCTGAGCAGGATGCTAGTATTTATGTGAATGGACAAATGACTGGGACAGGAAGCGTCGAGCTGAAAATCGAAAAAGGTACTTGTGTCAATGTTAGGGTTGAAAAGGTAGGCTTTGTAGTCGAAGAAAGATCTTTTTGTGATCAAAAAAATCAACCAGAACCAGCGAAGAGCGAATACATAAGAATGACTGTCGATGAGGCTTATACTGCGTCTTCCAGTTCAGATATCGCTAATGTAGACATTAGCCTTAAGCCTAGTGGTAATGAGTTAGAAACATGGAAGTTGTTGTCGAGGATCATTACTTCCTATTTTGATGTAATTGAAACTACCGACAGAGAAACTGGATACTTGAGGACAGCATGGGTAGCTCAAAACTTCAATGGTTCCATGGTTAGATCAAGGTGTATCGTAAAATTAGGGAATACTAGTCCTTTGGAATATAAGGTGAAGCTGGTCAGTGAATATACCAATGCAAAAGGAGCTTCCGTAAAGACAGATGAAGCTTTTAGAGAATGGGATAGGATCTTAAGAAAATATGAAGGGATTATCCCTGAAATGCAATCTCGAGTAGGAAGATAAAAAAGAAAGGCGGCTAAAATTTAGCCGCCTTATTTATTAAAATGGTAAAGGGTCAGCAGCATTACATGCTATCCAGTTCTCCATTTTCAGCTTTTTCAACTAATTCATCCGTTGCAGTAATCGCTACTTCCACTCGTCTATTTTCCGCTCTGCCAGCATCGGTGTCGTTTGTTGCTACAGGCATGCTTTCACCGTGACCTACAGTTGTCAATCTTATATTGTTAATTCCTTGCATTTTTAAGTAATTAGCTACAGAACTGGCCCTTTTTTCTGAAAGATCCTGGTTGTATTCATCGCTACCCTTACTATCTGTATGGCCATTTATCATAATGTTCGTGTCAGGGTAATCGTTTAGGATTTTGGCAAGTTTCATGACGTTTTCCTGAGCGCTAGGGGTAAGCTGATAAGAGTCAAATCCAAATAGAATTCCAGAATCAAAGGTAAGCTGGATTCCTTCACCAACTCTTTCTACTTCAGCATCCTCAATGGCTTCCATTTCTTCGGCCTGCTTGTCCATATATTTGCCAATGGCAGCCCCAGCGGCTCCGCCTACGGCTGCACCAATTACTGCTCCGGCAGCAGTATTACCTTTTTTTGAGCCAATTAGCCCGCCAATTGCTCCACCAGCACCACCACCTATGGCGGCTCCTTTACCAGTGTTGCTCCAGTCTGCACAACTAAACAAAATGGCAGAACTTAAAATAATTCCTAGTACTGATTTAAAAGTTTTCATAACAAATATTATAGTTGGTTTAAATTTTCAAAACCCTTTTGGACCAATGATATTGCATCAAAGTTATCGTCAAGGTTAGTTACTCCTTTGCCAAATTTGTGCCAAACTCCATCTCCGCAATCAATATATTCTCCCCGTTTCTTAGGGATTGATTCTGAGGCAATTTCATAATCATAGTCAGGCAAGTAAATATTGGAGAGTAATTCCCTGCTTTCCTCCCAGTCCATTTCCTTGATCGATCCATTTATTTCAACGATAACCTTTCTTACTGAAAACTTAACTGTAAGCGTGTAATCAGTGGTGTTTTCTTTGGTCACCTTTCTGTACCGAATAGTCAATGGGGCTTCTTTTTTAGTGATTTCAAAAATGGCCTGAATGTATTCTTGAGCGAGCATGTGCCACTCGTCTTGGTTGGTGGGGATACTTCTGGCAATTTTACCATGGATATCTTTTGCAAATATCTTGATTCCCCCATTATCATCCAGTTCCTTTTTATTGGACCATTTGCTGGCAGTGTATAATTCTTTGAATGGCTGTTCCCAAATGGGGGCTACCTCCCCTATAAAATCAAAATCATCGTCAAGATTAAATCCTTCTGCAATAATTTCTTCTTCGGAAAGCTCATCTCGATCGGTATATTGAATAGTAAATTGGGTATTGATAAAGTCTTTTTCAAAGCCAAGTTTCAATTTAAATACATGGCTGAAAGGAGGGGGGACTACTCCTGAATTAAAATCTATTTCGAGTCTTTTTATATCGTCTGATTTTAGGAACATTTTAGCTTCGCTTGATGAATGTTTTATCTGAGTAATTAATAATGAGTTATTTCAATACAAAATTATGCTTTTTTGGAAAATTATTGATGTATTTTTGCCAGCAAAAATACATCAAGTATGGAAAACCTGTATGAGGCCATAGTAAATGGACTTTATGATCAAGGATGGTATATAGCTGAGAATTTTATTTCTGACGAATTTAGAAAGGAATTGTTGCATGAACAGCAGGAAATATTGGTGCATGGCCAATTTAGACATGCGGGAATAGGAAAAGGAGAGGCTTTTAGGATACGGCCTGAAATCAGAAGTGATAAGGTTTTTTGGTTGGATCCGATTAATTTGACTGAGTTGCAAGAGGTGTATTGGGATAAGATGGAAGCATTGCGTCGAGAGATTAACCAAAGGTGTTTTTTGGGACTTCGGTCATTCGAAGCGCATTTTTCTATGTATCCTCCAGGTTCTTTTTACCTCAGGCATTTGGATCAGTTTCAAAACGTAAAATACAGGGTTGTGACTGTCATACTATATTTGAATGATTCATGGTCCAAAGAAGATGGCGGTGCATTGCGAATGTATCTTCCAATGGGAGATGGGAATGAAGAAATCATGGATGTTTATCCTGAAGGAGGTAAGTTAGTCGTATTTATGAGCGGAGAGATTCCACACGAAGTACTGACTACTAATAAGTCAAGGATCAGTATAACCGGCTGGCTAAGAGATATAGAATATTGATAAATAGAAAGGCGCAAAGTTTTTAATTTTTGCGCCTTTCTATTGAAGTATTGAACTACTTATAACTAAGCCTTTACATTCAATGCTTGGGCCATTACTTCACCAATTTCAGCAGGAGATTCAGCGACATTAATGCCGTTTTCTCTCATAATTCTCATTTTGGCCGCAGCAGTGTCGTCAGCGCCACCGATGATTGCACCAGCATGTCCCATTCTTCTACCTGGAGGGGCTGTTTGGCCAGCGATAAATCCTACAACTGGTTTTTTATTGCCGTCAGCCTTAATCCATTTAGCTGCTTCAGCTTCATAGTTACCTCCGATTTCTCCGATCATTACGATAGCATCTGTCTCAGGATCTTCCATTAACAATTTTACTGCATCTTTGGTTGACGTGCCAATGATAGGGTCACCACCAATACCTATTGCAGTAGATACTCCTAAACCTGCTTTTGCAATTTGGTCGGCTGCTTCATAGGTGAGTGTTCCAGATTTGGATACGATACCTACTCTACCTTGCTTAAATACGAAACCAGGCATAATACCTACTTTGGCCTCTCCAGGAGTGATCACACCTGGACAGTTAGGGCCGATCAATGTTGCCCCTCTTTCTTTGATATAAGGTTTTGCCATCATCATGTCCTTGACAGGAATGCCTTCAGTAATAGCGATGATTACTTTAATACCTGCATCAGCTGCTTCCATGATCGCATCCGCTGCAAAAGCTGGTGGAACGAAAATAATGGAAGTATCTGCACCAGTTTTATCTACAGCTTCCGCTACTGAATTGAAGACTGGCTTACCTAAGTGTGTATTTCCTCCTTTTCCTGGAGTGACACCACCTACTAGGTTAGTGCCATACTCTATCATTTGTTGCGCATGGAATGAACCTTCCGATCCAGTGAAGCCCTGCACGATTACCTTAGAATCTTTATTTACTAAAACACTCATGTGATGCTATTTTTAAAGTTCGATTACAAAAATATAAGATTAAGGCCTAGTACAAAAAGAAATGAGGAAACAATGTCAAATTTAATTCAATCCAATGAATTCTTTTTATAATTTAGTTATTGGCTATGATGAAAAAGAAGATCCTAATTCTATTGATGTCATTGCTTTATGGCATGGCATTTTCCCAATCATTTCAGGTTAACAAGCAAATAAAGAGCTTGGCCTTACCCACAGAAAATATTTTTGAAGTGGCGCAGGATTTAGAAGGGAGAATGTGGTTCGCTACAGATAGGGGGATTTTTTATTCTGATGGGATCAATACCTATTCCCTGCCCAAAAATGTCGAAGAAAGTCTAGGAAACAATTTAGGCGTGAAGGTAGATGAAGATGGGCTTGTTTGGGTGTATAATAGTGCCGGCATTCCTAAGGTGTATTATTTTGAGGAGGAAGAATGGCATACGTTTGATTTACCCACCGAAATTACGGATGGAGGAAGTGTTGGCTATATAAAACTTGAAATATTGGGTTCAAAGGGCAGAAAGAAACTTTTTATTTATAAAAAAGATTTGCTGGGAATTACCAATATGACCAATCCGAATTGGGAATATTTTTTTATTGAAAGGGAGACACAGGGGGAGCTGATGTCGGTTTATCAATGTGATAAAGATGATTTTGTCCTTTATTTTAAAAAATCGGCCTATCGGCTAAAAAATGGAACGCTTTCAGTGATCCAATATGATTACGAATTATTGCCTGGGTGTATTGGCCAAATAGCCTATAATAAGGAGGATGAAAATTATTACTTTTTGGGGAGTGATTTTCTGGCCAAAGGTAAGGATCCTTATGAGGCCACTGAAATAGTTCACCAAGGTTTTTCCAAAGTTAGTTATGCTCCCCAAAAACAATTTGGATTGCAGGTGAAAAAAGGTCAAGTATATTTTTTCTATTCTTCGCAGCTTTTTAAGTACAACCCTAAAAATAATGGTGTTCTGGAAATCACCTCTTTTGATGCACTGAAGGCATATTATATCAATACTGCTTTGGTAGACAGGGAAAATATTATTTGGATAGGAACAATAAGGGGGGTAGTCAATCTCCCAAATTTGAGGTTCCAAAATTTCGGTTTGCAGGATGGATTTATGGAACAGGAAGTTTCTGCAATTGAAAAACTTGGAGAGAAAGATTTTTTATTTGGCTTTAATAATGGCATTCAGTATTGGAAGGATGAGAAATTGCTATATGAATCAAAGGGAGACGGGGAGCTTGGTGAGCCCAAAAATAGGGTGACTAGCTTTCATAGGGACGGAAGAGGAATTGTTTGGATTGCGTCTTCTGTTAGAGGAGTGGGGAGATTTGATCCAGAAAAGAAGGAGGCTGTCTTCTATAAATGTCCCAGCGATAGGATTGTGGCTAATATTTTTATTGATGGAGAGGATTTGTATATAGTGGCAGGTTTAAAGGTCTATAAATCGAACATTTACACAAAAGGCGCAGCACTGTTTAAAAGAGATATTACAGATTCATTTTTTAAGGAACTGACGGGAAAGGCCCCTTTGGGGGTGAGGAAGATCAATAAGGATAAAGATGGCAGGTTTGTTCTGATGACTTTGGGCTCGCTTTATGAAGAACAGCAAATCATCCAAAATGAGAAAGTGGTGATGTTCAGAGGGTATGATTGGACTTATTTTAAAGGTGAAATGGTTCTGGGTACTCCAGAAGGATTGAAGGTCGTACGAGATGGAGAAGCACGGGATTATATTGTGAAAAATCAGAAAATTAACCGTCCTGTCTATGCCTTGTTAAATGATACGAGAGGACATTTGTGGATCGGCACAGATCAGGGAGTTACATTGTTGAACGGGGAAACAATCAGACTTTTTGATGCTCAAAATGGACTTTCGGGGAATGAAATCAATAGAGGAGCATTGATTAAAGGTGACGAAGGGCAGGTAATGATCGGAACCCAAAACGGCCTGTCCATTTATATGGCCCAGGAGGATGAAGATTATGTGGTTAACCCAATGGTGTCGGTTGGAAATATTAAGGTCTTGGGGACTACTGATGGAGATATTAACATCGATAAAATTCCGTATGCTTTCAATAATGTCTCCATCGAATTTAGTGCTATCAGCTTTTTGGAGTTGGATAATTTTACTGTGAGCTATAAGCTGTTGGGCTTGCATGAGGACTGGCAGACTTCTATTAATCCCAGGACGAATTTCCTGCAATTTAATAATCTCCCCGCGGGGGATTATCAACTGGTTCTTAAGGCAAGTTTGGGAGGCCAATTTGAGTCAGAGATGGCTTATTCAGATAGTTTTTCTGTTGTAAAACCTGTTTACTTACAATTTTGGTTTATCGGCTTGCTCATGTTTTTTTTCTTGATGATAGGTTTTGGATTGAACATGATCGTCAATCAATTCAAAGAACAAGGCTTGCTTAAGAAAAGTATTGATGAGAAGAATTTGGTGATAAAAACTGCAGAAGACCAATTTAGGAATGTCTGGGAGAGCTCTCAAGATGGCCTGGTGCTGACACACACAGATGGAACGGTAATAGCACTAAATCCTGCCATTATTTTGATGTCAGGCGTGAATCTTGAAAATGCAAAAAACATAAATCATGTAAAAGAGCTTTTTAAGGACAAAAGTTTTTTTTATAAAAATAGGAGGGAAATAGTCGGTATGCTTAGAAAGACCGATGGTGAAGGTGGGAGCTTTGAAGTGGATATTCCTTTTTATAGTGCTTTGAAGTCCATAGAACTTTTCGTCACGAGGGTAAACCCAAAGAATGAGGAGCATGAAGTGATATTGATAGTTTTTAGGGATGTTACAGATAAAAAAATATACGAAAAAGGATTAAAAGAGGCGAAAGAAAAGGCGGAAGAAGCCAATCGGATAAAAACCAATTTCCTTTCAAGTATGAGCCATGAAATCAGGACTCCTCTAAATGGAATTCTGGGCAGCACAGAAAATATCATCCTGCAAAACCCCAATAATCAGGCTTTGATAGGCCAGCTGGAAATCATAATGGAAAGTGGGGAACGCTTGTTGAATACCATTAACAGCATTTTGGATATGTCCAAAATAGAGGCCAATAAGATGGAAGTTGTTTATGAGGAAACCAATGTGAATGATTTTTTGTCGAAGATATTGCTGCCACTAAAAACCCTTGCCATCAAGAAAAACTTATTGCTCACGGCAAAGTTTGAGACCAAACCTCTAATCGTTAACGTGGACAAGCGCTATTTGGAGATGATCGTGAATAATATCGTGGGCAATGCTATCAAATATTCCAATGAAGGATTGATCCAAATAAATGTAAAAAAACATAATAGGCACATATGTCTTTGCGTAAAGGATATGGGGATAGGAATGAGTGAGGAATTTGTAAAGAATATTTACCAGCCTTTTGAGCAGGAAAGCGGAGGTTATGATAGGAAATTTGAAGGTACAGGACTGGGATTGTCCATTACAAAAAATCTGGTTGAAATTCTGGGAGGAAGCATTGAAATTGAAAGTGTGCAAAAAGAAGGGACCACTGTTAGGGTTAAATTGCCAATCAATTAATATATATTGTTAATATTGTGGAAAATTGACCTATTCAATTGCTTTTTTGAAACAAATAAAAATCTATGCTCGCACTTAAAATATTAATAGTAGAGGATGATAATGTTTCAGCACTTCTACTGAAAAAGGCGCTGGAAAAAAACCATCATGAGATTATTGGCATAGCAGCTACCGGAGAGGAGGCTTTGGAGGTCTTGGGAGAAAATGATGTGAGCTTGGTGATGATGGATATCAATCTTGGAGGCGAACTCGACGGTATTAAAACAACGGAAATCATTAATGAAAAATATGATATTCCGGTAGTTTATCTTACGGCAAGTTCTGATGAGGAAACTTTGCACAAGATTGCTGGGACCAATCCAAGTGCTTATGTCATCAAGCCTTTTAACATCCGGGAGCTCAACATGATGATTGAGTTGGCAATCTTTAAGGATAAGAAGGAAAAGGAACTTCAAAAACTTAATAATGAGCTAGAAGAGAAAGTAAGGAAACGTACAGCAGACTTAAATGAGGCAAATAAGGAACTCAAAAAAGCACTTGAAAAGGAGCGTGAAATAGGGGAGCTAAAGTCCAGGATTGTCCAAAATGTATCCCATGGTTTCAAAACGCCTTTGACTTCTATTTTAAGTTCTGCTCAGCTTTTACAGATCTATGCAGAAAAGGATCATCCTTTAAAACAGAAGTTGGTGAAGCATTCCAAGAAAATTGAGAATTCCGTAAGAAGCTTGAACAGCTTGCTTACTTCGGTGCTGTTTTTCGGTAAAGCGGATGCCAATAAAATCGACTATAAACCATCCCGTTTTTTTACAGCTGCTTTTTTCAATGAAGTATTGGATGTGGTGAAAGCTAATAATGATAATGAAGTCACTATTAGGACCTCATTTAGTAAAGTGCCGAAGACGGTGAAATCAGACACAGAGTTGTTGTATCAGGTTTTTGAGAACCTGCTTTCTAATGCGGTGAAATATTCCAAGGAGAAAGGCAAAGTGGATTTTTCTGTTGCAGTAGAGGATGGGATAATGTTGGCAGAGATTACAGATGATGGTATTGGTATTCCAGAACAGGAACAGTCTCAATTATTTGAAAGGTTTTTTAGGGCCAAGAATGTGGGGATTACAGAAGGATCTGGTTTAGGGCTTTCTATAGTGAAGAAATGTGTGGATGTACTCAAGGGAGAAATTTCAGTGGAAAGTGAAGCTGGTAAGGGATCAAAATTTGTGGTGAAAATTCCTATTGGATAAGTAATATGATTTTAGCTAGAGGTATTTCATTTAGTTATAAAGGAGCTCAGCAGATTCAAATACCGGAAATTGAGTTGAATGAGCACGATGAATTATTGGTGTTGGGGAAGTCTGGAAGCGGAAAGACTACTTTGTTGAATATTCTTGGCGGCCTTTTAAAGCCACAGCAGGGTACGGTAAAGATCGACCAAACTGATATTTATCAATTAAGAGGAGCCAAGTTGGACAAGTTTCGTGGGGCAAATATTGGCATCGTTTTTCAGAAACCCCATATACTTGCCCCCCTGACGGTAGAAGAAAATTTGGCGCTGGCACAGTTTTTTTCAAGAAAAGAAAAGTCCGCAACCATCGATAAAATTCTGCATGATCTTGGGATTGGCCATAAAAAAAAGGCAAAAGTAAATGCTTTAAGTGAAGGAGAGGCCCAAAGGGTTTCCATTGCCAGGGCATTGGTGAATAATCCTAAGGTGATTTTGGCCGATGAGCCTACTGCAAGTTTAGATGATGCCAATGCCGAGATGGTTATCAAAATGCTTAAGGAGCAGGCCCACAAAATGGGATCAGTGCTGATTATCGTCACCCATGACCAGAGAGTGAAAGAGCATGTAGGTAAGCAGATAATCATGGGAGGTGAGTTATGAATATGATTCGATTAAGTTGGAAATATTTGATAGCAAAGCCCATGAATACTGGGCTGAATATTTTATTGTTGGCATTGGGATTGGCCATTATTACTGTTTTGATTCTTATTCAGGATCAATTCGAGAACCAGATGAGCAGGGATGCCAAAGGTGTGGACTTGGTGATTGGAGCAAAAGGAAGTCCATTGCAACTGATCCTTTCTAGTGTTTACCATATTGATTTTCCGACAGGAAATATTGATTTGAAGGAAGCCAAGGGAGTCTCCAGAAACAGGTTGGTCAAGAAGGCTATTCCTATGGGCTTGGGGGATAATTATAAGGGTTTTAGGATTGTAGGAACCAACCATGACTATTTGGATCTCTATGAGGTTGATTTTGTTTCAGGCCAAGCATGGGAAAAGCCTTTCGATGTAGTATTGGGAAGTGCTGTAGCGGAAAAATTAAAGCTTAAGGTAGGAGATACTTTTATGGGCTCTCATGGGATTGGGAGCAGTAGTCATGAGCATGATCACCATGATTATGTTGTGACTGGTGTATTGGCCGCTTCGGGAAAGGTTGTGGATAAACTCATTATGACTAGCTTGGAATCAGTTTGGTTTACCCATGACCAAGAAGGGGAACACCATCATGATATGATGGAAGAAGCAGTGGCCAAAAGAGGGTTTCCAGATACTGATGAAGATAGAGAGATTACTACCCTTTTGATCCAGTATAGAAGTCCTATGGCGGCAGTACAACTGCCCAGGTTTATTAATAGTCGTAGTTCATTGCAGGCAGCTTCTCCAGCTTTTGAGATTTCAAGGCTGTTTGAGCTATTGGGGGTGGGTATAAAGCTTATCAAGGGATTGGCATTTGTGATTATTTTTATAGCCGGTTTAGGCATATTTATAGCTCTTTATAATTCATTAAAGGAACGTAGATACGATTTGGCTGTTATGCGTACCATAGGGGCTTCCAGAGGGCAATTGTTCGTGCATATCATTTTGGAAGGAATTATCTTGACAGGTTTGGGTGCGGTGGTAGGAATACTCATGGGGCACCTTTTTCTGTCAGTTTTGGTTATGGGGCAGGAACAAGGCGCTTTAAGCAATATTTCAGCTTGGATATTCCTTGAGGCTGAGGCATGGATTTTGGTATATGCCATTGTCGTAGGGATTTTTGCTTCCCTAATTCCAGCTTGGGGAGCTTATAAGACAGATATAGCGAAACAATTGACCAAATAATAGAGAAGAATAAAAATGAGATTAAAGTTAAGTTTACTAGTAGTATTGATGATCGGGGTATTGGGCTATGTCCATGCCCAATCTGAGAAAAGTGTTTGGAAAGATCTTTCTGAGGTTACCTATGAAATTGGTGAGGATGAATATGGAGAGTTGTACCTGCCTGTTTTTAGTGATAAGATAAAATCATTGGAGGGAAAAGAGGTGGCTGCAGAGGGATATATTATTCCTTTTGAAGGAATGTTTAAGCCTGAGCATATTATTTTGTCTTCTCTGCCCATAGCGGAATGTTATTTTTGCGGCTCCGGTGGGCCTGAGACAGTAATGGAAGTGATGTTAAGTACACCTATTGAATATACTTCCAAGAGGGTAAAGGTCAAAGGAACCTTAAAACTGAACAAAAAAGATCCAGAAAAACTCATGTATATTTTAACGGATGCAGAGTTGGTATTATAAGATCAAAAAGAAAGCGCCTTTTTAGTAGGCGCTTTCTTTTTCCAGTGATAAAAATTTCTCAAAAATACTTTTTGTTATATCACCTGGGATACCTTTTCCGATGTTTTTGCCATCAACTTGGGTGATAGGTAGAATCCTTTTGGTGGTACTACTGATAAATACTTCATCTGCTTCAAGTACTTCCTGCAATGAAATGTCCCTTACTACTATAGTCGGTTCAATTTCCAGGATTCTTTTTCTTGTGATGCCCAATAAAATATTTTCCTTTGGTGTGCTGATGAGGCCGTCTTTAACAATGAAAATATTACTTCTTGAGCTTTCTGATATAATGCCGTTAAAATGGTAAAGTACATCTTCCACACCTTTTGATTTCCAATCAGCGCTAAGGTAAACAGGTAAGGCGTAATTGGTAGTTTTGATTTCGGGAATAGGCCTAATATAATCTACTGTTAAAAGATTGATACCTTTGTTGTACTTTTCTGGTGAGGGTAAAAGCAATTCCTCACAGAAGATATACAAGCTCCCTTTGTCTGGAGAAAAATGATTCTCAGAAACTCCTCCCGTCAAGACCATTCTTATACCGCCTTCCTTAAGGTCATTCTTTTTGATGAGCTCCAAAATAACGGACTCCAACTGTTTGGTGTCTAAAGTTAAGCTGAGATGTGTCTTTTTGGCTGAACTGGTAAACCTTTTAAGGTAATCTTTTAGAAATAGGGGGGAGTAATTTGTGGTTCGGAAAAAATCAAATACAGCATAGCCGCGGATCAAGCCAATGTCCATGGGGTGCATACTTGCATTTTCACTATTGATAATTTGATCTAGAGCAAAGCAAAATGGTTTCATAGTAAAGATTTAAATTGGATAGTTTCTTGTTGAAAAGAAATAAGATGCAGGTCGTTTGATTCTATGGGTTTATGTGTTAAAAATAAGTTTTTGGATAATAGATTACTATCAATTGCTCATCTTATTTGTGTGTGCGTGATCAAGGATGAAACGCATGTGATTTATTTGGGTTTTTATTTCATTCTAATCATTGAATTAGGGAAATTTGGGGAAAATGATGGGAGATATGAAAATGATCAAAAGTGCAGTTTTTGTAATGATTAGCGTGGCGTTTATGATAGCCTGTGATGGCGTCTCAGAGCAGGAAGCCTTAAAAGACAAGGTGATTCAAATACATGATGAAGTCATGCCAAAGATGGGAGAGTTGAAATCTGAACAGAAAAGATTGATGGACCTAGCAGAACAATTGCATCTTGAGGATAGTGTAAATAATACCGATAGGATAGAGAAGTTAAAGGGAGCAGTGGGAGATTTAGAGGGTGCTTATGAGGGGATGTTTGTTTGGATGAGGCAGTTTAAGGCGGATGTAAGTGAAATGGAGGAAGAAGAAGCTATCATCTATCTAAATGAGCAGAAGGAAATGGTCACCAAGGTAAATGAGGCTATTAAAAAAGCATTGGAAGAAGCTAAAAAAATAGAGGAGTAAAAATTTACTCCTCTAAAAATGCTTTGACCTTATTCACTTCAATGATTTTTTCTTGACCTGTAAAGGCAGTATAGATATAGGTAGTGATTTCAGCAATTTCCAAATTGGTCAAAGCAGGGTTAGCAGGCATTTCTTTATTGTAATCCGCTCCATTGACAATTATTTCTCCTTTGATGCCATGTTTGATCAGCCTTACGGTTCTGCCAATATCTGCTTTGAGGTAGTCCGCATTTTTCAGGGGAGGGATCAATCTGCCCAGACCTGTTCCGTCAGATTGATGGCAGTTGGCACAGTGGTTTTCGTATAAGACCTGTCCTTCAATCGCATATTGCCGTGTTTTTAGGTCTTTGATATTATTGAGGGAGAAATGATTCTTTTCAGCTTGTTTGTTTCCCTGACAGCCTCCAATAAACAGGGAGATGAAAAGTCCGATATAGAACAGCTTAAGCCCCTTTTTCATGTGCATTCAAAATTTTTGGAATGTCCTTCATTAATTTGTTTACCTGTTCCGCAACCGTACCATCATATACCCCCCTGATATGCCCTTCTTGGTCTATCAGGATAAATGCTCCGCTATGTAGAAAACCACCAGGCTCATTTTTATCCTCCATGGCGGTGGCAAGGTAACTTGTTTGCCCTATTTCAAAAATTTTTTCTTGCTCTCCAGTAAGAAAATGCCAAGCACTGGCGTCCTCTATACCTAACCTTTCTGCATAATCTTTTAGTACTTCCACTGTATCATAAGTTGGGTCTATAGAGTGGCTTAGGATGGTGAAGCTGGGGTTGTCTTTGAATTTTTCATAGACCCGTAGCATTTGGGATTTCATTACCGGGCAGATAGTTGGGCATGAGGTAAAGAAAAAATCAGCCACATATACTTTTCCTTTAACGTCTTGATTGGTGATGGTATTTCCTTCTTGGTCCGTAAATGAAAATGGGGCGATTGTATGGTAAACTGTGTCCGTGATGGTTTTGCCATCTACAGTTTTCTCTTCGGTGTATTTGTGGCCCAAAAAAGGTAGTTGGCCTTCATTGTCTGTTTTTGGTGAGCAATTCCAGATCAATAAGATAGAAGCTAACAGGGTGAAAATAGTCAGGTTGTGTCTAAGCATTTTTTTGTATAATCTACAATTCAAAATATTGATTAGTTCCTTTCTCGTGATCTTTTGTAAAGTTTGATGCCAAGCATAAGTAGGGCACTTAACAGTACCAATCCTATGATTCCCCAAAGCATATTGATGAGGCTTTTCATGACGATCAGGAATACAACAGCAAAGAGAATGATCGTAGCTACTTCATTCCAGATCCTTAATTGTGTGGAGGTCCAATTAGCGTTTCCATTTTGCAGATCTTTGTAAATCCTATGGCAGATGAAATGATAGACATAAAGGAAAAATACAAAGACCAATTTGGCCTGCATGAAGCCAAATTCTACATATTCCCAGCGGTAATATAAAGTCCAAGAACCAAAAATTAAGGTGAGAATAGCGGAGGGCCATGTGATGCCCAGCCAAAGTCTTCTGGCCATTATATCCAATTGTGGCCTAAGGAACCGCTGTTCTTCAGAAGGCCTCTCGAGGGTTTCAACTTGATAAATAAACAATCTAACGATGTAGAATAGACCTGCAAACCATGTGACAATAAAGATAATATGCAGTGCTTTGATATATTCAAACCCCATATTCAAATTTTTCCCCTAAATTAATGTTTTAAGAGTGAAGAACCTTAGATTATAATGAAAACTAAACAACTGTTTTATTTGATTTCCTTAGCTGTTTTGGGACTATTGGTCTGGATATCAGTCGAGACCTTTATGCAGCCGGGCATAAAAGACCTGAAGATGGATTTTACGGAGATTAGTAAATTTAGAAACCTTAATAATACTGGTCCCATTAAAAGGGTGTACCTAGTCACTGTATCTGATACATTATGGCAAGAAATGGAAAAATATGGGGAGATGATGCCTCATACCAAATATGGAAATACGCAGGTTTATTTCTTTTCTGCAAAAGGAAAGTACCCTAAAAAGGTAAGTGGGACCATGCCTTATTTTGATTCAAAGTATAATGCATATTGCTTAGGGAAATTTGAAAAAAAGGCTATGGGCGAAGAAGGTTTTGTCAAATATCCATTTCATTGATTGAAGTTGTTAATATAGTAAGCACACACTTTTATGTCCATGACCAACCGAAAAAGATTGAAACTGTCGGAGTACGAACAAGGGTTGCTAGCAAAAGATACGATTATTCTAAGTAGGGCCATCACCCTACTGGAAAGTAAATTGGAGGTAGATCAGTCACTGGGACAGGACTTGATTGATAGGATTATGAAATACACAGGGAATTCCATTAGAATTGGAGTTACTGGTGCAGGAGGGGTGGGGAAAAGTACTTTTATAGAGCATTTTGGACAATTGTTGGTTGAGAGAGGGAAGCGACTGGCTGTGCTTACCATAGATCCAAGCAGCCAAAAATCAAAGGGAAGTATTTTAGGTGACAAGACGAGGATGGAGTTGCTTTCAAAGGCCTCAAATGTTTTTATTAGACCTTCCCCCAATGCGCAAAGCTTAGGCGGAGTGGGGGCTAGGACCAGGGAGAGTATTTTGCTTTGTGAGGCGGCAGGCTTTGATGTGATTTTGGTGGAAACCGTCGGGGCCGGCCAGTCTGAATTTATCGTTAATGAAATGGTGGACTTCCTTTTGCTTTTAGTACAACCAGATGCAGGTGATGAACTGCAAGGCATCAAACGGGGAATTATGGAAATGGCCGATGCTATCGTACTGACCAAGGTGGACGGAGACTTGGTGGGGAAGGCTGAAGAGGCCAGGGCGGCTTTGCAAAGTGCATGTCAGTTTTTTGGGGCTAGAGAGGATGGTTGGCTGCCCAAAGTGATGGAATGCTCTTCCATAAACCAAGTTGGTTTGGATGAAGTATGGCAGGTGGTACAGGAATTTGAAAAAAAGATGAATGATTCGGGGCATTTTAATGAAAATCGATTTCACCAAAGGGAATATTGGTTTTATGCCTATGTGCAACAAATATTGGAGGCTCGGTTCTATCAAAACAAGGATGTTCAAGCTAAAATAAAAAGTATCTTACCTTCTTTAAAGGAAGGTGGTTTTTCACCACAATCTATGGCAAGAAATTTGGTAAATGATTTTTTTAAGCGAAATAAATAGACGAAAAATGAGATTGAAAACCATACATAGGTCATGTTTGATGATTGGATTACTTTTAGGTGGCTGTAATGCTTCAAAGCAAGAAGCTGAAGAGGAGCCTTTGACCTATAAAATTGAAACATTTGAAAAGTCAAATTGTTCTGATGGGGAAGAATCCTGTGCTGAAGTGAAAATGAGTTACCCAACTTTTAGTGGTGGAGAGGATACAACAAATGTATTGCTCAATATCCATGTGCTTGAACAATTAAAGATGTATTTGCAGTGGGGTGAAAAAGCAAATAATCTACCCTCATTGGATGAGCTGGCAGATGGCTTTTTAGTTGAGTTTGATGCTTTCAAACAAGAGTTTCCGACTTCCAGTCAGTCATGGTATTCCGAAACTGAGGCCAAAGTGGGGTTTATGAAGGAAGGTTTGGTGTCTATTGAGTTTTTAAACAGTGCGTACACAGGAGGCGCTCATCCCAATTATGTGAGTCAGTACCTAAATTATGATTTGGAGCAGCGGTCTTTACTTAAAAATGAAGATCTAATTTTAGATGAAGCAAAACTAAGGGAAATGGCTGAACAGGCATTTAGAAAGCATCATGAAGTAAAAGAAGGGGTAAGTTTAAAGGATGATGGAAGATTTTTCTTGGATGATGGAGCATTTTTCCTTCCAGCTGCAATGGGATATGAAGGTGAGGAATTTGTTCTGCTTTACAATACCTATGAAATCACACCTTATTCTATGGGGCAAACTGCATTAAAGTTCCCTTTGTCGGCTTTAGAAGGGGTGGTTAAACAATGAAAAAGGAGGTTAAACCTCCTTTTTAATATGATCTCATCTTGAATTTTTTCCTTTGTTCATTGATAGCATTCTTAAATGCAGTGTCTGTCTCAATGAGGTCGTTGACCGTTTGTACAGCGTGAATAACGGTACTGTGATCTCTGCCTCCGAAGTGGTAGCCAATGGATTTTAATGAATGATTGGTAAATTCTTTGGAGAAATACATGGCTACTTGCCTTGCTACTACAATCTCCTTTTTTCTGGTTTTGGCCTTTAAGTCATCCAGTTTTATTCCATAATAATCAGAAACAGTTTTTTGGATAAAGTCTATACCTACTTCTGTTTCAATGTCTTTGACAATATTCTTCATGATAGTCTTGGCCAAACCAAGATCTATTTCTACCCGATTGAGGGAAGCATGGGCGATCAATGAAATCAATACTCCTTCAAGTTCACGAATATTGGTGTCGACTGTATAGGCCAAGTATTCAATTACATCATCAGGAATATATATACCCTCGGTTTGCATTTTCCTTTTGATGATGGCCACCCTGGTCTCAAAGTCAGGCATGTGCAAGTCAGCTGTCAGTCCCCACTTAAATCTTGAAAGTAACCTTTCTTCCAAGCCTTTTAGGTCCTTGGGAGGACAGTCAGAGGTCATGATGATCTGCTTCTTGTTTTGGTGCAGGTGGTTGAAAATATGGAAAAACATTTCCTGGGTCCTGTCCTTACCGGCCAAAAACTGGATGTCATCAATTATAAGCACATCCACTTGCATATAAAAGTTGGTGAAGCTTTTCATGTTCCCGTCTTTAATGGAATCCATGAATTGGTTTACAAACTTTTCAGAGGAGACATATAGTACAAATTTTTCTTCAGGGCCATTTTTGATTTCATTTCCGATGGCTTGGATCAGGTGTGTTTTTCCTAATCCTACACCTCCGTATATCATCAATGGGTTAAAAGAGGTTACTCCTGGTTTGGTGGCAACTGCATAACCAGCAGATCTGGCCAAGCGGTTACAATCTCCCTCGATATATGAGTTGAAGCTGTAATTAGGGTTCAGGTTGGATTGCAAAAGCGCATTACTGTCCAGGGATTTCATATCGAAGGGACTTTTGCTCTGCTCTTGCTCTAGTTTTTCGGCTGCCTTCTTTTTGTTGGGGCTGATATTTCCCTGAGGATAGCTGACCACATAAGGCTGGTTTTGAGAGTTTCCTCTATCCACAACCACAGCATATTCAAGCTTTCCGTTTGGACCGAGTACATTCTTGATGGCCAATTTTAGGACCTGAACATAGTTGTCCTCTAGCCATTCATAAAAAAATTGACTGGGTACCTGGATGGTAAGTATTGAACTGTCCAATCTCACCGGGTTTATCGGTTTAAACCAGGTGGAAAAACTTTGGTCGTTTACGTGATCTTCAATGACACGCAAACACTCGTCCCATACTGCTTTTGCCTCTGAACTCATTTAAAATTGGTTACAAGAAAGAATTAAAGATGCTCTACTTCACCCTAGAAGGGCAACAAATTTGGGGAAAATAAATCTAAATTAAAAATCAAAATTTGCT